>JALOQR010000024.1 GCA_025459365.1 Fimbriiglobus sp.
TGTAGGGCAGGATGATGGCGAGCGAGCCCCACTGTTGGCCCGACAGGGTGGCGCCACCGGTAGTCGCCCGCGGGCGTGGCCCGAGGTAGCCAGGCGGCAGCACGCCGTTGGCGCTTTCGTAGTTGTGGGCGGCCAGGCCGATCTGCTTCAGGTTGTTCTGGCACGTCATCCGAGAGGCGGCCTCACGGACCTTCTGCACGGCGGGCAGGAGGAGACCGATGAGGATGGCGATGATGGCGATCACCACCAGCAGTTCGATCAGCGTGAACCCACGCCGATCACGGAAACGAGAGATCATAACGCTCTCCAGAGGAAGGTGAGGCGGGTGGCCTCTCATCACACCGTTGGCTCGGATGAAAAATGAGGAATCGACCGAAGCCAATGGTTTACACAGAGGATCAAGGCGGTCCCACAGGCGGGTTCCTGGGTGGGACTGGAGGTAGAGTGTTGAGGGAGGGCAAAACTGCACACCCCAACTCCTCTTATCTCCTCAGACATTACACTGCCGGGAAGCCAGTTTTCCACTGTTTTCCCCCAAAATTGTTGGAAAACTTTCATCGGCTGCTCAAAAAAAGGCCATCATCTAGCCAGGACTGCCTATTTTTTGGGCAACTTCTTGTTGCAGTTTCGTACACCCGCTTTTGTGTGCTCCGCTTCCCGGTCCCGTTCCGCCCACTAACATAGTACAAGTCCTTTCTCCCGCCCCTGAATTCAGGTGGGTTATGCCGTTCGATGTCCGCTGTCCGTCCTGTCAGGCGAAACTGCGGTTCGACGACCCGCCCAAGCGGGGCACCGAAATCGAGTGCGGCAAGTGCGGCCAGAAGTTCGCCGCCCCCAGCGCCAATGCCTTCGAGGAAAAGAAGGTCGATCAGCCCAAGAAAGAAGAGAAGGGCAAGCCGAAGAAGAAGCCGAAGACGGTCGAGGCGGTGCCCCGCACCTACTTCAACCACTGGCTGTTGCTGCTGATTGTCGGGTCGCTCATGGGGGTGATCATTACCCTCTTCACTGTGATCTGGGTGATCGTGGCCCGGTCGGCCAAGGCCGAAGACATGGTGGCCTGCGTGCCCGACAGCTTTAACGTCATGCGGGGTGTGAACCTCAAGTCGTTGCGGAACTACCCCGGTGTGAAGGCGAACGGCGACAAGTTCTACGATGCCGACGCCCAGGCGGTGTACGACGAGGCGGCCAAGAAGGTCGGGTTGGGGAAGGATGATCTCGCCTACTTCGTGTGTGCCCGCGAGGTGGGTAGCAACTCGGTGTTGTACCTGTTCGGCACCACGCCTTACTTCAAGCCGGCCGACCTGGGCGACGGCAATCCGATTGTGCTCTCCCGTGGGGTGGTGGTGACCGCGGCCACCCCCAACCTGATCATTGCCGCCAGTGGGCGAAACGCCAACGGCCATGTGTCGGCTGCCGCACAGAACGCCCGGAGCAAGCCACGCGACGGCATGCACACCAAGATTGGCACCGCCGGCAAGCTGGCCATCCGCGGGCAGATCTGGAGTGTGTTCCGCGAGACGGGCGCACTCAAGGGATGGCTGACGGCAGCCGCCGGTGAGTTCAAGGAAGACGGCACGCTGACCAAACTCCGCGAGGGGATGAGCAAGGCGACGGTGCTCAGCACCTGGGTGTCGTTCGGCACCAGCGGTGTGCGGTTGGCCGCCGCCATGGAACTGCCGGAGGCGTCCGACGCCACCACCCTGGTGGCCGACATGAAACAGGGGCCGCTCGGCAAGGCGGATGAATCGGAGCCGCCGAACGGGTTCAAGAAAGCGCTCTCGCAGGTGGCCAACGTCAGCCAAAACGGTGCTTTCTGGCAATACCTGGAGTATCGCCAATCGGGGAGTTGCGCCATGGCTGTTTCGCGGGTGGAAGACCCCGACAAGGCGAACAACCTGATCGGCGAGTTCATCCATGCGAACCGAGCAACGGGCGGCGGCGGTGGTGGGTTCGGCCGATGACTCACTGGCCCCCGCCCGCCCCCACTGCCCCGCTCGCCGTGCTGGTGAGCGGCGGGCTGGATAGCGCGATCCTTCTTGGCGAGGCGGCCCGCGTTTATCCCCGTGTTCACCCCTTGTACGTCCGCACCGGGGCGGTGTGGGAACCCGTCGAACGCCGGCACCTGCTGCGGTTCATCGCGGCCCTCGGGTCGCCGGCCGTCGCTCCGGTGGTCACGCTCGATCTGCCCGTGGCCGACGTGTATGGCCCGCACTGGAGCCTGACCGGCCGCGACATCCCAGACGCCGCCTCGGCCGACGAGGCCGTCTTTCTGCCAGGGCGGAACGTCATCCTGCTGGCGAAGGCGCTCATCTGGTGCCACCTGAACGGGGTGCCGGAAGTGGCCACCGCCCCACTCGGGTCGAACCCATTCCCGGACGCGACCGACGAGTTCTACGACGGGTTCGCGGGCGTGGTGAGCCGGGCGGTCGGCGGGCGGGTGGCGGTGCTGCGGCCGTACGCCACGCTGGGGTTGCACAAGCTCGATGTGCTGCGGCGGGGGGCGGGGATGCCGCTGGGCAACACGTTCTCGTGCATCGACCCAGTGGGGGAACTGCACTGCGGGCAGTGCAACAAGTGCGCGGAGCGGAAACAGGGCTTCCGCGACGCGGCTATGACCGACCCGACCACCTATGCGGGGTGAGACTTCGGCAGGGGTACAATGCCGGCCGGAGGGGCGCCATGCCGATGCACGACTGGACACTCGTACCGGACGGGATCTACCACGCCTTCCACCAGCGTTGGATCGCGTCCATCAACGACCGGCTGAACGCCGGTGTCCTACCGGACGACCTGTACGCACTCCCGGAGCAGGCGGCCGGCGGGTTCACCCCGGACGTCCTCACGCTGCACTCCGACGAACCGGACGACGTTGCGGACGCGGGCGCTACGGCGGTGCTCGCGCGACCGAAGACGCGGTTCGTGTCCGAGGCCGAGTTGTACCGGCGGAAGAAGAACCGCATCGCCGTCCGGCACGTCAGCGGGGACCGCGTCGTGGCCGTGCTGGAGATCGTGTCGCCGGGGAACAAGGCGGCCGACTACCCTCTCGAAACCTTCATCCGCAAGGCGTGCGACTTCCGCGACCCCTTCCCGCCCGGCCCGCGGGACCCCAACAGCGTCCACCCCCTCATCTGGCGGGAGTTCTCCGCCGACCCGTTCCGCCTGCCCGCCGAGACGCCGCTCACCCTGGTGGCCTACGAAGCGGGGACGCCGGTGCGGGCCTACGTCGAGCCGACCGCCGTCGGCGGTCGGCTGCCCGACATGCCGCTGTTCATCGGCCGCGGGCGGCATGTGATGGTGCCGCTTGAAGAGACGTACCGGACCGCGTTCGACGTGCAACCCCGCCGCTGGCGGGATGTGCTGGCACCGCCGGCCTGAGCGTGCCGCCGCGGGCGGGTGTCACCGCCGGGGGAGCATGTCGTAGGCCGGCGGGACGGGGGTGATCGCGACCCGCCCGGTTTCTTCGGCCTCCCGCGTTCGCCGCTCCACCTGCCGCGTCTCGGCCCGCAGCCGCTCCTCCAGTTCCTCGACCTCCCGCGTTCGCCGCTCCAGTGCCCGCTCTCCGCGGGCCAATGTCTCGGCCCGTCGGGCCAATTGCTCCCGCTCGGCCGCCACCTGTCGTCCCAACTCCTCTTGCAGCCCGGCCGCCTCCAGTTTCAAAGCAGCGGAGATCTTCGCTTCCTGGGCATCAAGTTCCTTCGCCCGAGCGTCCAGCACTGCCCGGTCGCGGTCGAGCGCCTGCTCCTTGCGAACAGCCTCGGTACGGGTGCGAGACTCAAACGCGGCGATCTGCTCCCGCATCTTCTGGAACAGGGCGAGTTGACGAGCGACATACACGTCGAACCGCTCCACCTCGGCCCGCACCCAGGCCAGGTAGGCGGCCGCGTTCTCCGGGGTGACCACCGGTAGCGGCAGGTCGGGCACCGGTGGGTCGGAGTGGCCGTCTCCCACCCACACTCCCAGGGGGGGTACGTCGGGCGGGACGATTGGGGTGGCCGGGAAGCGCACCCCGCACGTCGGGCAAGTCAGGAGGGCATCGGCCGGCACTCCCGGCGGGAGGGTGCCGGGGTGGTCGCAGGCGGGGCAGCACATCTTCGCCGACATCAAAAGCACCTTCGGCCCAGAAATCCGTGGTGCCCAACCTTAGCACGCGGTCGGGGCTGGCACCTTCTTCCCCCGCCCGGTTCCCATACAACGCCGCCGACCCCTCCCGAGGTGCCCCATGCGCCGCGTCTCGCTCCTCGCCCTGCTGGCGGTCGCCCTCCCGGCACTCGCCGATGGCCCGTCCGACAACATCCCCGACAACGTCCGCCCCATCCCGCCGAAGGCTGCCCCGCTGCCCGACGACGCCAGGAAGGAACTGGCCGCCGGGCTGAAAGAACTCCAAACGGCCGTCGCCGACGCGGAGAAGGCGGGGAAAGGGAAGAAGGACCTGGAAGCACTACTGCCGGATGTGCAGATCTTCGAGAAAGCGGTGCGGTACGGGCTGGAGTACGGCGAGATCTACGTCCTTACCGATGCCAAGGACCCGAAGAAAGTCACCCGCAACGACGTGGCGATTCACAAGGCCACCATCGCCAAGGGCATCGAGCGAGCGAAGCAACTGGCTGCGGGTAAGCCGACCTGGACGACGCAAACCGGCCCAGTCCTCCGGGGGTACAAGAGCAAGATCGACGGCTCCGCGCAGCCGTACTGGATGATCGTGCCGGCCGACTACAAGTTCGACGGCAAGGAGAAACACCGGCTCGACTTCTGGTGGCACGGGCGGATCGAGAACGTGATGGAAGCGAACTTCATGGCCAACTCGCCGGGCAGCGGGGGCGGCATCATCCCGGCTCCGGGGGCGTTCATCCTGCACCCCTACGGGCGGTTCAGCAACGCCAACAAGTTCGCCGGCGAAGTGGACACGTTCGAGTGCCTCGACCACGCCCGCCAGCACTACCGCATCGACGATCGGCGTCTGGTAGCCCGCGGGTTCAGCATGGGTGGGGCCGCGTGCTGGCAGTTCGCCACCCACTTCCCGACGCTCTGGGCCGCCGCCGCACCGGGCGCCGGGTTCGCCGAGACAAAAGAGTTCCTCGGCAGCTTCCAGAACGAGCAGGTGAAGCCGCAGTGGTGGGAAGAAAAACTGTGGCGGATGTACGACGCCACCGAGTATGCCGGCAACCTGTTCCACCTGCCGACGGTGGCGTACAGCGGCGAGAACGACAAGCAGAAGCAGGCGGCCGACATCATGGTGAAGTACGCCAAAGCCGCTGGCGTGGAGTTCCCGCACATCATCGGCAAGGGGGCCGGGCACAACTACACGCCAGAAGCCAAGAAGGAGATCAACGAGAAGATCGACGCGATGGTGGCGAAGGGGCGGGTGCAGTTCCCGGAGAAGTTCCAGTTCACGACGTACACGTTGCGGTACAGCGACGGCCCGGGCTTCACCGTCTACGGGTTGAAGAAGCACTGGGAGAAGGCGACGGTGGAGGGGGAACGAACCGCCACCGGGATAACGCTGAAGACACAAAACGTGACCGCCCTGGTGTTACCGTTCCCGGACGTGCAAACCGACACGGGCAAGAAAATCGTGATCGACGGTGAGGAGGTAGCGACCCTCGTCAAGGCGAGCAAGACGGGGCCGCAGGTGACCCTCCGTCAGACGGGCGGGCGGTGGCAGGTTGAAAGTCCGGGGCCGGTTCGCTGGCCGGACCGCAAACAACCTGGCCTACAAGGCCCCATCGACGACGCCTTTATGGACTCGTTCGTCATGGTGCGGCCGACGGGCAAGCCGCTGAACGACAAGATCGGAGCGTGGACGGCCGGCGAGATGAAGCACGCCGTCACGCACTGGCGGCAGCAGTTCCGCGGCGATGCCCCCATCAAGGACGACACCGCCGTCAGCGACGACGACATCAAGAACAACCACCTGATCCTGTGGGGCGACCCGAAGAGCAATGCCATCCTCGGCAGGATTGCGAACAAGCTGCCGGTGCAGTGGGTGTCGAAGATGGTGGACGGGAAGGAGGTGACGCACCTCGTACTCGGGGGAACGGAGTACACTGCCGAGCATCACATGCCGGCGCTCATCTTCCCCAACCCGCTCAACCCGACCAAGTACGTCGTGCTGAACTCCGGGTTCACGTACCGCGAGTACGACTACCTGAACAACGCCCGCCAGGTGCCCAAGTTGCCCGATTATGCCGTCATTGACGTGAGCACCCCGCCGAACAGCCGCTTCCCTGGCAAGATTGTCCGGGCTGGGTTCTTCGACGAAGCCTGGAAACTCCAAAAGGACGACGGGAGGTGAGGGCGGAGCCCTCACGTGTAACAGGTTACCAACGTCGGCACGCCCACCCCCGTCGGAACTAAGTTACCCTGACGGGGGTTCGGGCGAGGCGGCGAGGGAAATTGCCTTTGCCATCCCCGCCGTCGGGCGGATAGGATGACCTCCATCATTCTCGCATCCTTCGTCCGTCCCGGTTCCATCCTCCACTCGCACCCGACACCCACCCTCGTCCGGCGGGAGACGCCATGAGTACCGACAGGTTTACCACTCAGTGCCCGAGCTGCGACGCCGGTGTCGCAGTCAAGGCAGCACTGGTGGGCAAGAAGATCGAATGCCCGAAGTGCAAGTTCCGGTTCGTCGTGCCCGCCCAGGCGGGGGCGGGGAGCGGGGGGGACGCCGCGGCGGCCAAGGCCAAGAGCGACAAACCGGCCGCCAAAGCGGACAAAGGCGAGGCCAAGGCCGACCCCAAAGGCAGCAAAAAGGAGAAGACGGCCAAGAAAGAGAAGAAAAGCGGTGGCAACGGCAAGGTGATCGTCGGTGCGATCACGGGGGTCATTGCCCTCATCGCCCTGGTGGGCGGTGCTGTGCTCATCATGACCAAGCTGAAGAACAACGAAGAAGCGAACAATTACAACAAGCAGCAACAGCAGGCCAACAACAGTGGCAGTGGCAGTGGCAGTGGGCGGGGTGGGCCTGGTGAAACGGGCGGTGCCGGCGGCACCACCGAACCGGGCAGCGAAACCCCCATGCCCACGGATCCAGACGGTTCCAACCCCGAACAACCCACAAGACCGGGTGGCCCCGGTCGACCCGGTGGCCCCGGTGGTGAGTACGGTGGCCCCGGCCGACCCGGTGGCCCGGGTGGTGAGTACGGTGGCCCTGGGCGCCCCGGGGGACCCGGTGGACCCGACGGAGCCGGCGGACCTGCCGAGCCGATGAACCCGCCACCCAAGCCGAAAAAGCCCGTGCGCTCGAGCGGGATCGACATCACCAACCTCCTGCCCGGCAACACCACCGGTGTGTTCCATGCTCGCCTGGATGACCTCGACCGCAACGCCCGCACTCTCCGCGGAGTCGTGTTCGACAAGGTCACGATCGACCTGTTCGAGCGGTCGATGAACTTCCACCCGGATCAGATCACCGAACTCGTGCAAGGCGAAGTCGGCATCGGTCGTGATTCGTTCGTCGTGTTCCGCACCAAGAACACGCTCGACGATGCCCTGTTCGCCAAGCCGAAGATGAACACCTCGCCCCCGGAAACCATTCAGGGCCGGCAGTACCGGGTGGTGCAATCGAACCCCTTCCTGGCCGCCGCCGATAAGTCGCTCGGGTTGACCGGCATTCTCAGCCAGTTGATCGGATTCGAGTTGCCAACCGCCGACACCGCTCCGGCCAAAGAAACGAAGTACGCCATCTGCCTTTACGACCCCAACACGCTGATCGTGGCCGAGCACAACCTGATGCAGCGGTACCTGACCGACCTCAAAGAAAACGGCTACCCCGAGTACGTCACCAAGTACAAGGAGGCGGAAGTCGCCCCGCCGATGCCACCTGCGGAATCAGGTGGCCCTGGCGGCGGCTATGGAGGCCCTGGTGGCCCTGGCGGCGGCTATGGAGGCCCTGGTGGTTCGGGTGGCCAACCGCTCCCCGGTGCCCCAGGTGCCTCCGGTGGCCAACCCCTTCCCGGTGCCCCGGGTGCCTCCGGTGGCCAACCGCTCCCCGGTGCCCCAGGTGCCTCCGGTGGTCAACCGCTGCCGGGCATTCCTGGCCCCGGTGGGCCGGGCGGACCCGCTGGCCCCGGTGGGCCGGGTGGACCCGGTGGACCAGCCGCCCCACCAAGGCCGAGGAAGACGATCACCAGCAACCCCACGTTCCTGACGATCCACCAAGATTTGAAACGAGCGTTGAACACGCTGGAAGACGAGGACAAAGACCAGCCGGCGGCGGTGTACGTCACGAAGGTCGGAGCCGACCGACTGAACCTCGCCGACATTCAATCGTTGCTGGCCAAGCCGGAGATGATGGCCGTCTTCGCCGTGCTGAAAGACGTGAAGGTGATGGGGATCGCTCTCACCCGCCTGACCGAGAAACGGGGGAGCTTCACGGGGTACGTCGAGTACACTTCGTCCGACGCGGCCAAGTCGTCGGTCGAACAACAACTCCTCCCCGGCCTGCGGTTGCTCGTCGAGACTCGCGCCAATGCCAAGCTGAAGCCGATCGATGTGCGAAACCTGGACGAGCAAGGGCAGAACCCGAACAACCCCGGTGGTGAGGGCGGCTACCCTGGTGGTTATCCTGGTGGATACCCCGGCGGGCCGAGCGGCCCTGGTGGGCCGGGCGGGCCGGGCGGCCCGCCAAGCTACCCTGGTCCGGGTGGCGGTCGCGGTGGTCCGGGTGGTGGTCGCGGTGGAGCGGGGGCCGGTGAACCCGAGGCTCAGGGGCCGCGGTCGGGTGGCGGTGGTTCCGAGAACATCCAAGGCCCGCGTGGGGGCGGCCCTGGCCGTCCTGGTGGGCCGGGGGGTGGTTCGGGCGGCTATCCCGGTTCGGGTTACCCTGGCAGGCCGGGCGGCCCTGGTGGCGCGGCTGGCCCCGGTGGCGAAGGGAGCGGCTTCCCCGATGGTCAGTCGGGCCCTGGCGGACCGCTACCGCCGCCGACTGGTAACAGCATCGGTGTGGCTCGCGATGGGGCGGTGGTCACCCTGGTGGGCGAGTACAACTGGAAAGACGATGTGTTCCTGACGGTGGTTGACCCCATGTTCGGCCGGTTGGGCGCGGTGGTCCGCGGCAAGATGGGCATGTACTCCGGCGAAGGCGGGGTGTTCGCGCTCGGGTCGAAGCCGCTGAACGGCCAGCGGAACGGGGGGTTGCCCGGCGAAGCGCTCGCCGGCTCGAAAGATGGTCTGCCGCAGGGTGCCCTGCCCCGCGATCCCCGCGGTGAAGACCGCCGGCTTCCCGGCGGTAATCAAGGTTTGCCATACCAGCCCGAACACCGGTGCAGCTTCTTCGCCGAACTCGCTCGCTACATGGACAACAAGGCCGGTTTGCATCGCAAGATCGACCCCAATCAGGCATGGTACCAGAAGCCGAACCTCGACCTCGCCGAGTCGTGGATTCCCGAGTTGCTCGTTCCCGACTACCCGCAATCCGCCTGGCGGGCTAGCTCCGACCTCATCCCGGATGGGCGGCTGGTTGGGGCGACCAATTACGTCGGTGTGGCCGGCCTGGGGCTGGACGCGGCCCGCGGCAACCCGAAGAACGAAGCCGATGCCAAGAAGGTCGGCATGACCGGGTACGACTGGGGGTCCAAGCCAGAGGACGTCAAGGACGGCCTGTCCAACACCATGTACCTGATTCAGGTGCCGCCAACCTACCAGCGGCCCTGGATCGCCGGCGGCGGTGCTACCCTCATGGGAGTGAACGACAAGGGGACCGACCCGGCCCGCCCGTTTATGGTGAAGAAGGCCGACGGCTCCCGCGGCACGATGGTGCTCATGGGCGATGGCAGCGTGCGATACATCAAGGAAGGGGTCGATCCGGCGGCCTTCCGCGCCCTGTCGACCCGCGCCGGCGGTGAAACCATCGCCGATCTGGACAAGCTCGCCCCGGCCGCCAGCCCGACTGGCACCGGGGAACTCAAGGCGGAGAAGTAACCCCCGGCCGAAGGCCACTCACACCGCCGGGCACCCCTCACCGGGTGCCCGGCGGTTTTTTGTCGGCCCTTCCGTTTCGCCAAGGCCACTGCTGCGTCGGGTTTGGGTCGGGTGGGGTGACGCGATCGTTTCCGTCTCACGGACCCACCCTACCTGCTCCGGCCGCCGTGATACGATAAGGGGAAGAACTCTTCCCCCACCGGATCGCCTGTCATGGCCGCCGTCCCGCTCACCAAGTACGCCGTCCACCTCCGCCCGGCCGACAATATTGCCGTCGCCGCCCGCGGCATCCCCGCCGGCACCGCCCTGACCTTTGATGGCGGCACCGTGTCTCTCCCCGCTGGCATCGAGATGGGCCACAAGTTCGCCGTCCGGCCAATCAAGGAAGGCGACGCCGTCTACAAGTTCGGTCAGGTGATCGGGTTTGCTGGCAAGCCGATCGCCCTCGGCGAGCACGTTCACGTTCACAACGTGAAGGCGGAGGCGTTCGCCCGCGACTATGCCTTCGGTGCCGACCGCCCCGCCCCGCTCCCCCCGCCGGCCGAGCACCTGAGCTTCATGGGGTACGACCGCGGTCCCGGCAAACCCGACCACCTGCGGTACGGCACGCGGAACTACATCGCCGTCATCAGCACCGTCAACTGCTCGGCCAGCACCAGCAAGTACATCACCAAGCGGATCGAGGCGAGCGGGGTGCTGAAGGACTTCCCGAACGTCGATGGGGTGATCCCGATCGTGCACAAGATGGGCTGCGGGCACCAGTACGAAGGGCCAGATCACAAGCAACTCGAACGCACCCTGGCCGGGTTCGCGAACCACCCGAACGTGGCCGCGTACATCCTGATCGGCCTTGGCTGCGAGATCGTGCAGGCCCGCGAATTGGTCGAGCATCAGCACCTGGAGCTGGTGCAACTCGGCGGCGGGGCGAAGGTGACGAAGAAGCCGCCAACCGTGCTCACCATTCAGGAAACCGGCGGGATCGGCAAGACCACCGACGCCGGGGTGAAGGCAGTGGTGGACATGCTGCCGTGGGTGAACGACGTGAAGCGGGTGCAACTGCCGGCCAAGCACATCCTGCTCGGCACCAACTGCGGCGGGTCGGACGGCAACAGCGGCGTGACCGCTAACCCCGCCCTCGGCGTGGCGTCCGACCTCGTGGTACAACATGGTGGCACCAGCATTCTCGCGGAAACGCCGGAGATCTATGGGGCCGAGCACGTCCTCACTCGTCGGGCGGTAAGCGAGGAGGTGGGACAGAAACTGGTCGAGCGGATCAAGTGGTGGGAGTGGTACACCAGCACGTTCGGGGCGGAGATCAACAACAACCCCAGCCCCGGCAACAAGAAGGGCGGGCTGACCACCATCTACGAGAAGAGCCTCGGGGCGATCGCCAAGGCTGGCAGCACGGCGATGGTGGACGTGGTGCGGTACGCCGAGCCGGTGACCGCCAAGGGGTTCGTGGTGATGGACACCCCCGGCTACGACCCGGTGAGCATGACGGGCGTGGTGGCCGGCGGGGCGAACGTGTGCGTGTTCACCACCGGCCGCGGGAGCGTGTACGGGTGCAAGCCGGCCCCCTGCCTGAAGGTGGCGACGAACACCCCGCTGTACGAGCGGATGGAATCCGACATGGACATCAACGCCGGGGTGATCCTCGACGGCACGCCGGTGGAGGTGGTCGGGCGGCAGATCTTCGACGCGATTCTGGCCACCGCGAGCGGTAAGCAAACAAAGAGCGAGATCCACGGTGTGGGCGAGGAGGAGTTCGCCCCCTGGCAAATCGGCCCGACGCTTTAACACGAGTCGCGACCGCACCAATGGGGACCCGTTTCCGGGATGCCCTCCACTCACTGGTCAACCGCTTGTGCTACCAGCCTCGGCTGTACGCACGGGTGAGGCGAGCGCCGCGGGCGCGAGAAGTGCGAGTCGCACTCCTTCGCCAGTTCGGTTACCTCGTCCATTAGGAAGTAACCGCCACTGAGGTGGTCATCCTGTCGGAGGGTCCACGCCCGCCGGCGGTCGGGGGTGTGGCGCGGGCGGCGCGGGCTGCGACCTCACCACTTGTACCCGAGGACCGACATCTGCTTCTGCACGGCGTCGGTCCACGGGTAGGCGAGCGGCGGGCGGACCCGCGGCGGGTCGCCGGGCTTGTCGTCGTCTGCCTTCGGCAACACCTGCCCCGGCTCGGTGGTGAACTCGCCCAGGCCCCGCGGCCAACCGGCGATGCGGAACCCCTCCCCGCGGTCCGGGACGAGCCCCAGCAGGTATCGCCCGGACCCCGGCAGCGGCTTGTTCGCCGGGGTGGTGGCGTCGGGCAGGTTTACCACGCTGAGGGTCCCGCCGGCATCCGGGCCGGTGCCGTCGAGCTTGTGGACCACCGTCACCGACGGTGCCGGCCGCCCGTCCTGCACCGTCACTTCGGCCACCACGACGTAGGTGGAGGCGAGCAACTGCGAGCGAGACACCACGTCGGGCGGGTTGAGGCGGTGGAAGGCAACGGCGTAGCCGAGCCAGCTGAGCCAACCGACGAGAGCGGCGGCGGAGATCGCGAGCAGCCACTTCTGGCGGGTCATCGTTTCCCCTGGCCGGAGGACTTGCGGGCGACGGCCAGGGTAAGTTCGAAGCCGTCGGTGAGTACTTTGGTGATGTCGAACAAGTCATGGAAGTCGGCCGGATCGTCGCGATCGGACTGACTGAGCTTTTTCGCCTTGATGAGGTTGAACACGATCTGCCCGATATCGTCGGTGGTGCGGATACCCCACTGGCGGAAGACCACCGGTGCCATCATGCCGAATTCGCACACGGCCATCTCGCACGCCCCGCGGGCCAGTTCCTCGCCACACACGTGGTAGTCGGCATCCGGCGGGTCGTCCTCGTGCGGCTCGCGGCCGAGCATTTCCTGTGTGAACTCGACGGCGTCGCACACGAATTCGTACGCCTCGACCGGATACCGCGGGTCGTCCCGCACCAGGTCGTAGATGGCGTGATCCACGGCACTTCCTCTTGGGCGAACGGCCGGCGACGCCCCAATGGCGTATGCGGGCCGTGGGAACTTCGGCTACAGCTTCGTCAGCACCTCGTCGGCCGTCACCGGCTGGCGGCGGCCGTCCTCGAACTCCACCATCAACCGGCGGGCGAGTACCTCGACCGCCAGCACCCGCCCCTGCCCCTGGCGGGTAAGCACTCGGCTGCCAGCCTTGGGCAACTCCTCCTGGTGGGCTTCATATACGTCCTGCTCGTACCGCAGGCAGCACTTCAGCCGCCCGCACCGGCCCGAGATCTTAGTCGGGTCGAGCGTCGACTTTTGTAGCTTCGCCATCCGCATCGACACCGGCGGCATCACCATGAGGAAGGTATTGCAGCACACCGGTCGCCCGCAGTCGCCGTAATCGGCCTTCAGCTTGGCTTCGTCTCGCACGCCAATCTGCCGCAACTCGATGCGGGCGTGGAACTCGCGGGCCATCGCCTTCACCAGTTCGCGAAAGTCGACCCGGTGCTCGGCCAGGAAGTAGAACAGCACCCGCTCACCGCCGAACAGCCGCTCGGCCGACACTAGTTGCATGGCCAACCGGTGCTGCCGCACCAGGTTTACACCGATCTCGAGGTCGCACGCCTCGGCGGTGGCCAGTTCGGCGATTCTCTGGAGGTCGGCATCGGTGGCCACCCGCAGGATCGCCCCGCTGGTGGGGTCCGGGATATGGGCGACCGCCTGCGGGGACGACGGGCCGAGAACTTCACCGTGCTCGGTGCCCCGTGGAGTGCGGAGGATGACCACATCCCGCCGGCGGACCTCGCCCCGCTCGGGGGCGATGAACTCGCCGAGCAGCCGCACCGCCCCGTGCCGCACGATAAACCTCGTGCGGTCGGGAGCGTTCGGTGATGGCAGCGGGTGGGTCATGGGGATGGCTCAGGATGGCCCGCTCTGGGAGAGAGCGGCGGCGGAACCCGCTCTCTCCCAGAGCGGGCCACCCAACCGGACCGTGTTACACCTGCAATTCTACGACATCCCCGTCGTGGAGGACGTGGTCGCGGCCGACCGTCTGACCGGGCGTCGCACCGCTTCCCCACACCCGGGCCGACTTCACCTTCTCCTCGAAGTCGGTGTGTACGCACCCGGCGAACTCAGCCACCGTGCTCCCCACCGGGCAGGTGAACGGCGCCCCGGTCGTGTCGGCCGGTTTGCCTGGCTGTTTGGTGTGAATCCGCATCACGCCGAGGACGTCGAACAGGGCTTGCTTCAACTCGGCCAGCCCGTCGCCTCGCTCGACCGACACCACAACCAACGGGAAACGGTCGGCGATCCACTCGCGGGCCATCTCCAGGCGGATGTCGGCGGCCTCGTCGTCGGCTTTGGTCGCTACGAGGACTGTCGGCAAATAGTACACGGTCGGGTCGTCGTCGGCCGGCTTCGCCTTCACCAGTTCGCGGCGGGCGTTCTTCAGGCGGTCGATGGTCGTCTGCGTTTCGGCCGGGCCGTCGTCGTTGCCCAGATCAAGGAACAATACAGCGGCATCGGCCGAGCGGGTCACATCCGTCACGAAGTGCTCATAATGGTCGGCAGTGATTGGTGGCAGATCGATGAGTTGGACCTTCACGCCCGCTGTGTCGGTCATGCCGGGGATCGGCTCGCGGGTGGTGAACGGGTAGGCGGCGACTTCCGGCTTGGCGTTCGTCAAGCTGGCGAGCAGGGCTGACTTGCCGGCGTTCGGCGGGCCGAGGAATACCACCGTGCCGGCCCCCTGGCGGGGGATCTTGAACGACCCCGGAGCCGACTTCTTCGGCCCGGCCTTCTCCTGCTCGATTTGGTCGGTCAGTTCGCTGATCTTCGTCTTGAGCGCTGCCTGCACCTTCTCGCTGGCCTTGTGTTTGGGCAGGATCACCCACATTTCTCGCAGGGCGGTCAGCTTGTCGGCGGCCGATTGCGCTTTCTTGTATCGTGCTTCGGCATCGTGATACTGCGGAGGAAGGTTGACCGCCATCGCTGCTCGGCTCCGAGTGAGTGGGCGTATTGTGCCGTGGAATGGAATGCTTGTCTATCGGAGTGAGTCAGAGCGACTCTTCGCCGCGAGTTGGCAAGCGAGACACGCCTCCTGTCCCCAACCTCCCGACGAAGTTCACAGCAGCACAGCGACCCCCTTCAACCACCGGCATCCGGCCAGCAGTTGGCTCCCCTCCTGGTCGATCTGGTTGCCTCGCAGGTCGAGTTGCGTCAATTTGCGAAGGTTCGGGCACTGCACCAATTCGGGGATCAAGAAGTTGACCGCGATCAACCGTACCTCTCGCAGCGGCGTGGCGGCGAACAGCCCATCGCTCAGGCTGATGAAGCTACGGCCGGTGAGCGACATTGCCTCGGCAAACCCGCGACGGAAAACGAGATCGCGGGCACCGAACGCCAGAAAGGGGGCGAGCCAGCGGTCCGGAACTCGCTTGGAGTGGTCTCGCAGCGATCCGGCGATTTGGTCCCGGATGAACGCCGCCCGCTCGGGGTCGCTCGCTTCCACGCAGTCGGCGAACTGCCATCGTGGTTCGTCGGCGTCTGGTTTGGCAAGAATCGCGTTCATCAACCGTCGTTCTTCGGCCCCCATCGGAACGGTCGGCAGAGGTACCGGCGGTGGGGCCAGCACCTCGGCGGCGGTGGGGGCGTAGGCGGCCGGATGGTGGGCCATCCGCCGCAGTTCCTCCGCCGTTGGCCACAGCCTCAGACGGGCGGGCAAGGTCATATCATTTCCCTTCGCGTCTGCACACCGTACACCCGTTCCATTCTTCCCGTCAACCTCACGCACCATGCCCCTCTACGACGACATCCAAGAAGCTGCCGCCGCTGTCCGTCAACTCTGGGCTGGCTCGCCGACCGTGGGCATTGTGCTCGGCACCGGCCTCGGCAAATTCGCCGACGAGATCACCGACCGCACCGAGATCCCCTACGAACAGATACCACACTTCCCCCGTTCGACCGCCCCATCCCACAAGGGTCGGCTGGTGTGCGGCACACTCGGTGGCAAAAGTGTGGTGGCGATGGAAGGCCGCTTTCATCTGTACGAGGGGTACACCGCCCAGCAGGTCACATTCCCGGTGCGGGTGATGAAGGCACTCGGGTGCGGAGTGCTCATCTGCTCGAACGCCTGCGGCGGGTTGAACCCACAGTACAGCCGCGGTGACATCATGTTCATCGAAGATCACATCAACCTGCTCGGGGCGAATCCGCTCGTCGGGCCAAACGACGACCGCCTCGGCGAACGCTTCCCCGACATGTGCCACGCCTACGACCGCGACCTACTGAGCCTCGCCAGGCGGGTGGCAATGGACGAAAAAATCCCCGTTCAGCAGGGGGTGTATGCGGCGGTCCTGGGGCCGTGCCTCGAAACGCGGGCCGAGTACCGGGCACTTCGAACGATGGGCGCGGATGTCATCGGCATGTCGACGATCCCGGAAGTGATCGTCGGGGTGCATTCCAAAATGCGGAACCTGGGGCTGAGCGTGATAACCGATATGTGCCTGGCTGACGCACTCCAACCCGTGAGCCTGACCGAGATCCTCCACACCGCGAACGAGGCCGAACCGAAAGTGCGGGCACTGGTGCGGCGGATCGTGGCCGAACTGTAGGTGCCATTACAAGCCGTAGAGCCTCGCGTAGCGCTCCACGGTGTCGTCGAGGCGAAAGCGATCGTTCGCCCGCTTCCTTGCGTTCGCCCCCAGTTTCTCGGCCAACCCCGGTTCGCCGAGCAACTGTCGGAAAGCCGCTCCGCAGGCGGCTGCATCGCCTCGCGGAAAAAGTAGCCCGTCCACATTGCGGCGGATCAGATCGGGGTTGCCGCCAACGTCGCTCACCACACTTGGCAGTCCGGTCGCCATGGCCTCCAGCAGCGTCAACGACGACGCCTCGCTCACACTCGTGAGGGTGAACACATCGCCGGCCCGTAGCACTTCCGGCACATCTTTGCGGATGCCCAGGAATTTCACCCGATCAGTAATGCCGAGCGACCCAGCGAGCGCTTCGAGTTGTTCCCGCAACGGCCCATCGCCGGCCATGAGCAGATCGACATCCTTCAGATGCGGGGCCGCCGCGGCGAAGCCCTTGAGCAGGGTGGTTTGATCCTTCACCGGGTGATGCCGGGCGACGTGAACGACGTACCGCCGGGCCGGGTCGAAGCCGAGTGCCCGCTTTTGCTCGGCCTTGTCTGCCGGCGGGCCATAGCGTTCGACGTCGATGCCGTTATCGATGATGCGGATGCGGTTGCCACGGAACCCGTCCACATTGCGAAGCGCTCGCCCACTGAACCCGACGCATGCGGTCACTTCGTCGGCCAGTCGGTCGAGCACAAGCCGATTGACGGCCCGGCGGACAGGCGACACGAGGTCGGGGTAGTGCCGGCCGTGTTCGGTGAGGATGAGCCGCGGGCGGTGGCGGATGAGTGGCTTGGCAAGTGCCGCGTAGAAGAACGGGGTGTACTGGTGGGCGTGTAGGATGTCGATGCGGCGAGCGGCGGCCTCCTTCGCCAGTCGGCCGGCAATGCGGAAGTCCCACCCTGGCTTGCGGCCGAGGGCGAGCACCTCCACCCCGTCGGCGATCAACTCCTCCCCAATCGCCCCGACGCTGTCGAGGCAGAAGACGGTCGGAGTGATTCGCCCGGCCAATCGGCGGATGATCTCTCGCACCAGTACTTCGGCGCCGGCCACCTGCATGACGTGCAGGACGAACCCGACCCGCGGGCGGTCGTCCGGGGTCATTGCGGCCTCGCAGGTTGGAGGGGGATCACAGGAGTGTTGTCTTCCTCGCGGAGGACCGACATCGGCGGAGGCGGCATCGGAGCGGGGCGTCGCGGTTGGGGGCGGGCAATGAGTGGAGCAGGCGGTGGCGGAAGGGCCGACCCGTTCGCCCGCACCGCGGCCTCGATGCCGCCGCCTTTGTAGCAGTTCCACAACTGGGCGATGATCAGGAACAGGATGTACGGCAACTCGAACGTTTCGAGGGAGAGGAAGAACGCACCGATACCGTACAGGACTAGCGATGACACAATGCCCGCGGCCATCGCCCGCGCCTGCCGCACCTCCGGATAATCAGGCCAGGTACGGGTTTGCCACCAGAGGCGAACGCCCAGCACCAGCGCCCCGATATACAGCACCATATAGCTGAACATGCCGACCCACCCGCTATCGGCCGCCAGTTGAAGGTACTGGCTGTGGATCGTCATCCCCTCGGGTGCGCCGTGCGCCTTCATGTGGGGGGCCGAGCACCGCAGGCCAACACCGAAGAACGGTCGCTCGGTGGCGATCTCGGCGGCGGCCCGCCACGCCATTTTTCGCATGTTCGCGCTTTCGTCCAGATCGTGCTGCTTGATCGAGAAGAAGCGATCCTGTAGCTCCGGCCCGGAGGTGCGAAGAACGAATGCCGCGCCGAGGACGGCGAGCACCAGCAGTAAGCGTTTGTGCCGGCTGAACAGGAACACGACCGGCATGGCCATCAAGGTGGCCACCATCGACCCACGGCTGAAGGTCAACTGCACGGCGTGGGCGATCACCGGCACCACCGCCAAATACCCCCAGCGCCACCACCCGGTAGTTCCTTCCCACAGGAAGTAGCAAAGGGGAATGGCCATTGCCAGCATGAGGGCCGCGCCATTGTTGTCGAGCCCACCGAATCCGCGGAGCTGGATCTGGTTCCACCGCCACACGAAGTACTGGAAGTTGGCCTCGTAGGCCACATACACATCCACCCCAACCAACAACACCAACAGTACCCACATCTGGCTGAGCCGGTACACGCTGAGGGCGGCCACCACAAACATCACTGTCGTCTTCAGGTAGATGTCGAACGTAAGCCACGCTCGGTCCTGGTTCTCGGCCCGGATGAAGCAGAGGGTCATCCAGCCGAAGAACCCCATCATCGCCCAATGGACGATGTTCCAGAGGGCGGGGCGAGTCCCGGGAGTTGGGCCGGCCGTGGGGTAGCCGATCAGCCGCAGGCGGTACACCGCCCCGGCGATGATGGCCGCCATCCCGACGTACAACGACCACTGCATCCCCTGCGGCAGCGAGTACTGCCACATATGCTGCGGGCGGAGGACGGCGAACGCGTAGTACACCAGGATTCCGATGTACGGCCCCCACGCCAGGGAGCCGAGCACGGCCGACCCGGTGACGAAGATCATGAAGATCGTCTGCTTCTCCATCGCTCCCCGCTCTCCGGTGGGTGCCGCGAGCCGAGCGGCACCCGGACCACCCCACGACCGCCGGTTAGACCGGCTCGGTTCGTCGGACCATCCGGCTCGACCCGACCCCCTTCCACGTTGACCACCGCACCGCCGCCGCCCCGACCCACCCGCCGACCGCCGCGATCAATACGTCGGTTGGGCAGAGCACGCGGGCCGGTAGCATTCCCTGCCCGAACTCCAGCACTGCCGCCACCAACCCGGCTGCCAGTACGCCGGCCAACGGCACCAGCCATCGACCCACCGGTCGAGAGCCAAGCCCCGCCGACCCGCCCAGCCCCCACCCGGCTGCCGCACCGAGCGGCAAGCCGAGGGCGAACTTGGCGAGCAGGTCTTCGGCCGACCACAGGTACTCGCCCCGCACCGCGTCTTGCAGTGGTAGCCAGCTGATCGCGTTCCACTTCTCACTCAACAGGCCGGGGTACAGTTGGTACGGGAACCAGGCGATCGCGGCCAGTACTACTGCCCACGCCTGACCGACCAGCAGCGTCGCTTCCAGACGCCGCCGCCGCACCCCTCCGGCCGCCAGCACGCGGGCCGTGATCCACCCGCTCACCACCCCGGCTGACCCCACCAGCACGTCGGTCACGCTGGGGTGGCGGCTCACCACCAACACCTGGCAGATCTCCAGCACCAGCCCGGTGAGTAACCCCACTCCCACCACGCGGAAGAAACCGTCGGCTGTGCGGAACTTGCCCGCAAGCCCGGCGAGCAACAACCCGAGAGGCAGGTACAGGGCGAAGAGTTCGCACCACGTCGCCAGGAGTTTCAGGTCGTGATCGACGTCGGCATCCGGTACGGAGAACAGTTCACCCAGGGGCGACCAGGTGGTGGCATACTGGAGGCGACGGTAAACAACAGCCGGGCTGGCGGTCAGGTCGAGCGGTAGTGTCTGCACGATTAGCAAGAGTGCCGCATACCCGAGCAGAAGGGGGGCGGTGGTCGCTCGTACGGCATCGGCATCGGAGGTTCGCCGCACGCGGTCGGTGAATCGCTGCCCAACGAGTACCCACGCCCCGGCCCCGATCGTCCCGCCGATCGTCTGGGCGAGAACGTCGGCACCAGAGCAGACCCGTTCGCGAAAGAACAACTGGCCGAACTCGACGGCAGCGGCGTACACCCCGCACAGGATCACGACGAGAACCGCGATCAGTGCTGCGAGCCAGCCTTTCGGACGATCAACCCGCAGTGCTCCGAGCAGGCAGAATCCGAGAGGAATGCCGAGGGCGATGTTGGCCCCGAAATCGGAGCGAGACGGCGGGTTGAGCCAGCGCCCGAGGGCAGCCTGGTAGGCAGCCGTGGCCTCGTCCCAGTCTCGCGGACGGTACTCGAACGGAACGTAGCTACCGTAGGCGATGAAGGCCATCACCGCAGCAGCCGCCATCACGAACCACCACGGGCGGAGTACGCGGAGGGCGGCCGATGGGCGGAGAGGAATGACCACCCGGCGGCGGGGCGGCGGGGGCAGCGGGTTCACTGGCTCGTCCCCGAACCAGGCCGCGGCGGCGGGGTCGCCGGGTTGGCGATGGTACCGCCAGCGGCTGTAGCCCCATGCGATGTGCCGGCGGGGGTGAGCGGGAGGAACGGAGCCGCCGGGTGTGGATCGGCCTTCCCGGCAGGCGCGTTACCTCGCCGGGCTATTTCTTGTCGCTCGATCTCGGCCCGCGCCTCCGCTAGCCCAGCTTTCACCACCTCTTCGCGGCTCATCCGCACCACTGGCACCAGCAGCCAGTCGATCAGTTTGAACTCGGCCCACACCAGCCCGAGCGCCAGCGGCATCATCGCCCAGCCAGCGAAGTCGTGGACGATGAAGTCGAACGCCTCTTTCCATCCGGCCAGCAGCACCAGCCCGCTCACCACGATGCGCGCGATGTTGCAAAAGACGGCAATGGGCACGCTGGAGAGGAACACCACCCAACGGTCGATCGGTCGGCGAGATGGCGGGCAGAGCAGCACGATGGCAGCAGTGAGAGCGACGAACGCCAGGAGCATACTCAGCCCGCTGCACGGGGCTTGCACGTCGAGCTTGGCCGTGCCGACGTCGAGTTTCATCGGCGGCTCCCACCGCGTCGGTAGGCCCATCACCCGGAAGACGCCCACCGCCGAGGCGGTCGCGACCTTTCGCAACTGCCAGCTCACCTCGTTCTCGACCACGTTCGGCAGTGGCAGGGCGAGCAACAACATCCCCAGCGCCGGGGCCGCCCATCGCACCGCCGACCATCGGCGATACAGAGTGAGGTTCACCCCCAGGGCGAACGCCCCAACCGCCGCCCAGAACGCCGACTGAGAAGTATTGCCGGCCTTGAATGCCAGGAGGTACAGCACCGGAGACAGGCAGAGCGCGGCGGCAGCCCAGTCGATCGGCCCCTGAGGGCGTTTGGATGGCGGAGTGCCGAACATGAGCAGCACCCCGGCGAGGCTGGCCACCAGGCACCCGCCCTGCACCCATTCTTTGGCCACGTTCAGATCGGCGTCGGCCAGGTAGAGCGGCAGCGGTCCGAGCAGGAGCGGCAGCCCGCCCCAGTTCGGCCACGCCACTTTCTCGGGGAGTTTGTCTCGGTTCCGCCAGAGCAGGTAGAGGGCGAAGGGGACCACGATGAAGCCGTGCGAGTAGTCCGGCTTGATCCACTGTTTGACGAGGCCACTGATTCCGCCCAGCCCGCCGAATCCGCTATAGGCCAGCAGCACCCCGCCCACCACCGCGGCGACGGTCAGTTGCCACTGGCGGTCGGTCCGCATCTGGTCGCGGGTGAGGGTGGTCATACGCGGTGCCCAGGGAGTACGGAACGGGGGTCCCGGAACAAGCGAGTATAGAGCGGAACTGCCCGGTGCGAATTCCTTCCGGGGAAAAACTTTCCGCCGATGTGTCAGGAGCGCCGACGGCTTTTTCCGGTCTCCGAAGTCGGCCCTGGCCGGGATGTCGGCGCGGGCGTCGGTTTCCGTTCCGTGGATTCGTCCAGACCCTCTGATGGATCCGCGACGATCCAGGGATTGTCCAACGGCTCGATCGTTGGCGTCCCCATCAGCGTGACGTCCATTAGTCTATCGATCCTGCGGCCCGCCCCCGTACGAACCCGTTCGCCCGCAGTGGCCCTTCGATCTCTGTCTCGCGGCCAAACCATACCACCAGCGGACCAGCCATCACGGTTGTCAGCACTGCCATCAGCACGAGCGCGCAGAACAGGCTATTCGGGATCACACCGATGTCGTACCCAATATTGATCACCACCAGTTCCATCAGCCCGCGAGTGTTCATCAGCGCCCCGATGATGCCTGCCTCCCGCCACCGGAACCCGGTTCCGCGAGCGGCGACCGCACACCCAATGAACTTTCCCCCGACCGCCGCCAGTAGCACCACCCCCGCCACCCACCAGGCTTCGCCGAGCGACCGCGGATCGGTCCGTAGCCCGGTGTAGGTGAAGAAGATGGGGAGGAAAAAGACGGTGATGAAGTCTCGCAGCTTGGTGGCAATCGCCTCGCGGAGTTCCGCACGGTCGGAAAGCACCACCCCAAGCAGAAACGCACCGAACACCGCCGAAATGCCGATCAGGTTCGTTGCCAATGCCGACAGCAGCAGCGCCACCAACAGCACCGCCAGGGCGTTGGCCGACACCGTTCCCCCGCTCCGCCGTTGGCTTCCCTCCAGAAACCGGCCAAGAAGCGGGCGAACGATCACAAACAGGACCGCCACAAATCCCGCAACCGACACCAGCATCAGCCCGGTGTTCGCCCACGAAAACCCGCCTCCCTGCCCGGCCCGGGCCGCCCGTGCCACCGGCTCGACCGACGCCAGCAGCACCCACCCGACGGCATCCCCCACCGCCGCCGCCGCGAGCACCACCACCCCTACCCGCGTGCGGGTGATGCCAAACTCCAGCAGCATCCGCCCGAGTACCGGGATCGCAGTGATGCTCAATGCGACGCCCAGGAATAGTGTCAGGCCGAGCAGCGGCACAGACCCTTGAGTCGGGTGCGGTTCGAGGTGCGGGTGAATGACCGGGGCCAGCCCGACACCCAGAGCGAACGGCAGCGCGATGCCGGCCAGCGAGACTGCCACTGCCGCCGCTCCCTTCACCTTCAGGTGGGCGAAGTCGAACTCCAGTCCAACCAAAAAGAGCAGGAAGATCAGCCCGAGTTGCGACAGCGCCTGGAAGATCTTGGGGAATGCGGCATTCGCCAGTTCCGGTGGCACGTCGGGTAGATGCGGCTGAAACACCGCGGCGAACAGGTCGGGGGCCAGCCAACCGAACAAGGAAGGACCGAGCAGCAACCCGCCGACGATCTCGCCGACGACCGCCGGTTGACCGAGCCTGCGGGCCAACACCCCGAACACTCGGGCGGCCAGGATGATCACCACCAGTTGCACCAGCACCGGCAGCAACAGTTGTTCGATGTGCAGGGTGCGGAGGGCGTCCAGGGCGGCATCGGCAGCAAAAACAGTCAATACAAGTCCTCAAGCAAGTTAGAGCAGTACGGGCAGGTCGTTTCATTCGTAGACAGCGATGGAGTCCGATACCCTTCGTTCCTCGTGATTTCCCGCACCCATCGTTGTCCGCCTGTCGATAAACTAAAGTGCCCGTCTCTCCGTGTTTCGAACGGGA
Source organism: Fimbriiglobus sp. (assembly GCA_025459365.1). Lineage (GTDB taxonomy): Bacteria > Planctomycetota > Planctomycetia > Gemmatales > Gemmataceae > JALHQU01. The sequence goes on from JALOQR010000024.1 coordinate 23,732, forward strand.
GTTCCGAATCATGAACGCACCCGACACGCTCACCGAATACGGGCAGGCCATCGACGCTAACGCGATGGTGGTGCCGCCCGACGCCGACAAATTCGTGCTCGAACTGCCGCACCCCGGCGAGGGAGACGCGGAGTACATTGCCCGCCGCGAGTACCTATTCGCCCTCACCCGTCGCCACCGCCTCGAAAACCTCGGTCCTCCGATGGTGGACTACACACCCGAAGAGACCCGCATCTGGCGAGAGGTGTCGCCGAAGCTCGACGAACTGCATGTGAAGCACGCCAGCGAGGTGTACCTGGCCGGCAAGCGGGCACTGGCGATCACCGGGCACGAGATCCCACAACTGCGGACGCTGAGCGAGCAAGTCCAGCGGACGACGAACATGCACCTCGTGCCGGCCGAAGGGGCGCTGCCGTACCGCACCTTCTATGAGTACATCGCGAAACGGGGGTTCCCGGTCACGCAGTTTCTGCGGCATGGCTCGCACCCGGAGTTCACTCCCGAGCCGGACATGATCCACGACTGCCTCGGGCACGTTCCGCCGCTGGCCACTCCGCGGGGCGACCAGGTGCTGGCGCTCAAGCGGTTTAGTTGGTTCAGCATTGAATTCGGGCTGATCGAGGAATACGGCGAAGTGAAGGTCTTTGGGGCCGGGATTCTGTCGAGTTTCGGCGAGATTCCACACTCGCTGTTCAGCCCAGACGCCCGCCGCCGGCCATTCATCACGGAAGACGTGATCCACCAGGACTACGACCCCTCGCACATGCAGGTCGATTTCTTCATCGCTCCGAGCGTCAAGTTCCTTCGGACAGAACTGGAATCGCTGGTGCGGCGGTTTGGCATCCCGGTGCTGTAATGCAGACGGCCGGTAATCCACGGCGGGGGTTGCCGGCCCGACACCAGAAGTGCGACCCGATTTCCGATCCTGTCTTGCCCCCGGGAAGGTGAGGCGGGCGGCTAATCGCCGGGTCATTTCGAAAGTGTCTGGGCGGTCGCCGAGCGGCCCAATTCATCAGCCCGCACCACTCTTCAACCTCGGGCCGAAACCTGTTCTAAGGTGTTGACGCGCTCTAACCCGAGGCCCGTCATGCCGTCGTCTGCCCCCTCATTGCCGGCGATCACTGATACGCCACTCCCCGCAACCGCCACGAATTCCAGTCCGAAACCATCAGCGAACCTCTTGTCGCTCGACGCGGCAGTGTTCGCCGTCAGCGTGGTCGGGCTGTTTTTGGAACTGCTTCTGGTGCGGTGGGTGACGACCGAGATCCGAATTTTCGCGTATTTGCAAAACACGGTGCTGGTGGTCTGCTTCCTCGGGTTGGGGATGGGCTGCTGGGACTCGAAGAAGGCCTTCCGACTACGGCATGTGCTGGTGCCGCTGCTCATACTGGTGGCTGTTCTCGCCCTGCCACCGACTCGCATCCTACTTGGCGGCACCATCACCGACCTGCTCAGCGGGGCGACCGGGCACTTCATCTGGGGCGGGGTCGAACTCAGCGGCGGAATGGCGCTCGCGGCGGGCATCGCCGGGGTGGGCCTGACCTTCGGCATGCTGTGGCTCCTGTGGGCGGTGTTCGTCCCGGTGGGCCGACAACTCGGCCGGCTCATGGCCGACCACCCCAAGACGCTCCGGGCGTACTCGGTGAACGTGGCCGGGAGCCTGATCGGCATCTGGCTGTTTGTGGCGTGCAGCGGGCTCAGCCTCGCACCGGTGTGGTGGTTTGCCGTGTTTGCGATCGGCGGGCTGTTCCTGACGGCCGGAGCATGGGCCCAGCGGGCGATCGACGCCGGCCTACTGGCCGCGGTGGTAGCCTTCGGCGTGCTGGCCGGTGAAGAGCCGGGGTGGAAGGAGTGCCGGTGGTCGCCGTACCAGAAGTTGTGCCTGTTCGAACAGAACAACACCAACCCGCCGAGCATCTGGGCCGGGTTGTATGGCGAACGGCGGCCGTTCGGCGACCTGGGCACGCATGTTATTGCGGTGAACAACGTCGGCTACCAGGCACCGATCGACCTGCGGCCCGAAGTCGTGACGGCCAAGCCAGACCACTACGTGCCGACTCAGCGAGGGTACTCGCAATACGACTTGCCGCCGAAACTACACCCGAACCCGAAGAAGGGGCTGGTGGTGGGAGCAGGGAGCGGGAACGACGTGGCCGGCCTGCTGCGAAACGGAGTGACGGAAGTGGTGGCCGTGGAGATCGACCCGGTCATCATCGAGTACGGTAAACAAGTCCACCCAGAGAAGCCCTACGATCACCCCGGGGTGCGGGTCGTCAACGACGACGCCCGCTCGTTCTTCGCCACGACCACCGAGAAGTTCGACGTCATCGCCTTCGGCCTGCTCGATTCACACACCACCACGGCGATGACAAACGCCCGACTCGATCACTACGTCTACACCCGCGAAAGCATCGCCCACGCCAAGACGCTCCTCAACCCCGGCGGGGTGCTGGTGCTCAGCTTCGAGGCGCAAAAGCCGTTCGTGGTGAGCCGCATGAGCCAGGTACTCGAAGAGCAATTCGGCCGCCCGCCGCTCGCCTTCCGCATGCCGGCCAACGGCTACGGCTGGGGCGGGGTACTGTTCGTCACTGGCGACGAGGAAGCAGTGAAAGGACGGCTCGCCGCCGACCCCAAACTCGCCGAGTTCATCAGTGAGTGGTCGAAGGAGATGCCCGCGGCGGTGGCGGCCGAAGTGGCCACCGACGACTGGCCCTACATCTACCTGGAAGGTCGCAGCATCCCGCCGCTGTACCTGCTGCTGGCCGGCTGCCTGCTCGGGCTGTTCGTTCTCGGGGTGCGGTCGCTCGCACTCGGCACGGCGTTCCGCGGGTGGGGGAAGAGCCACACGCACTTTGCCCTGCTCGGCGCCGGGTTCATGCTGCTCGAAGTGCAGAACATCAGCAAGGCGTCGGTGGTGCTGGGCAACACCTGGGTCGTGAACGCGGTGGTGATTACCGGCGTGCTGATGATGATCCTGGCAGCCAACGCCCTCTCTCCGCTGGCCAAGAAACTGCCACCGTGGGTGGTGTACGGATGCCTGCTCGGGAGTTGCGTCGGGCTGTACTTCGTGGATCTGTCGCGGTTCGGGTTCCTACCTTACTGGCAGAAGGCAACGGCAGTGGGGCTACTCACCAGCCTACCGATGCTGTTCAGCGGGCTGATCTTCGCCCGGTCGTTCACCGCCACCCCGCACAAGGATGCGGCCCTCGGGGCGAACCTGTTCGGCTCGCTCCTCGGGGCGCTGGTGCAGTCGGTCACGTTCGTCACCGGCATCAAGGCATTGCTGCTGCTCGTGGCCGCCTTTTACCTCGCCGCGATCCTGACCCGGCCGAAGGATACGACGGCCAGTTAGGTTGGCCGACTCTCTCCGAGAGCGGGCCACCCTAACGGCCTATCACACCCCGGATGACGCTCAGCACGTTCGCCGCGTAGCCTTCGGTGGTGTGCCGCCCACGGGCCACCACCCAACCCGCGTCGCCGTGGGCGGTGGCCTCCGCCGCATTCGACAGATACCGAGCCATCGCCTCCGCCAACCCGTCCGCCCCATCGCGGTAGAGCAACCCCGTCTTGCCGTGGTCGATCAACTCACTTGTGCCGGCGGCGTCGAACCCGATGACCGGGCGCCCGCACGACATCGCCTCCGCCGTCACCCGGCCCATCGCCTCGCTCCGCGAACACATCAACGCACAGTCGCCGGCCAGGAACGCCCGCTCCGGGTCGGGGATGTACCCCCAGAAGTCCACCCGGTCGGCCACGCCCAGTTCTGCCGGCAACGCCCGGCACATCTCGAAGTATGCCTCGTCGCCCGTGCCGCCGGCCCCGCCGACCATGAGCAAACGGCAATCGGGGAACTGCTGGGCCACCGCCGCGAATGCCCGGATGGCGACGTGCTGCCCCTTGCTCTCGCGGAAGCGGCCGACCAGCACGAAGGTGAACGGCTGGGTGCGGGTGCGGAGTGCGTCTGCCTTCGCCTTCCGCTCGTCGAACACCGCCCCCGACCCGACACCGTTGTACACGACGTGAACACTCGGCCGTTCGGCATTCGCCAGCAACGCCCGACGGATGGCGTGCGACACGCACACGGTGGCGTCGGCGGAGAGGAAGCCCAGGCGGTGCATCTTGCGGCCGAGGTCGGGGAGCAGGTCGTAGTCCTGTCGGCCGAACTCGCGGAGGTGCCAGACGTGCGGCACGCCGAGTTCGACCGCCGCGAGCGCCCCGATGTTGAACACCGAGGCGTTCGAGTAGACGAGGTCGGTGCCCCACTCGCGGAGTTGCCGGGTGATCGCCCGCAGGTGACGCAGGTTGCGGTACGCCCGCCCCGCGGCGGCGGTCGCGTCACGTCGGGTGGACACCCACCACTCGAACGGCCGCACGGCGGCGGGTACCCCGCGGGCGGCGAGGGCGGTCATCAGGTCGCCGTGGTCGGGGCCGAACACGCGGGCCTCGACGCCGAGCGGACGCAACCCGTCGATGAGTGCGAGCAGCGACAGGTTCGCCCCGTACAGCTCGGCGTAGTGGGTGATGAACGTGATCCGGATCGACTGGCTGACATGAGGCATCGCTTAGGCCGCTTCCTGGGCCTGGTACACCTTGCCGTGACGGCGGAGCCACGCTTCGTCACCCCGTTCCGCGTGCTCCCGCACCTCCTTCAGCAACTTGACCGTCTCGGCCTCGTAACACGGTTCGCTCGGGTCATCGGCTGGGATAACCATCTCGACCTCGACGGCCACGACGTACCGATCCGTCTGGACGTACCGTGTGCGCTTCGCACGTTCGCCTGGAATTCGCATGGCTACCCTCGGTCAAAGAAGTGAACGGTTACGAGTTTGGCCACACCGGATTGGGCGAGGTACGACCACACGGCTTTGAACTCGGTCCCGTCCGGCAACGTCTCTCGCACCTCGACCGCCGGGTTGGGTGTGGTGTTCGGCCTTTCCAATTCCAAGACGCCGTCGTCCAACCCGGCGACTGCATGCCATTCCATCGTACTTCTCTTCTGACACGAGTTGTCGGATGGTGTCGAACATCGCCCCCATCTCTGACATCTCCAGGGCAAATCACTTGCTCTTTCGCTGGTCCCGCAGTGCTTCGAGCCGCTTTTTCCGGCGTTTGGATTGCTGAGCTTCGGCGCGGGCAACCCGACTCGCGCACCCAAGCTTGATTCGCGTGCCCTTAGCCTCGCCTTTGCTGTGACCCATCCGGTGCCCTTCAGATTATCCCGATGATAGCCCTAGCGATCACCGAGTTGAACACCCTTCCCCCCTCCTCGCAGAGGGTGTGGAACCAGCTCACTTCGCCACCTTCTTCGGCTTCGCCACGTGGGTGGCTCCGCCGTAGGCCAGTTCGGCGCTTTCCATCACCGTCTCGCTGAGCGTCGGGTGCGGGTGGATGCTTTCCATCACGTCGCGGGCGACCGCCCCCATCTCGATGGCCAGCACGCTCTCGGCGATCATCTCCCCCGCCCCGCTACCGGCGATGCCGACGCCGAGCACCCGCTTGCTCTCGGGGTCGATGAGCATCTTGGTCAGCCCGTTGGTGATGTCGAGCGCGACCGCCCGGCCCGATGCCGCCCACGGGAACTTCAGCACCTCGTGCGGCACGTTCCGCTCCTTCGCTTCTTTCTCCGTCAGCCCGGCCCAGGCGATTTCCGGGTCGGTGAAGATGACCGCCGGGATCGCCCGCGGGTCCCACACCGCCGGCTCGCCGAGGATGGCCTCGACCGCCACGCGGGCCTCGGCGGTAGCCTTGTGGGCCAAACCCGGCTCGCCGGCCACGTCGCCGATGGCCGAGATGTGCGGCACGGCGGTGCGTCGCTGCGGGTCCACCGGGATGAACCCGCGGTCGTCGGTCTTTAGCCCAGCTTTGTCAAGCCCCAGGCCGGTGGTGTTGGGTCGGCGGCCGATGCTCACCAGCACGCGGTCGAAGGTGATTTCGCCCGGCACGTCCTTCCCTTCCAGAGTCGCCACAATGCCGGCGGGAGTGGCGGTCAGGGCGGCCACCTTCGTGTTCAGGTAGATGTTCTCGAACTCTTTCTTGAGTTGCCGCTCCAGTACGGCGACGAGGTCGCGGTCGGCGAGCGGGAGCAGGCCATCCATGAACTCGACCACGCTCACCTTCGTACCCAGGGCGGCGTACACGCTGCCGATCTCCAGGCCGATGTACCCGCCGCCGACGACGAGCAGCGACTTCGGGATGTCGGGCAGGAGCAGCGCCCCGGTCGAGTCCATGACCCGTGGGTCGCCGATGGCGAACGTCTTCGGCATGGCCGGCACGCCGCCGGTGGCGATGACGCACTTCTCGAAGCGGATGGTGGTGGGGGTGTCGCCGGTCACCTTGACCGTGTTGGCGTCGATGAACTCGGCGTGCCCGCGGACGTGTTCCGCGTTGCGGCCTTTGCACAACTGGGCGATGCCGCTGGTGAGCTTGCCGACCACCTTCTGCTGGACGAACGCTCGCATCTTGTCGAGGTCGATCTTCGGCTCGGGGAAGCTGATGCCCATGTCGGCAGCGTGGTGGGCCTCGCGGATGATCTTGGCCGCGTGCAGCAAAGCCTTACTCGGAATGCACCCGCGGTTCAGGCACACCCCGCCGAGCTTCGGGTCTTCGTCGACCAGAATCACTTTCATGCCGTGGTCGGCGGCGTGCAAGGCGGCCGGGTACCCACCGGGGCCACCACCGATGACGAGCAACTGGGTTTCACGAACGTCAGCCATTGGTTGGAAGCTCCGGGAGGGTACGGGGGGTGAGATGTAGGAATGATATGCGTGACGTGCCGTCAGGAACCGCTAGCGTCCACCGGCGGTTCCTGACGGCACGGCGGCTACTTCTGTGCCTCGGCCAGCACCTCGTTCAACAACACCGGCTCTTTGCCGAACTTCGCCCGGTACTCGTCCCGCGTTGGCACCAGCCGCACCTTCACCTTGCTCTCGTGGTGCAACGCAATGTCGGCGAACTTGTGGTCGAGGAACGGGTTCTTGAACCGCTCGATGGTCTGTTCGGCGAACCGCAACGGCTGATCGACCCGCCCCTCCAGCGTCGGCACGATCTCCTCGCTCAACAGCCGCCACAGCCACGCCCCGAGTTCCGGGTCGTTCACGGCGTCCCGCACGATGGCGAACCCCCGCGGCTTCGCTTTGATGAGCAAGGCCGTGTGAGCCGCGTTCAGGATGCGGACCTTGCGGAGGAAGTACGGCGTCACGTCTGCGGCACGGGTGATGGCCGGGTGGG
>JALOQR010000229.1 GCA_025459365.1 Fimbriiglobus sp.
GCCGCCCACGCCGCCGGGTTCATCCACCGCGACGTGAAGCCGAGCAACGTGGTGCTCTCGCCCGCCGGTCGGGCGACCCTACTCGACTTCGGCTTCACCTTGCGGCGGGGCGAGCGGCCGACGGCGGCTGACGCCGAGGTGGTGGGCGGGCACGGCATTACCCTGGGCACGGCCGACTACCTACCACCCGAACAGGCGACGAACGCGGTGGCGGTGGGGGCAGAGACGGACGTGTACTCGCTTGGGTGCAGCCTGTACTTCGCCCTCGCCGGCCGCCCGCCGTTCCCGGCGGCCAACACTCGCGAGAAGATCCGCCTGCACCAGACGGCCGACCCGTTGCCGCTCATGGCTCTGAATCCGGAAGTGCCGGCGGAGTTGTCGGCGATGATTGGGTGGCTGATGAACAAGCGGCCGGAGGAGCGGCCGCAGTCGGCGGGGATGGTGGCCGACGAACTGGAACGGTGGGCCGAGCCGGCGATGGCGGCGGCGGTGCCGCGAGTCTACGACGCGGCGTGGGAAGCGGCGACGCTGGAGCGGGTGGAGGCGGCGTGGTCCGCCACCCGCCCGCCGCTACCCGATGAAGTCGAGGTACTCACGCCGGACGAGTAGAGAGAATGCCACCCCCCCACCCGCCGCCTTCGCTCCGCTCAGTGCGGCGACCTCCTCCGCAAGGGGGGAGGTGTGTGTTCATGGCTTCGTCGTGGGGGTGAACGCAGTGAACCCGGCAGGTGGGGGTCGGTTTCATCTACCCCTTACTTGCCCATCTCCAGGAAGTTCCGCAGCAGTTTTGGCCCCTCAACCGTCAGGAAGCTCTCGGGGTGGAACTGCACGCCGTGCAGCGGCCACGTCTTGTGCCGCACGCCCATGATCTCGCCCTCGGCGGTCCAGGCGGTCACCTCGAAGTCGGGGTTCGTCCACGTCTCTTTCTGGATGACCAGTGAGTGGTACCGCGTCGCCTCGAACGGGTTGCTCAACCCGGCGAACACGCCCTTGCCGTCGTGGTGGATCGGCGACGTCTTGCCGTGCATGATGCGGCTGTTGCGGATCACCTTCCCGCCGAAGCTGTGTCCGATGCACTGGTGCCCGAGGCAGACGCCGAAGGTGGGGATGGTGGGGGCGAACCGCTTGAGCACATCGTTCGAGATACCGGCTTCGTTCGGCGAGCACGGCCCCGGCGAGATGACGATGTGCGTCGGCTTCAGCGCCGCGATCTGGTCGAGCGTGATCTGGTCGTTGCGGTGAACCTGCATGTCGAGCGTCGGGTCGATCTCCCCGAATCGCTGGACGAGGTTGTAGGTGAACGAGTCGTAGTTGTCGATGAGCAGGAGCATGGGTGAACGCGGGGTGCGGAACGGAGTTGGAGGAATCTTACGGGATGCGGCCGCGTGGGTGTCATCGCCGGGGGCTTGCGACCGGGGAACCTGAGAGCAGTTTCAGCGAGTCCTTTGCGGTGTTGGGGTCCGCCCTTCAGGGCGCGCGGTGCGGACCACGCCCTGAAGGGGCGTTCGGGTTAACTTTGCCTTCCCGGCAGCTTCTGCGCACTGTTCGCTGTCGCGTCGTACTTCTTCCGTTCGGCGTCGTCGGTCACTTCTTCCAGCACCGCTGCGAAGTCGGCCACGTCGTACCACGCCCCGTCGGCGAAATCGACCACCGCCCGCCCGCTGTAACTCACCGTGACGACCCGCCCCACCCGCCCCTCGAAGCGGAGCAATTCCGGGCGAACGCCGGGCTTCACGCGGACGAGTTTGTCCGTCCAGGTGCGTTTCAGTTCATCGACGGCGGCTTTGGTGGGAAACATGGGCCACTCACGGGCGAAACGCTTGCAACCCACGGGCGGGTGGGTCGAAGGCGATCCGCTGGAGGAAACTCGCGGCGTCGGCGGCTCCGAACTCGCGGTCGAGGCCGGCGTCGTGCCAATCGACGCTCAGCGGTCCATCATACCCGATCTCGTTGAGCGTTCGCAGCACTGCGTCCCAGTCGATGCCGCCGCGGCCGGGGCTGCGGAACTGCCACCCCCGCCGCGGGTCGCCGCTCGGCCAGTACCCGCCGAGCACGCCCGTGCGGCCGTTGAGCGTCAGCATGGCATCCTTCACGTGGACGTGGAAGATGCGGTCGGGGAACCGCCGCAGGAACTCCACCGGCTCGACGCCCTGCCAGAGTAGGTGGCTCGGGTCGAAGGTGAAGCCGAACTCCTCGCGGCCATCGAGGGCGTCGAGTGCCAGCTCGGCCGAGTACAGGTCGAAGGCGAGTTGGCCGGGGTGAATCTCGGCCGCGAACCGCACCCCGCAGTCGCGGGCCACATCGAGGATCGGGTTCCACTGCTTGGCGAACTGCTTCACCCCGTCGGCGATGGCACCGGGTTTCGGGCCGGGGTAGCCGGTCACCCAGTGCCAGATCGGCGAGCCGGTGAACCCGCTTACCACGCCGGCGCCGAGCTTCTCGGCCAGCCGGAAAGTGGCCATCATCTCTTCGGCCGCCCGCTGCTGCACCTTCGCTGGCTTGCCGTCGCCCCACACGTAATCGGGCAGCAACGCCTGGTGGCGTTCGTCGATGGGGTCGCTCACCGCCTGCCCGACCTTGTGAGCGGCCACCACGGGGGCGTGCAGGTCGTTGCGGGCGAGGGCGTCGAGGCGTGCCGGGCAGTAGGCGTCGTCGGACAGCCCCCGCTGCACTTCGAGGTGATCGCCCCAACTGCACAGTTCGAAACCCTGATAGCCCCACTCAGCGGCCTTGGCGGTCAGGGTGTCGAACGGCAGATCGGCGAATGGGCCGGAGAACAGGAGAATGGGTCGCGGCATGTCCGTTGCCCTGAAACTGTTTCATCGTGAGACGAGTTCGAGAACGCCGGCCGTGGCGTGCTCGAACTCGTCTCACGGCTCACCGGAACCCGTCATCCCGCGGCGGCCGGCGGCGGGGGTGGGGTCGGCGTGGTGGCGGTGGTGGTCGTCTCGGCTGGCACCGGCGGCGGCGGCGCCACCGGTGGGGGTGGCACCACTGGCAGCGAGGTGCCGCCGGTCGGGGCGGCCGGTGTGGCATCGGTGGTGGCCGGCGGCGTCGGTGGGGTCGGCGGCACCTCCTCGATGTACACCTCGTCGATCTCCACCTCGTCCACCTTCTTCCGCATGAGCAGGTAGATCATGGTGGCGGCGGTCCAGAAGAAGCTGTACGTGAACCCAATCATGAGCAGGAAGATGAGCGTGAGCCAGAACCACGTCAGGCCGGCGCCGGCGTAGTTCAGGGCGGTCATCTCCTTCATGTACGCCTCGGCCTGGGCCGGTCGGGCGGGTTGGTAGCCGGTCGGGGGCAGGTCGGTGAAAGTGTTCGACGCCTTGGCCTTCTCCTCGGCCGCACGGATTTCGTCTTCGGTCAGCTTCGAGCGGGCGTACTTCACTTCGATCGGCGTGCCACGGAGGAGCAGCTCCTTCCACCCGAGCGATTCCGGAGCGTAGACGAAGAGGAAATCGGGCTTGCGCGATTCGGCGAAGGCCGAGGCCGGGATGCTCACCGCCCCCTTGCCCAATCCGACCATCACGCAACCGATGGCGATGACCAGGAAACTGACCGCCGCCCCGTACACCAGCGACACGAACCAGTACCAGAGGAAATGCCACGGTGCCTGGAAGACGTAGTTGTAGCTGCGGCTGATGGCGTCGAAGGTGTCCGACCCCTCCACGCTGATGGTGGTGTACATGAGCGGGTAGCCGACCAGCCCGAGGAGCACCACGGCGATGGCGACGCCGCCCAGCACGATGAGTGGGAACAGCAGGCCATAGAGCAGGACATCCCCGACGAACGGGATGAGGGCGAACAACCCATACACCGCCATGACCAGCACGATCAGTGCGACCACGGCCAGCGGGACGGTCGGCGACAGCACATACGACACATACCGACTGGTGACGAACCGCACCGCCTGGGTGAGGGTGGTCCGCTCCTTGCCGTTGAACTGCACGGCTGCCAGGCGGGTGATGACCCCGCCGAAGAAGGCCCACGTGACCACGCTCCAGGCGAGGCACAGGATCAGATAGATCCGTGTCCAGGTGCTGGCGTTCGGGTCGGTTAACTTCAGGACGGGCAGAAGCAACTTCTGGAGCGGTTCGGTGAGAACCGGGATCTGCTCGGACAGGTACGTGAGGATTTGCCCACCCCAGGTGGCGGACGGCGTACTACTCAGGTCGGAAGCGAACAGATAGGGGTTCTTGCCGCGGAACTCATTCCACGGGAGGGTGCGGAGTTTGCCGTCCGGGCCGGCGAGGTCGTCCATCACCTTCCAGCGGGCATAGTCGCGCTGGAACTGGCGTTCACCTTCGGCGTTGAGGAACTTCTCGGGGTCTTCGCCGGTGGGTGGGGTGAACCCCCTCTTGGTGAGTGTGGCGTTGGAGTACCAGTCGTCGCCCTTTTTCGGCTTGTCGTAGTTGAATGCCCGCGACAGCAGGTGCCAGCCGAGGGACATCACAAGGATGCCCAACGCTGCTGCCAACAGCTTGCGAGGGTCCAGGGCTACCTGGAAACTGCGGAAAAGGTTGAGCCACAGCCAGTTGTTGCCCGTGCCGCCAGTGGGGGCGGGGGCATCGACGCGCCCGTCGGCCGCCATGCTCTCTCCTCGGGATAGGTCCAGGATTCGCCGGATGGGTCCGCGGGGCGTGTGTCGGCCCGCGAGTGTCCGGGGAATATATGGAGCTACCGAGAGGCGGCAATTCGGACCACCGGTCGGCCACCCCCCAGGTCGAACCCGCCCGCCCCTGCTCGCCAACAAAGGCGAGCAGGGGCGGCGTTGGGGATGTGGGGTCCGCGGGGGCCGGTTAGAAGAACACACCGAACCCGATGTTCAGCCCGTGGATCAGGCGGAACGCCTGGCGCCCGTAGGCTGGGTCGATGGCCCCGTAGTTGAACCCGATCGGCTCATCCATGTTGCGGGTGTTGAAGAAGGTGTTGGCCGTGTACCCGACTCGCATCTGCACGCCACGCACCGGGTACCACCACAGGTTGACGCTACCGCCGGCGGCCGGCACCAGGTCGATGGCGTTGCGGGCACGTTTGGCCTGCACCGTTTCGTCGCCCAGTTTGTAGTAGGCCCGCTCGCGGACGAAGTTGATCAGCATTTCGCCGGTCAGGTCGACGCTGACGCTGAAGTTGTTCTTCAGGTACAGGTCGTGCGAGCAACCGATGTATGGGCCGTACATCCGCTGAGACAGGATGTTGTCGTAGGTCGCTTCAAACCGCCCGCCGGTGTTGCCGGCCAGGTCGAAGCTCTGAGCCAGCCAGCGGAACCGCTCCATGAACATGTGGTACCGTACCCCGCCGATCCCGTAGACCTTCGAACTGTTGCTCTCGAACAGCGGCGTGCGGCCGCCGATTTCGGCCTCGGTGTACCACCGCTTGAACTCGATCGACATGTTCGACGCACCGTTCCAGATGCCGTAGAACGCACCATCTGGCACGATTTCGCCCGGTTCGATCACGTTCCCAGCGGCGTCGATCACCCGACCCACGAACGTCCCCTCGAACGCCGTCTTCCGGAGCGGCCCACCGAACTGCGGCGGGAAGTTGAACACGTCCGACACCAGGAAGGTGTCGGCCAGGTTCGGCCCGCTGCGGGCGTAGGGGGCGGCCAAGCTGGCCGAGGCACCCCACGTTTGCCCGGCGATGTGCATGATCCGGGCGTGGACACTCGACCCGTCGTCGAACTTCCACCCGAGGCCGATGTTGACCCCGGGGGCGTACTCGGTGCGGCCGAGGTCGCCGGTGAACAGGGCAGTGGTTCCGCTACCGATCAGTGTGCCCGGCGTGCCGGTGAGCACCCCGGTGGTGTCTCGCAGACCCCGCACCGCCACCACCTGCCGGCCGAGCGTCCAGGTTTGGGTGTAGACGGTGGCGTCCATGAACGCGAACGGCCCCTGCTTCGCCGGGTTGCCGAGCGGGGCGGTAAAGTAGCTCAGCCGCCCGTCCGACCCCGGCACTCCGCCGCCGTCGATCAGGCCTTCGCCCCCGCCTCCGGAGCCGCTGTAGTTGGCGAAACCGCCGTTCGGCCCGACGCTCGACCCGCCGAGCAGGCCGGACGTCCCTTGGGCGAAGGCTGGCGTCCCTCCCACGAGGGCGGACAGCACCAGGGCCCAGATATACCGATTGCTGCGCATAAGCCGCGTCCCCCCAGAACGCCCGCCAGGCATCACACCTCGCCGTGAGGCTCCCCAACCCCGCGGCGAGTCCGCCCGATCGAGCAGGCACCTCCGGCCGGTCCACACGTCGGGCCGTGCCGGGTCTGTGCGAGTAGTGGCGGCGGTAATACCGTGACTCCCCGCCCGGTCAAGCCGTTCCCGCCGCAAATCTGCCCGGCGGACGGCATTTTTCCTTCGACCGTCGCCAACGCACCCCCGATCGTGGGCGTTCAGGTAGGCGCAGACGGATGCGGCAAGAGGTGCAGACATGCGCGGCCGCGGGGTTCTGGTCGGGCTGGTAACGCTGGCAACCGCCCTGGGGGTGTTCGCGGCTCCTCCCGATCCGGTCGTCGAGGAACTCGCCGAGGCTTGCGAGGCGGCCCGCCGCTTCTGGGAGGTGCCCGGCCTGGCGGTGGTGGTGGTGCGAAAAGGTGAGGTGATCCACCTCCAGGGATATGGCTCGCGGCGATTGGGCACCAACGGAACGAAGGACGAACCCGTTTCGCCCGACACACTGTTCCCGCTCGCCTCCTGCACCAAGGCGTTCACTTCGGCCGCGATCGCCGCCCTGGTGGACGACGGCCAGATGGACTGGGACGACCCGGTGCGGAGGCACCTGCCGACCTTCCGGCTCTCCGACGAGACGGCGAACAAACTGGTGAGCATCCGCGACCTGCTCTGCCACCGCTCGGGTGTCGGTGGGCACGACTTACTCTGGTACCGGGCACCGTGGGATTTGGATGAGAGTGTCAGGAGAATTGCGGAGGTGCCGTTGTCGAATCCGTTCCGCGGCGGCTACCAGTACAGTAGTGTTACTGTGTCGGCAGCGGGGTTGGCGGCGGCCAACCGCTCTCGCGGAGGATGGGACGAACTCCTCCGCGACAAACTGCTCACCCCGCTGGGCATGACGGCCTTCGCCTTCACCACTAAGGATGCGAAGGGATTTCCCAACCGGGCGGGGGGCTATCAGGGGGGAGACGGTAGTGTGGGTGTCGTACCGATGCCCGAATACGAGATGGCCGAGCCGAACCCGGCGGGGTCGTTGTTCGTGACTCCGCGGGATTATGCCCGCTGGCTGAACTTCCAACTGAACGACGGCAAGGCGGGCGAGCGGCAGGTGGTGTCGGCGAAACAATTGAGCGAGACGAAACAGCCGCACACTCCCATCCGACTGGATGGATCGCTGAAAGGCCAGCACCCCGGCGTGACACAGATGACGTATGCTATGGGGTGGGTGGTGTACGATCACCGCGGTGAGCGTGTGATCGGCCACGGGGGGCTGATCGATGGGTTTCGCGTGCTGACGGTATTGCTCCCCGAACGGCAGGCCGGCTTCGCGATCTTCGCCAACCGGCATCAGACGAAACTGAACCTTGCCCTCGGCAACACCCTCGCCGATCATCTGATTGGAGTGGCTGAGAAACACCGCACCAACTGGAACAATGAGTTCCACAAGATCGACCAACAGGAGACGGCGGACAAAAAGGCCGAACGGGAGGCACGGGCGAAGGCCCGCCAACCCAACCAGAGGCCCACTCGACCTGACGACCAACTGGCCGGTGTGTACTTCTCACCCGCCTACGGCGAGGCAACCCTGGTTTTGGGCAAACAACCGGAATGGCGAGTAAGCACGTTCCGCTTTCCGCTCGAACACTGGGAAGGAAACGCTTACCGCCTGACTGCCGGGTTGTTTCAAGACGACTTACTGGAGGTCGTGGACGACAAGAACGGGTTGGCTCTCCTCTTCCGCGGAATGCAGTTCCGACGAAAGTGACGCCGCCTGGGGGCGAAACCGACTCGCTCCAGTTCCCACAGCCGAAAAAATCGCGCAAGTTCGCCCGGTGTCAGTCGTTCCATTAGTTGGGTGCCGCGTCCCCTCGCGGCCCGGCGGATGTTATGATTAGCGGGACACCCGCCCTGGCCCGCTGGCGCCCGGTTTACATTCTATCACCCTCTTCCGAGGCCGCTCATGTTCCGCAAGCTCGTTCGCTACTTGGGCGCCGCCGCCGGCCTACTTGGCCTGCTCGCCCTCATTCCGCTGCTCAGCCCGCCGGCCCAGGCCCAGCAAACGCTTCGCCCCGGCATACCGAGCCTTCCTGGCATGGACGGCCGCGGCCGCGGCAACCCGTTCCTCCCCCCGCCTCCTGCTCCCGCTCCGCTCCGCCCTGGGCAGAACATCGGTAACAACCAGCAGGGTAACAACCAGCAGGGGAACAACCAGCAAGGTGGCATGAACGGTATGGGTGGCATGAACGGCATGAACGGCATGGGTGGGATGGGTGGCATGGGCGGGATGGGAGGTATGGGCGGGATGGGAGGTATGGGCGGGATGGGAGGTATGGGCGGGATGGG
>JALOQR010000230.1 GCA_025459365.1 Fimbriiglobus sp.
CCGTTTCTTCCACCCGCCCGACAGGCTCGCGGCCGGTTGGTCGTGGTCGGCGAACCCCACCTGGGTGAGGGTGATGGCGGTGAGGGTTTCGCGTTCGTAGTCTTCGATGGGATCGTCAGCGAGTGCCCCGAGTAGCACCTCGCGGGCGGTGGCACCGTCGGGAAAGCTGTCGTCTTGTGGGACGTATCCGACCCGCACCCCACGGCGAACGGCGCGATTGCCAGCGTCCGGTTCTTCGATGCCGGCAAGGATCTTGAGCAGGGTCGACTTGCCCGCCCCGTTCGGGCCGATCAGGCCGACCCGCTCGCCCGCCTTCAGGTCGAACGCCAGCCCAGCGAACAACGGTCGTGGTCCGTAACTCTTGGTCAACCCGGACACACTCAAGAGGAGCGACATCGGCGGCCCAACGGGTACGAGGAGTGGGGATTGTACGAGTCGCCCCTCGGGTGCCGGGGTGTGCCCCCCGTGCGTTGTGCGGAACAACACCAACATTGTCACGATTTTCGCCTCTCTCCCCCAGTTCCGCGCGATCCCCCTTGACTTCAAACAGTTGTTGGGTATCCTGCCATCACTCGATTGAAACAAACGTTTAGAACAGAAGATTGACTCCTGATGGCAACCGAACCTATTGATGTGCCTGAGCTTGCGGAGAGCAACGAGAGCGCCAAGGAACGCCTTCTCGCGGCTGCGGAGGAGATCTTCGCCGACTATGGCTACGAAGGGGCGTCGGTGCGAGCCATTTGCCATCGGGCAGGGATGAACGTCGCCGCGGTCAATTACCACTTCGGGGACAAGGAGACGCTGTACGTCGAGGCGGTGAAGCGAGCCCACAACTGCTCGGACACCAAGCCGGTGGACGACGACGACCCGACCGCCCCGGCCAGCGTTCGGTTGGAGCGATTCATTCGCCACATGGTGGCGATGATGCATGAGCCGGCCAGCCCATCGGCCATGAAACTGGTCGTCCGCGAGATGGCTGATCCCGGCAAGGCGGCTGCCACTCTGGTGGATGAGTTCATCCGCCCGATTGCCTTCCGCCTGCGGGCCCTTCTGCAAGAGTTGCAGCCGCACCAGACCGACGAAGAGCGTCTGATGACCGGGTTCAGCATCATCGGCCAGTGCCTGTACTACCGGCAGAATCGGCGGGTCAGCGAACTGATCTTCGGCAAGCCGCAGGTGGAAGCGCTGACCGTGGACATGGTAGCGGATCATGTGGTGCGATTCACACGGAATGCCATCGGGTTGGGTGAGCGGCCCGCGTGAGTGGGCTGGTGTTTCAAGCCGCGAGGACCAGTCCGCTCACGCGGGCTGCTCGCCGGGAGTGTCTCCGATGTTCTGGGTCGCGCTGCGGATGCTCACCGGCGATCGGGCGAAGTATCTCGGCATCGTGTTCGGCGTGAGCTTCGCGGCGCTGCTCATGGGCCAGCAGATGGCCATCTTCTGCGGGCTGATGCGCAACACGACGAGCCAGATCCGCGATGTGGAAGGGGCCGACGTCTGGGTGATGGACCGGAGCGTGCAGTTTGTCGACGACGTGAAGCCGATGAGCGACAACAAACTACTCCGCGTGCGAGGTGTCGAGGGGGTAGCTTGGGCGGTGAAACTGTACAAGGGGCTTGGCAAGGCGAAGCTCGCCGACGGCAACTATCAGCAGGTGATCTTACTCGGGCTGGATTACGACAACAAAGATGGCGCCGGGCGGGTGGTCGGCCAGCCGCGGGAGGATCGTATTGTCGTCGGCCGCTGGGAGGACCTTGATCAACCCGACGCGGTGTTCCTCGATGAGTTCGGCTGGCGCTACATGTTTGGCCAGGAGATACCGTTCGAGCCAGGCCGGTCGTTGGAGATCAACAACAAGCGGGCGAACATCGTCGGTCTGGTGAAGTGCAACCCGACGTTTCAGACGTTCCCCATCCTGTACACGAAGTTTGCCAGCGCGATCCAGTACGCCCCACCCGAGCCGAAAACGCTGCCGTTCATCCTGGTGAAGTCGCAAGACGGAATCACCCCCGAAGAGGTGTGTGAGCGGATCGAAGAATCGACTGGCCTGCGAGCGAAGACGAACAACCAGTTCTTCTGGATGACCATCGACTACTATCTGAAGCGGACCGGCATCCCGATCAACTTCGGCATCACTGTCACGCTCGGGTTCGTGGTCGGCTGTGCCATCGCCGGGCAGACGTTCTACCTCTTCACGCTCGAAAACCTGAAACAGTTCGGGTCGCTCAAAGCGATGGGGGTGAGCAACCTCCGTATTGTCGGGATGGTGATGCTGCAAGCGCTGGTGGTGGGGGTGATTGGCTACGGTCTGGGCATCGGGGGGGCGGCCGGGTTCGGGGTCGTGTTTGAGAAGTTCGTGAAGACCGCCCCCTCGGCCTTCTACTTCGGATGGCAGATCCCGGCCATCACCGCCGGAGCGGTGTTCCTGATCATCACCGTGTCGGCCCTCATGAGCCTGAAGAAGCTGTTGTTCCTCGAAGCCGGGGTGGTCTTCCGGTGACCCCATGCCGGCGAGCGGCCCGCGTGAGCGGACTGGTGCTTGCCGGCCGACCGCTCGTGCCCGCCCGCTCACGCGGGTCGCTCGCCACGAACTGAGGCAGCCATGACGACTGCGATCGACGAACCGCTGGTGGAACTGTCGTCTGCCGCGACGACATCGGCTGCCGTCCGCCTGCGGGGCGTCTCGAAGGTGTTCGGCACCGGCGACACGCAGGTGAAGGCCCTCGACGACGTGAGCGTCGAGTTGCCCTACGGCGAGATGGTGCTGCTCGTCGGGCCGTCTGGGTGCGGCAAGACCACCCTCATCTCGGTCGTGGCCGGGTTGCTCGATCCCTCTGCTGGCGAGGTAGAAGTGCTTGGCAAGAACCTCACCAAGATGTGGGGTGGGGCGAAAGTGAAGTTCCGCGGCGAGCGGATCGGATTCGTGTTTCAGCAATACAACCTGTTGCCGGCGCTCACCGCCGCCGAGAACGCCAGCGTGCCGCTACTCATCGCCGGGTGGGACCGCAAAAAAGCGGTGGAGAAGGCAAGCCACATCCTCGCCCAGGTGGGGTTGGGCAGCAAGCTCAAGAGCTATGCCAACCAACTCTCCGGTGGGCAGCAACAGAGGGTGGCCATCGCCCGGGCGCTCGTTCACGATCCGCAACTGCTGGTGTGCGACGAACCGACCGCCGCTCTCGATGGCACCAGCGGCCGCACCGTGATGGGGCTGATCCGGCAAGTGGCCGTGCAGCCCGATCGGGCGGTGGTGGTGGTGACGCACGACAGCCGGGTTTACGACTTCGGCGACCGCATCGTGACCATGAGCGACGGGAAGGTGGAGAAGGTCGAATCCCGACACGGCGAGCGGCCCGCGTGAGTGGGCTGGTTCGTTTCGTGTCCCAAAACCAGCCCGCTCACGCGGGCCACTCGCCGCGAGGTACTCCCATGTTCACCCGCTACGTTCTTCCGGTGGTGGCGGTCGCCACCCTGACGTTCGCTGCCCTCCAGGTGGTGCGGGCGCAGCAGAAGCCGGAGCCGGTGACGCCGCCGATCGAGCCGGGCAAGTCGCCGTTTGTAAAGCAATTGGCCGGGGCGGGCATCGTCGAACCGGAAACCGAGAACATCGCCGTGGGGTCGTTCACCCCCGGCGTGGTGGACAAAGTGCTAGTGAAGGTCGGGCACAAGGTGCGGCCGGGCGACCCGCTCTTTCAACTCGACGATCGCGCCCTGCGGGCTGAACTACGGGTGCGGAAGGCCCTGCTGACCAGCGCCGAGCAGTCGCTCGCCAAACTGAGGCAGACGCCGCGGGCGGACGAACGCCCGACGCAGGAGGCGAAGGTGCGAGAGGCCGAAGTGGGGGTGCAGAACAGCACTCAGCAGTACAACCGCACCAAGGCCCTGCCGACCGGAGCGAGGTCGGAGGAGGAACTGGTCAACCGCGAGATGGGGGTAGAACTGGCGAAGGCCACCCTGGCACGGGTGCGGGCCGAGTTCAAGCTCTGGGAGGCCGGGGCATGGCAGGCCGACAAGGACATCGCCGAAGCGGCGGTCACCCAGGCTCGCGCTCAGGTCGAGCAAACCGAAACCGAACTCACCCGCCTGACAGTGCCCGCCCCGCAACTACGGTGGAAAACCAACCCGGCCGGCCAACCCTTGCCCGACACAGACGGGGTCGAGTTCGAAGTACTACAGGTAAATGTCCGGCCGGGCGAGTATGTGAATGCCGCTGCTGGCAACGCCCTCGTGGTACTCGGGGCGGTCGGCCGGATGCACGTTCGGGTTGATCTGGACGAAAACGACATCGCTCGATTCCGCCCCGACCTCACCGGCGTGGCCAAGCCCCGTGGTAATCCGGATGTGTCGTTCCCACTCACCTTTGTCCGGCTAGAACCTTATGTCATTCCCAAGAAGTCGCTGACTGGGTCGAATACCGAGCGGGTCGACACTCGCGTCCTTCAGGTGATTTACGCCGTCGATATGCAGGGGCGGCGGATGTACGTCGGCCAGCAGATGGACGTTTTTCTGAACGCTGGGCCGTGAACCGGAGTTCGTGCGGGGCGTTAACCACTCGCACGACTGTGCGGGGAAGTCTGACATGCCCGCAGAGGAAAAGTGCGTTGGGGGAAAACCGCCTCTTGTGCGGCCGGGCGACTGGGCCATAATCACCCGCAATCCACCGATCCCCGTACAAAATACGGGGGCGATCACGGCCGGCTCGCGGGGTCAACTTCCATGTCGGATCAGCCAGACAACGACATCTTCCAGTTGAACGGGCGGCTCCGCCCGGAGATCACCGACGAAGCCATGTCGCGGGCGCTGCGCGATAGCCTCGGGCACGCCCGCAGCACGAACTGGGATAGCGTCCGCACCCCGCACCTGTTCATGGGGTTGCTCGGCACCGGTGACCCGACAGTGGAAGAGTGGGCACACCGCCTGGGGGCCGACACCGCCCGCCTGCTCGATCAGTTCCGCGATCTGTTTCAGCAGGACGCCGCTCCGGTGCCCCCGCTGGTGCTCAACCGCGAGTTCCTGTCGGACAATGTGCTCCGGGTACTCCGCGAGAGCTACACCCGCTGCCAGGACTGCGGTCGCGACCAGATGACCCCGCTCGATCTGCTCATCACGCTGTTCACCACGCACAACAGCATTGTGGCCGAGTGCTTCGAGCGAATCGGCGTGACCGCCGCCCGGCTGACCGAACTGGCCGTCATGGTCGAGCAGGACGGCCCGGTGTGAGGCGAACCAAGGCCGCGAGTGTGGGGTCCAGCGCCCCCACCGCGGCTACGCTCTGTCCGGTCACCGCTTCGGGTTGGGGAAGTGTTCGGCCATCGCCTGCTTCATGTCCCGCACGGCCCGCTCCAGGCCCACCAGCACCGCCCGGCTGATGATGCTGTGCCCGATGTTCAACTCCTCCACGCCCGGGATCCGCACCACTGGGCCGATGTTGTGGTAATTCAACCCGTGCCCCATGTGGACGTGCAACCCTAGCCCGACGGCGTGGTGGGCGGCCGTCCGCAGGTCGGCCAAAGCATTCGCCTGGGCTTCGCCTTTCGCATCGGCGTAGGTGCCGGTGTGGAACTCGATGGCGTCGGCCCCGAGGTCCATCGCCATATCAACCTGCGCGATGTCGGCGTCGATGAACAACGATACCTGAATGCCGGCGGCCTTCAGTTTTTCGGTGGCCGCCCGCACTACATCTGCTTGGCCGATCACGTCGAGCCCACCTTCGGTGGTTAACTCGGCCCGCTTCTCCGGCACCAGCGTGGCCTCGTCGGGCTTCACCGTCAGGGCGAACGCGACGATCTCGACGGCGGTGGACATCTCCAGGTTGAGCCGCGTGTTGACCGTCTGACGGAGCAACTGCACGTCGCGATCCTGGATATGGCGGCGGTCTTCGCGGAGGTGGACGGTGATGCCATCGGCCCCGCCGAGGGTGGCGAGCGCCGCCGCCGTGACCGGATCCGGTTCGTAGGTGCGGCGGGCCTGGCGGACGGTGGCCACGTGATCAATGTTCACGCCGAGTCGGATCATTTTGTCTCCCTACTTCAACCAGGTGCGGGGTGAGAAATCGGAGGCCAGAGTACAGAAGTCGGGCGAGGGGCGCGATGGTGCCACCACAGTCACCCCCGCCCGGTTTTCGTGAGGTATTCGAGTACCGCCGCGTAGCGGACGACCTCGGCCGCCAGAATGCGGTACACGAACACGGCCGCCGCCATGATGACCAACCGCTCCAGCACCTGCGCGACAATCGGCAGGGTGAAGGCGAAGTAAAAGAACGCCCAGTTCAACACGAGTAGGGCGAGGATGGCCGGCACGCCAAGTTGGGCAGCGCGGGTGGGGCTGTAGCGTTTGTCGAAGTACAGGCGGAAGACGAGGATCAACTCGCGGATGACTGGCCACTTCAGCCACGCCCGCCGGGCTTTTGCCCCGCCGCCGGGCAGTTGGCCGGTGAACTGCGCCAGTTCGACGGCAGCACCGATTTGGGTGAGTGGGTTCGGGCCGGGCAGTGGCGGGGGTGAGCCAGGGCGGCTGTAACCTTCGGGCGGTGGGCCGGCCGCCTGCTGAGCGGCCAGCACCGCGAGTGCAGCCTCGATCCGCGACAGTCGGGCGTCAGCGTCGGCGGGGGGCGGGCCATTCGCCGGCGGGGCGGGAACCAGGGGGGTGGTGATCGGCTCGCTCATGCTCGTCTCGGGGTCGTGTCGCTGCCAGAGATATAGCAGATACCAGGCCGCGATTCAGCGCGGAGTGATGGGGTATTCGCTCACGCCGGTAGGGGCTTGCCTTTCGTTTCGGGGGCGAACAACACGAGCACCAGCCCGACCACATACACCCCAGCGGCCACCGAGCACGCCTTGGCGTAGTCTCCATCAAACGCGGCCAGCAGTGCCCCGGTTTGGAGCGACCCGACCGACGCCAGGATTCGCCCGAAGTTGAAGCCGAACCCCTGCCCCGTCGCCCGCACCTTCGTGGGAAACAGTTCGGGTAGGTAGAGCGGGAGCCAGCCATAGAACGACGCAGTGACCAGCCCCACCCCACCGGCCGCGAGGATGAACCCCCATCCGAACGGCGGGTGGAAGGCATAGAAACTGTACAGCGCCACTCCGGACAGCACACAGAGCAGGGCGTAAGCCCATCTCCGCCCGAATCGGTCGCCCAGC
>JALOQR010000231.1 GCA_025459365.1 Fimbriiglobus sp.
CGGGAGGCGGCCGGGTGGCTCATTCGCTACTGGAGCACCAGCTTTCGCCATCGCGTCAAGCCGGTGCGGGAGAAAGCCTCCGCCACGCCGCCGGCGACCGAGCAGAGCACCGAAGCCCGCCTGCAGGCGATCATCGAGAGCCTCACCCCCGAGCAGTTGAAGCAGGAATTCGAGTTCGCGGCCGAGGACCTGGGGCGGGAGATCGAGGCCGCCCGGCGGGAAGGCCGGGGGGTCGATTGGAACCCCGACCCCCGCCCGTGGGAGTCGTCCGACGGCGGCGACGAACTGGGCGGCGGCGTGCGTACCGATGGGCCGAACGGGGGCGGGGGCGGGAATACGTCCGGTGGGGGCGACCTCACCCCCCGGCCCCCGCTTCAGGGTGGAGAGGGAGAGTGCAATGAGGGGCGGTCGGAGGAGGCCGGCGAACCCGCCGGGAATGCGCCCACGCGGAACAGCCCCTCGGCCTGCGTGTCGGTGCGGCCGAGGGGTGAGGTTTCTTCCTGTGGCCGTGGCTCAGAGGGTGCCGCGCTTGGCTTGCTCGCGTTCGATCGATTCGAACAGCGCCTTGAAGTTCCCCTTGCCGAAGCTCTTGCTCCCGCGTCGCTGAATCACCTCAAAGAACAGCGTCGGGCGATCGGCCACCGGCTTGGTGAAGATCTGCAGCATGTACCCCTCGTCGTCGCGGTCGACCAGGATGCCCAGGTCGGCCAGCTCGTCGATGTCTTCCTTGATGGTGCCGACGCGTTCGGGCAGCATGTCGTAGTAGCTGCGGGGCACGCGAAGGAAGCTGACATCGTTCGCCCGCATGGCCCGCACGGTGCTGCAGATGTCGCCGGTGATCAGGGCGATGTGCTGCACGCCCGGCCCACCGTAGAAGTTCAGGTACTCCTCGATCTGGCTCTTCCGCTTCCCCTTCGCCGGTTCGTTGATCGGAAACTTGATGCGGCCGGTGCCGTTCTGCACCACCTTGCTCATGAGGGCCGAGTACTCGGTGCTGATGTCCTGGTCGTCGAAGTGGGCGAGCTGGCTGAAGCCGAGGACGTTCTTGTGGAACGCCACCCACTCGTCCATGCGGCCTTCCTCGACGTTGCCGACGATGTGGTCGATGGCCGCCAGACCGACCGGGCGGAAGGTGCTCTGGCTGTACCGCTCGGGGTCGAGCGGCTTGTAGCCGGGGGCGAAGACGCCGCGGTAGTGGTCGCGGTTGATGAAGCTGTAGGTGGTGTCGCCGTAGGCAAGGATGCTGGCAGTTTCGTACACCCCGTGTTCGTCTTCGAAGGCCTGCGGGGCGCTCCACGGGGTGCCGCCGCGTTTCACGGCCTCGTTGAAGGCCTCGCGGACGTTGGGCACGTCCATGGCGATGTCCATGACGCCGTCGCCGTGGGTGAGCAACCGCCGACTCTCGGGGTGGGCGGCACTCAGGGGCGAGGTGAGCACAAAGGTGATCTCGCCCTGGCGGAGGACGTACCCGGCCTCGTGCCGCACCTTGGTTTCCAGCCCGGCGTAGGCGACGGGATCGAAGCCGAAGGCGTTGCGGTAGAAGAAGGCGCTCTGCCGGGCGTTGCCGACGAAGAAGCGGACATGGTCGATCTTGCGGAGCGGGAAGTCGGTCACGGCGGACCCTCACGGGGTGTGCGTGCGGACATTTTAGCAGGCCGCCCACCCGCCCCGGGCCTACTTCTTCTCGGCCTTGTACCAGTCGAGGGCGGCCTTCATGCCCTCGTCGAAGCTGGTAGCCGGGGAGTAGCCGAGCACCGTGCGAGCCTTGCCGATGCCGAAGTCGAGGTTCAGGCCGGCGAACTTGAGCTTGGCCTGGGTGATCCGCGGGGGGTGCGGCTTGTTCTTCCGGCGGAACACCGCTTCGCGCCAGTTCGCCAGGAATCGCCCGAGGAACAGCGGGATGTTTCGCTTCGGGCGGGGCAGATTCAGTCCGTCGGCGATGCTCTCGAAGAACCGCCGCTTGGGCACGAACTCGCCATCGGTGATGTTGAAGACCTCGCCCACCGCCTTCGGGTTCTCCGCCGCCAGAAAGATCGCATCGACAAGATTGCCGACGTAGGTGGTGTTCAGGGCGTACTTGCCCCTGGCAATGTAGATGATCCAACCTTCCCGGAGTTGGTTCACCAGTTTCGGCAACACGTTACGATCCCGCGGTCCGTAGATGAACCCCGGCCGCAGCACCGTGACGGGAACACCCTTCTCGCGGTGGTACCTCATCGCGAGCGTTTCGGACTCGACCTTGGATTGCGTGTACCCGTCGATGTGGAACTCGGGAAGCGGCTCGGTTTCGTCGGTGCCGAAGTGGTGGCGAGCTTCGTAGACGCCCAGACTGCTGAGATGCACGAAGCGGGTGAGCGGTTGGCCGGCGCAGGCGTCGAGCAGGTGCCGCAGGCCATCGACGTTCACCTTGCGGTACTCGTCGACGTGGCCCCAGTCGCCGACCTTGGCAGCGGAGTGGACGACAACATCCACGCCAGCGAGCGCCTCACCCAACCCAGCCGGGTCGGAGAGGTCGCCAGGCACGATCTCGGCACCGATGGATTTGAGGAAGGAGACGTCGGCGGACGAGCGGGCGAGGCACCGCACGCGGTGACCGCGTCGGGCAGCAGCTTCAGCGACATGGCTGCCGACGAACCCAGTTCCGCCGGTGATGAAGTAGGTTGGCATAGGAGTGTTGTACTAGCCGCGACGAGAAGGGGAGAATGTGCGTTGCCTCACACTCGTTCCAGTCGCGGCGATCGCTTACTCCCCCAGCCACCAGCGTTTCTTCACCTTCTTGCCATAGTTCAGCCCGAACTTCTTCATGGCGATGTCGGTCACGTGTTGCACGACTTCAGCCGGATCGTCGCCGATGTAGAGTTTGTCCAGGTCGATCGGGTCGATGGTCTTCTCGGCGACGAACTTCCGCAACTGCTCGATGCCCGGTGCCCAGTATTCGCGGCCGACCAGTGCCACCGGAAAGTCTTGGACTTTGCCAGTCTGGATGAGGGTCAGCACCTCGAACAGTTCGTCGAGTGTGCCGAACCCACCGGGGCAGACGATGAACGCATAGCTGTACTTGATGAGCATCAACTTCCGCACGAAGAAGTGCTCGAACTCGACGAACTTGTCCAGGTACGGGTTCGGCTTCTGCTCCATCGGCAGTTTGATGTTCGCCCCGATGCTCTTAGCGCCGGGCACGTCCTTCGCCCCACGGTTGGCCGCCTCCATGATACCCGGCCCACCGCCAGTCATGACGGTGAACCCGGCCTCGGCCAACCGCTTACCAATCAGCCGGGCCTGGCGGTAGTAGAGGTGGTTCTCGTCGAACCGGGCCGATCCGAACACGGTGACGCACGGGCCGACGAAGTGCAACTTGCGGAACCCATAGATGAGTTCGCCGAAGATCTTGATCGCTTGCCAAAGTTCGAAGCTGCGGTTTTGTGGCCCGCGGAGGAACTTGGCCTCGGAGGTATTTTCGGCAGGCTGCTTACCCCAGGCGATGATCTGCGACTCTGTCACAGGGCGTGGATGGGCGATATCGGGCATGGAGGAAACCTCAGGCAGCCGTCCGCCAGTCAGCCACGGGCGATACCGGCCTGTTTCATCAGGGCGTCGGTGGCCGAGTACGCCTCGGCCACCCAGTCGGCGATCTTGTCCGGCTCGGGCGAGTATTCCAACTCGATGCTGATCGCGCCGGGGACGTTCAGCGTTGCAATCTCCTTCAAGTATGGCACGAAATCGACCACTCCACGGCCGGGCGGTAGGTCGCCGTGGACCTTCCCGTCGCAGTCCGAGATGTGGACGTGGACTGCACGCCCGCGGAGCGCACGCAACTCCTCTGGCTGGCTTTTCGCCAGGCAGAGGTGGCTGATGTCGATGTTTGCCCCGACCGCAGGATGGGCGACATCGTCGAGGAATCGCACCATGTTCGGCACGTCGTTCAGGAGGCTCAGCTTGAACGGCTCCAGTTCGAGTGCGATCTGGAGACCGAGGCCGGACGCATACTCGCCCAGTGCCTTCAGGTGCTTCACTCCCGTGGCCCACTGTTCGGCCGGGGAGATGACCTGCCGTTCCCAGATGTACTCGCCGAGCACGAGCAGAAGGTTCTGTGCCCCTAACTCATACGCCAGATCCAGGTACGCCTTGCAGCGATCGAAATGGAATCGCTGCACACTGGCATTAAAATCGATGAGTCCGACGGCTACGCAAGCCAGGCTGACCACTGGTAGCCCCGCTTGCTCGCACTCGGTGCGGATGAGCTTCCGCTCCCTGGCGTCGGTGTCGAGCGGGTCGGCGAAGATGTCGATGCTATCGAACCCGATGGCCTTGGTTTGGCGGATGCCGTAGGCGGTCCCGCGGCCGGCTTGCACCCAGGCGGAGTTAATCAGGCCGAGTTTCATTGGCGAAAGCCCTTGGTGCTTGTTCTGCGTTTTCTTCTCCAATGCCCCGTCTTGCTCATCGGTAGCCTCCGACCACCGAGAACCAAGCCCTGGAGACAAAGGACTCCGCACAGGTTCTAGAATATCTCTTACGACCACCGAGACACGCCATGTTCGCCCGCCGCGACCACGTCCGCGATTACATGATGATCCCACCCGGTACCGGTGAGGCGGCGGTGGTGAACATGATTGTTGAGATCCCGAAGGGCCGGCGGACCAAGTTCGAAGTGGATAAGGCGACCGGCCTGATCAAGATGGACCGCTACCTCTACAGCTCAAGCATGTACCCTGGCGACTACGGGTTCATTCCGCAGACACTCGCTGAGGACGGCGACCCGTCCGACATCCTGGTCATGGTCAACGAACCGACTTTCCCCGGCTGCCTCATCGAGGCCCGTGTGGTCGGCATTTTCCGCATGAAAGACAAGGGGTTCAACGACTTTAAACTCCTCGCCGTGCCGCATAAAGACCCTCTCTTCGGGCACATGAAAAAGCTGGAGGATGTGCCAAACCACTTCCTTCGCGAGGTCGAGCACTTCTTCAGCACTTACAAAACGCTGGAGGGGGTGAACGTTGAACCACTCGGATGGGACACCAACGAAGCCGGTACGGCCGAGGTGCGGTCGAGCGTCGAGCGGTTCCGCGGGACGCTCGGCAGCGTATATGGGTGATGTCCGAGAGTGAGCCATCGGGGGGGCCATTTGCAGTGAAGGCCGACTGCGATGCCATGAGCCAGGCGACTCACTCTCGGGGTTCGCTCACTTCGCCGACACAGCGGTGCCTGGGTCCAGTGAGAGAATGGCTGCATCGGCCTTGCCGAGGAGTTCCTTCAGCCCCTTTCGTAGACCATCCAAATCGGTCTGGGCCTTCGCCAAATCGTCCCCACGAGCCTTGATTTGCACTCGCAGGGCATCCCGTTCCTTCTCCACCACCAACCGCTTGCTCTGCTCGGCTGCCGTCGCCTCCTTGGACGCCTTCAACTCTTTTTCCAACTTCTCCACTCGGGCCTCCAACGACTTATCGGCAGGGGCCGAACCCGACTGATACGGGCTACAGCCCCAGAGCACAACAATAATGCCGAGGAGAATCGGGAGAGCGATAGCGGCACGGGACATGACTGCATCCTTCCAGGGTTGGTCAGGGTGATACAACCAGCACGACCGGCCGACGCACGGTCAGGTTTCCCCCATTGACTCGGCGGCCAACTCGTTGCCATTTCATCCAAATTCTCTCTCCTCGCCGACCGGCACAGATTTACCCATCTGGTCCCGCCGGTTGTGCCGTCGGTGCGGAACCCTTGAGTCCTTCGGCGGCTCCCACCGCCAGACCCACGCCGTCGGCCAGCACCCTTGCCCGCCAGTCGGCCGACGCCGGGCAGAACTTCTCGGCGAGCCGACGTTTCGCCCCCTCGGTGCTGGCATCGGTCGGATGCCCCCAGTGATGGGCCATGTTCTCCGCCCGCAGCGCCCCGACCACCGTGATCGGGGCGTACGTGCCGAACTCGGCGCAGGCGAACAGGTACTCGCGGCCGTTCCGGCGGTGGTGGCACCACGGCCCGAACCCACCGCGGGCGTCGTAGGCGGTGCCGCTCGGGTCGCCCCCCTGGAACGATCGTTCCCCGAACCAATTGGTGAGGCGGTCGCGCTGGGCGGTCGAGAGTGGCAGATCGATCAGCAGGGTGTGGGTGCCCCAATCCCCCAACCCGGTGTGGTAGTCGAGGTGAACCACGTCCTGCGCCTCGCCCAGCCAGCGGTCCCAGTGCTCACCGAGGATGTGGACGGACTCGGCCGGCCCCCTCCCCCCGAAGAACAGCCCCTTTGGGTGGTCGTACTGACCGGCGGCGACGGCCTGCTTGAGCTTGGGCATCCCGTGTCGGAGAACCGCCCACGCGGCCAACGCGTGGAATGGGTCGAAGCGGCCCGGTGAACGCTTGGGGTTGAGCAAGGGGATGAGTTCGGCGTAGCCGGGGGGTGAGCCGCGGTACTCCTCGCCGGGCAGGAGGAAGTTGCGGTTCAGGTCAACGTTGTCCTCGTTGAACCGCCGGCGGTGGGCGAACCCCCACGGGTTGACGGCATGGATGAACACGCACTGCACTGGCGGGGTGGCTTGCCATCGGTCGAGCAGGGCGAGTTGCACGGCCGAGCCGAACGAGGCTTCGACCCCGTGAACCCCGCTCGACACGACCAGGGTGTGCGTGTGGTTGCCGGTGGCGGAGCGGGCGGCCACGTCGATGAACAATTCCTCGCCGGTCGGTCCCTTTGCCGAAATGGGGTGCGACTCGATCGCCCAGCCGTGCCGCCGCACGGCGTCGAGGAACCGCGTGCGGGCGGTGACGTAGTTCGGGGGGAAGAAGTCGGGCATGACCCAGCCTCGGGGGACGCGGTACACTGTACCGGACGCCGAAGAGAAACGTGTGTTGACGATCACCCTGCCGGACGACCTGCGGGAACTGGCCGAGTGACGGGCGAAGGTGGGTGGGGAGTAGGTCGTGGTCGAGCGGGTCCGAAGGACCGCGAGGCCCGACACCACAAATGCTGTCGGGCTTCGTTCCCCTGCGGGGAACTTCGACCCGGCCTACAGGACGGAAATATGAAAGCCAAATCCCGCGGGGCGATGGAAGAGGAGATCACTCAGGCGGTCATTCGCTTCGAGAAGGAATACATGGGCCGCGGGCCACTCGAGGCCCGCGCCAGCAACTCATCGAGTCTGGGGCACCCCTGCTGACCGCCGTTGTCAAGGACGTGGTCGGCGTCGACGTGCGGAGCATGCACACCGACATTAGCACCCGCACCGGCGAGCGGGTGCTCGTCTTTTCGTTGGAAGGGAGACCGGCGGTGGGGTAACCCTTGTATCGCTTCGATCGGTCCCGACACAGAGGGAAACGAAAGCATCGGCCTGAGAATTGGCGACCTCGGATCGAACTCGTCGGACATCGCGGACGCAACCCGTGAACACAAAGCGGACGGGCAACCGTAATGGCACCAGCGGTGCCCTCCCCCCACCCGCTCGGACCGATGGTCCGAGCGACCTCCCCCGCAAGGGGGGAGGTGGTGGTGGTTGGCTGTTCGTGTCGGTGACTGATGAGGAAGGCGCGAACTGT
>JALOQR010000232.1 GCA_025459365.1 Fimbriiglobus sp.
CCAGACCAGTGATTCACAATAAATTACATTTTGTGTTTCACTTATCGACTAATTTAGTGGAACGGGTTGTAACTCCTTCGCCCTCTAACTCTAGTATTGCCATATCGCCAAGGCGTGGTTCGATGCGCTGTCGCCCGGCACTCGGTGCGACTTTTGCCGATATACCCAGATGGGATTTCTGCGGTTGTCCACCAACCCGAAGGTCAACCCGCGGCAGGCCTGCACGATGAGCCAGGCGTGGCAGGTGTACGAGGCCACGCGAACGGACTCCCGCGTGGGGTGGGCGGACGAACCGGCCGGCGTGGAAACTGGATGGCGGGGGTTCACCCAGGGGGGCAAGTTCTCGCCGAACGTGTGGAACGACGCCTTTCTGGCGGCGTTCGCGGTAACCGGCGGGTACACGCTTGTCACGTTTGACGCCGGCTTCCGACAGTACGCGGGGCTGAACCTCGTGCTGCTGTGAGTGGCTCATTGGTCGCCCTCCACGAACTTCGACGGGTTCGCACTGGCGGCCCAATCGGCCGCCCGCAACAGCGACTCCAGGTAAGCCAACCCCCACCGCCCGTACTTCCGTTGCAGGCGAGCGAACCGCTGTGGTACTTCTGAAGCCATCTTCTCAGCTTCGGCGTGGGGGCGTTCGGGGTCGAATGCTTCATCGGGTGGGAAGTGCGGGCGTGCTCGCCCGTGGTGGGCGGCGATCAGGTGCAGGACGAGTTCTTTCTGGTCATCAGAGAGTTTCATGAAGTCCGGGTGGCTCTGCACGTCGAGCAGCGAGCCGAACTCGTGGCGGTAGTCGTCCAACCCGAGGATCCGTCCGCTTCGACCCGATTTAGCGATGGGCTGCCAGTCCTTCGCCCCACGTTTCGGATTGCCTACCCCGTTTTGCCAACGGTCTCTGTCTTTGCCGCGGTCGTGGTGTTTCGCGGCGACAATCACCGCTTGCCTCTCCGGAGCACCGGGAGGCAAGCATTCGGCGTATAACCGGGCGTAGTGTCCGGCCCACCCCAGGTGATCACACAGCGTCTGGTAGAACCGCCCCTGGCGGGAGCGGGAGTTGTCGCCTGCTAGCTCTTCGGGCATGACACGAGCAATGAACCGGCGTGCTGGCTCACCGTCCGCGTTTTCGCTCAGCACGATTTCGGCCACCTTCTCGAAACCGTCATCCGGCTCCTCATTTGCTGCGGCGAGTGTCACCCGCGTTCTGGTATTTGGGCCACCTCCCGGAGACCAGTCGGCCACATCATATTCCCGGTTTGGTTCGTGTGGCTCGCGGCCATCCAACATGCCTGCAGCGGACAGTCCACCGACCGCCGGCGGGAGCACGATGGTCCGCCCCATCAACTCGCCGAACGCCATCTCCGCCAACTGGCCGACGGTGGTGAGCGTGACTCGATTGCGAATGTCAATGAGCCACGTCGGAAGGTCCGCGGAACGCTTTGCGAGTTCCTTTAAGTGTTGCCTGCGGCCAGTTTCGGCGGCGTCTATGTTCGGCACCGACACCAGTCGGGCCGTCTTCTCGGCGAGTTGTTCGTGGCTCCGTAGTGGATATTCCTTCAGATATGCTTCGATCTCTCTGGCCCGCTCCGCTACCTCCTCCGCACTCGCTTTGGTGTCAAGGGCGAGTTGGATCACGTCATTCCGCCACGCCACAGCAGTGGTAGGCTGATCTGGCGCTTCCAGCCCATGTAACCAGTTGGCGACCGGCGGACGACCCGGTAGGTCGTCGGTGATGGTGGTGAGTGACCAGGCGTCGAACAAGATGTCGGTGGCTTCGAGGGAAGGCACACAAGGTGCGAATGCGGCCTGCTTCTCGGCTTCCGATAGATTTTTGCGAAGGCTGTTCGGACTGGCGGAGCCTGCGTGTTCGTCTACCAACTTCTGGAGCAGCACACGGGTGGATTCTCGCCGCTCACCGCGAGGCGTGTCGGTATCGATCACCGGCTCGTGAACCACATCGATGAAGGCGTGCCGAAGTTCCCTCGATTCGTGCTCAGTCCCGCCGCGACGGTTCACCCGCCCGAACCGCTGGGCCATGCTCTCGTAAGTGCTCAGGTCGCACACCAAATGATCGGCCGAGATGTCCACCCCGACTTCGCCCGCGCTCGTGCAGACGAGGTAGACCGTGCCAGGTTTAGGTGCGGTCTTGGGGTTTGGCAGGAAGCGGGCGAACACACCGTCTACTGTGGCCAGTCGGTCGCGATCGTAACCGCGCATGGTGCCAGTGAGCGATCGAACTTGGGTCGTGGCGTCGATCTTGTGCTCCTTCGCACTGAGCCCATTCACCACCTCGTTCACCTGATCAGGAGTCTGAACGAACACAAGGATCGGACGTCCGGACTCTTTGTGCGCGGCAGCGAGTTTCACGATCTCCCTGATCGGATTGTCCCTCTGGTGTATCCGGAGGGTTTTGCCGGCGTTCAACCGCTCACTGACCACGCTGTGCTGTTCGTCCTCCGGAGACAAGGTGAACAACGCGGCCGTGTTCGCCTCCTGCGTCCGAGAGGTTGCGGTCAGTTCCATGACCCGTAGTCCGCAGCCAGTCGCGGTTTCCGCCTGCTGCTCACGCTGGATCCCACGGAGCAACTTCTGGAAGGGGTCGGTCAGATGCGCCTCGTCGTGTACCAGCAGGGTGTCGCAGCCTAGTAGTCCGACCTGATGAACGCGGTCGTAGGGTCCAATCCCATACCCGCTGAACAGCAGACGGCTGCCGATCATATCGACGGTGCCACAGATGACCGCCGGGCGGGACGGGTCAGCCGACCACTCGCGGTTGTCGGCGAATTGCCCTCGGAGAGTGCTAACGGCGAGTGGCCAACCAGATGAGTTGGAAGAGAGTGCCGCTAACCGTCGGGCAAGTTCTCTCAGTCCCTCCTGGCACACGGGACCAGCCCCACCAAGCCGGAAACGGTACTTCTCCACCTCGTCCGTGGTCTGGTCCACAACAGTACGGCGGTTGACGACGTACACCAACCGACGGGGCACTTTGGCACCGTTCGCCAGAGCGATCAGCCAGACGGCGATGACGGACGTTTTGCCCAGGCCGGTCGGCAGGTTGCACGAGGCAGGGATGTCTCCGGCCATGAACCGTTGGTACAACGCCTGCTGCCACGGAAATGGCGGGTGGTCGGTCAGTTCCTCAAACGCCTTACCAAAGTCGCTCACGAGCGAACCTCCTTAGACAACTAGCACCACGTCCTTGCTCTCGGGCGGGTCGGTCGCCCGGCCGAGAGCCTCAATGCCGCCACAACACTTCGCACACATCGGTAAAAACAATACTTGGTCTTCGTCCAGGCTGATAGCGTCATACAGGCGGGAGCGTAAGCGTACAAACTCGGTTGCTGAAACGCGAACCAAAAATACTGACAATTGCCGGCGGTATCCGAAGTCTTCGCAGATCTTCGCCACCTTACGGAGTCGCTTCGGGTCGGAGATGTCGTAGCAGACGAGGTAGGAAAGCATGGCCGATCCCCCGCTCCCTTGCAGTCGCGGCTCGTGACGTTATCGCACGGTGAAACCGGTGTATCGTGGGGTGGTGCCGCGCACGAACGCAGCCAGCATGCGGGCCTGTACCTCGAGCATGCGGCTGTAGCTCATTCGGTAGCCGTAGACCGGGTGGGTCACTTCGGTCGCCTTCCGCTGTTCGTAGGCCTGGAAGAAAGTGCGGCGGCCGCTCTCGGTCAGCTGCACGGCGTCCTTCCACGTCAGAAAGTCGGCGGGCGTGAGCATCTCGTTGTTCACCAGAGTGATGACGACGCTGTCGGCGATCACCGGGCGGAACTCCTCCATGAGATCCAGTGCGAGCGACGGCTTGCCGTGGCGATTTACGTGGAAGAAGCCCTTGTATGGGTCGAACCCGACGGTGCAGGCGGCAGCGAAGCAATCCTTGGCGAGCAGGGCGTAGGCGAACGATAGCAGGGCATTGACGGGGTCTTTGGGCGGGCGGCGGTTGCGGGCAGTAAAGTCGAATCCGCGGCCGGGCGTGGCCTTCAGGAACCGGCCGAACTCGCCGAAGTAGAGGGCGGCCCCCTGGCCTTCGAGGCCGAGAACGGTGTCGAGTGATTCGGCTTTCTCCACCCGCTTGAGCAGGTCGGCCATGTCGCGGGCGGCACGCTCTTCCGATCCCCGCTCGCCATCACTACGGAGGCTGCGCATGAGCAACGCTCGCTGGTTGGCGAGCTTGGCCCGCACCACATCCTTGGCCAGTTCCAGGCAGGCAGCCGGGTCGGCGAATCGTTGGAACTGAGCCTCGCGGAGGTGGACGTTCTTCTTCGGCGGCGACTGGAACCCACCGATGAACTTGCCGTGGCCCGTAAGCATGGTCACCGGGATTTCGTTCTCGACGAGCGTTTGCAGGGCCTGCGTGCTCACCTGCACATTGCCGAACACCACCACTTGCCGCACTGCGTGCATGGGCACCCTCGTCATCTCCCGGCCGTCCTTCTTCACCACCAGGTGTTCGCTCCGCTTGCCGACGAAGCTACCCGCCTCGTTGACGTAAAGCACCGCACCGTCGTCGGATCCGGGGATGACACGGACGAGAGTCGGGGAAGAAACCTCCTCGGGTTTCTCCGGCACGTTGAGCTGGTAGAGGGTTTCTTCCGGCAGGCATACCGGAGCCAGTGAGCAACCGAAACAGCGGTGCCGTAGCTCGCCGGGAAGCGGCGGAGGAGGCTTGTCAGCGGCCGATAACTCGCGACAGAGGGCGATCACACCGAGCGTCTTCTGCCGTAGGTCTTCGGTGAACTCCACCATCACCCGTTCACGACTGCCGGCATAGAACTGGAACCCACGGGTCACGGTTTGCCCCGACTGTTCCTCCAGTAGCAGCGCCTGGGCGCACAACTGCACGGCGTCGTTGTCCCAGGTGGTGGGCCGGCCGTCGGCATCCCGCGGTGCGGTGCCGTGCTTCGTCTCCACTGGGTAGCGTTCGCCGGCCTTCTCCTCGATCTGGTCGAGCACCCCGCTGACGCCCAGTTTCTCCGAACTGAGCGGCACCCCGCGGGTGCGAACCGCCTCACCCTCGGTACGGGCCTTCAGCTTCAGACCGGGGTCGTCCACCCGGCGGTGGTCGAACAGCCCACCCTCGACATGCTCGTTGGTGGGCATCACGCAATCGACGTACTGCAGGTAGTAGAGCCGCGGACAGTATGTCGCCTGGTTCAGGGCACGCACGGGGATCAGGTCAAGTGCGTCGGCGGACATGCGGTTGCTCCGGGGTGGTGCCAACAGTTCCGGAGGCGACGGCGATGTTCGACGCGAAAAGTGGAGCGGCGACGCTACTCCGTCATCCGTAGCTGGCACGGGGCAGGGTCGACGCTCACCAGCACTGGGCGGGTGAAGTGCGGGAAAGCGGCTACCGCCTGACCGGGCGCCAGTGCTGGCAGGCGGTCCCAGAGCCCATCGTCCACCCCGCCGACCTGCCGCTGGAGTTGGTTGACCACGAACGGGTCGGTCAGCTTGTGCAGGATGAAGCTGTTGCAAAGGCCAAGCACTTGCTTCGGCAGGTGGGCTGGTAGCTGGGTGACGAAGCACAGGCCCAGCCATCGTTTGCGGCCCCGCTTGGCAATCCTCGCCACCTGCTGGAACAGGATCGGCGTCTTGTCGATCCGCTCATCGCTCAGGAATTCGTGGGCTTCTTCGATGACGATGAGCACCCGCGGCGGTTTGTCGCCGCCGGTTTTTTCCCACCTCTCGTAGAGTTCGTCCTGGGCCGATTGAACACCCCGCAACAAGTCAGCGATGACCAAGTTGTTCAACTCCGAGTATCCCGAATCGGACAGATCGAACACACTCAGCGAGCCGGGCTTCAGCAGGCTCTTGTACACCACCGGTAGCGGACCACCATCTTCCTCGGTGAAGACCTTCAGTCGGTTCAGCCGGCCGAGTCGGCCCATCAGCCCCCGCCACGAGATGGCGTTTTTCGGCGGGTTTGCGGTCTGGATCCGTTTCTTGATGGCGGCGATCCCCTGGGAGGTGTTGAACCCCTTGCTCTTGGGTTCTACGCGGTAGCTCTCCCCCTCCTCGTCGTCCTCGTCCGCCTTCCCGCGTTTCTTCTTCGACCCGCCGGCTGAATCCGCGCGTTCCAGGCACGCCCCCACCACGTCCATGAGCATCCGCAGGGTCATCCGTGGGTAGCCACGTTCGAACTCGTCCAACTCGGCGACCATCTGCTCCTGCTCCGCGTTCCGCTCCGCCGGGAAGATGTGCAACTCTCGCATCACCTCCTTCGTGATGTCGTAGGCCTTCAGGAACCGCTCCTGCTGTGCCTCGCTCAGCCCCAGAATTTCGAACACCTGGTACGGCGACAGCCAGGCGAATTGCAGGCTGAACGGCTTCAGCCGCGGGTGCTGGGGGTTTGTCGTCTCGCGGCCGACCAGGTGGTACACAGTCATGCGGTCGGACGGCACGCCCTCGGCCTTCAACCCGCGGTCCGCCAGAGCCGCCGACATCCGCCGGTCAGCGTTCGGCTCGTGCAGGCGTGTGTACTCCCCCTCCACGTCGAGCAGGACCACCGCCATACCAGCATCCGTTGCCCGCTTCACTAACCCGGCCACCGTGTTCGACTTTCCCCCGCCGGTGGTGCCGAGGATGGCCGTGTGCCGGGGGAATACCGCCTTGAACTCCGAGGGTACGCCCACCACCACTCCATCGTGACCGGCGGCCAACCCCAGCCGCACGTCCCCGCCGCACTTCAGCACCCGGCCGGACTCTTCATCGCCAAGCACCCACACTGGGCTGTTCGGCAGTGGGCGGAGCCGCGGTGGCACCAGTGTGCCGTCCGCCAGTTCCTCGCCGAGAATACTCACCTGGAGGCGGCCGTGGTACGGGGGCAGGTAGTCGCCGCCGTGAGTCGCGACAGCCTGAAGCATGGGCGAGTCGCCTCGCAGCCCGTCCGGTTCGGCTAACGGCCCGGCGGTGACCACGCGCAAGTATTTCTTGCCGTCGGTACTCTGGATACGGACGAGCGACTGCGAGGGGGCCTGGTGCAGGTAGTCGTTCGGCAGCAACACAGTCACGGTCAGATCGGAACTGCCGGGCAGGTCGAAGAGGGTCCGACCGATCACGTCGGGGGCGGACGGCAGCACCGGCCCACCGGCCAG
>JALOQR010000233.1 GCA_025459365.1 Fimbriiglobus sp.
GACCGGGGCGCGGCTCGCCAGCCAGGACGACAGGATCGCCACGACCGCCAGCGTGCCGAGCAGAGCGGGGCGGGGGAGGCGCAACACCCTACTCGAGGTAGCGCGCGAGGGCGGAGGCCAGGACGCCGCGGGCCTCCATCAGCAGCTCGCAGACGTC
The DNA here is from genome assembly GCA_025459365.1 of Fimbriiglobus sp. GTDB lineage: Bacteria > Planctomycetota > Planctomycetia > Gemmatales > Gemmataceae > JALHQU01. The sequence goes on from JALOQR010000233.1 coordinate 158, forward strand.
GCGCGCCGCCCCGCGGCCGCCCGCGGAGGGGGTCTGCCAGTGGGCGTGCCGCTTGACCGCGGGGTGGGCGTCCTGCACGGCCACCGCGAGGCCCGCACGGCGCATCACGGGCAGGTCCACGACGTCGTCCCCGACGTACGCGACCTCGCTGTCGGTGAGCCCGAGGTCGGCCTTCATCCGCTCGTAGGCGACCCGCTTGTCGAGCTGGCCCTGATAGACCTGCTCGATCCCCAGGCTGGCCATCCGCAGGCGCACCACCTCGGAGCTGCGGCCGGTGATGATGCCGATCTCCACGCCGGCGGCCTGCAGCATCTTCATGCCGTGCCCGTCGCGCGAGTGGAACGCCTTGTACTCCTGGCCGTCGGTGAACCCGACTGCGGCCGGGTGCTTCGGGTCTTCGAACTTCAGCTTCACGTTGTGCAAGCCCGGCGGGTGGGTCTTGAAGTAGGCTCCGATCAACTCGCCGTAGCTGGTGCCGTAGAGGGTATCGGAGGCACAGTGGGTGCCGGTGAATGCCCCGCCGGCCCGCACCCACTCGGTGAGGGCCTTGAGTTCGTCGGCGGTGAGCGGGCCAATATCGCCACGCTTGCCGGCCGCCCCGGTACCGGTGGTGAAGAAGAGCACCACATCGAACTTCTTGAGCGACTCGGCGTTGATCCGTCCGCAGTGCTCGGTGCCGACAGTCCGCCCGACGCTCTGGCGGTAGCGATCGCTGTACGCTTCCAGGGCCGTCTTCTCCACCTCCACGTCTTTGCCGTCGCGTTTCACCTTCACTTTCACTTTGGCGTCCGGGTCACCGGTGAACCGCCAGCACGTCACGTCGTACCCGTTCTTCGGGCCGACCTCTTTTAGTACGTCCTCAGCCACGCCGACCGACTTGTGGATGAACCCGCCGCTGTGGGTGACGAGCAGCAGTTTCTTGTTCGGCTTGTCGGCGGCGGTGGCGGCAGTCAACCCGGCAAACAGTGCCAGGGCCGCGACCACCCATCGAAGGGCACGCATGGTGGGTTCTCCTCCGCCCGGGGGAGTGGGCGGGCGGGGCGATTGTATCCGCCGCCCACCTACCCGCCGCGGATTCTCATTGCCACGGAAGCCGGCTTTACGCTATGCTCTGAACAGCCGGCGACTGCCGGTCCTGCCATCCCCCGCACCTTTCCTCGGGGCCATCATGCTGAATCTGTTCGGCCGCCCGGCCAGGTATTGCGACGGCATTACCCGCCGTTCCGCCCTCCGCATCGGTACGTTCGCCTTCGGCGCCACCGCGTTCACTCTGGCCGATGTGTTCCGCGCTGAGGCGGCCGCCAAGAAGGCCGAAAGCGGGCCGACCCCCACCCAGCACAAGGCAGTCATCAACATCTTCCTCGGCGGCGGCCCGCCCCACCAAGACATGTGGGACATCAAGACGGAAGCACCGAGCGAGATCCGGGGTGAGTTCAAGCCGATCAACACGGCGGTGAGCGGCATTCAGATCGGCGAAACGTTCCCGAAGATCGCCGCCATGATGGACAAGTTCGCGGTCATCCGGAGTATCGTCGGCGCTCGCGGTGGACACGACGCCATCCAGTGTACCACCGGCTGGCCCGAAAACTCGCTCGCGCCGATGGGCGGGCGGCCGAGTATCGGCTCGTTCCTGGCGAAGGTGGCCGGGGCGGTCGACCCGTCGGTGCCGCCGTACATCGGGCTCTCCGACAAAACCCAGCATGCCCCGTGGAGCGACCCCGGCCGGTCGGGCTTCCTGGGCAGCACGTTCGGGGCGTTCACACCGAACGGCCCGGACCTGGCCAACATGAAGATGATCGCCGCCAACAAGGCGAGCCTGAGCGACCGCAAGAAACTGCTCGCCGCCTTCGACGACCTCAAGCGCGAGGCCGACGCCGGTGGGCAACTGCGAGCGGCCGACGCCCACACTCAGCGGGCCTTCGACGTGCTCACCAGCAGCAAGCTGATGGACGCCCTCGACCTGAGCAAGGAAGACCCAAAAGTGCGGGACCGCTACGGCGACGGCAAGCCGTACCAGTACCAGTACGACGGAGCGCCGACTGCCAACGACCAACTCCTGATGGCCCGCCGGTTGGTGCAGGCCGGTGCCCGATGCGTGACGCTCAGCTTTGGCCGGTGGGACAGCCACGGGAAGAACTTCGACCTCGTCCGCGACCACGGCACCAAGCTCGACCAGGCACTCACGGCACTGGTGTGGGACCTGGAACGGCTGGACATCTTGAACGACGTGACGGTGATCGCCTGGGGCGAGTTTGGCCGCACCCCGCAGATCAACAAGGACGCCGGCCGCGACCACTGGCCGCAAGTGAGCTGCGCCATCCTGGCCGGCGGCGGGCTGAAGACGGGTCAGGTAATCGGCAGCACCGACCGCACCGGCGGGAACGCGAAAGACCGCCCGGTGACGTTCGGCGAGGTGTTCGCCACCCTGTACCACGCGGTCGGGCTGAACCCCGAGACGACAACCGTGATGGACCCGACCGGCCGACCACAGTACCCGGCCGACGGCGCGGTGATGAAAGAATTGGTGTGATCGAAGGTCCGGCGAGCCGAGGTCCGTAAGGACCCGGTTTTCGTATTCCAACCGGCCCCCTCACGGGGCACGGCTCGCCAGTTTCTCCTCCGCCGAACTGCCCCGCAGGTAGAGCGGTTCCAACTTCATCACCTCTTCGATCGTGAGCGGCGGCAGGGTGAGCGCCACCCGGTATACCGCATCGATGCCCGGTTCGGACATCGCCAACAACTGCACCTCCGCCGGCATTTTCGCCGCAAACGCCGCCATCCCCGGCCCCGCCACCTGCCCACGGGCACCTTTCACCCACTCGTCGAACGCCACGATCCGCAACTCATCCGCCGGCACCGCGTCGGCGAACCGCTGGACATAGATGAACCCCTGCAACGCATCACCGATCACGTCCACCGTCCCCGGCACATCGGCCGCCATCGCCTGAAATGTCGGCACCGCCACCAGCGGACAACCCACCGTGTAGGCCAGCGTCTTCGCCACGGTAATGCCCACTCGCAGCCCGGTGTAGCTCCCCGGCCCGACGCCCACCGCCACCCCGGCCAGTGTTTTCGGCTCGATCCCGTGTTGACTGAGTAGTTCGTGGACCGTCGGCACCAGAAGGCGGTTATTCTGTCGGCCGCCACCGAGGTCGGTACTCGCCAACAGCGTGCCATCGCGGGCCACCCCCACCCGCGACCGCCCGGACGTTTCCAGAATCAGCCACCCCGACATGACACACCCCCGCCCTGTTACCCGACCTTCTCACCGATAGGATACTCGGATGCCGCCCCACTGCCTCAACCCGCGGGCGGCGGAGACCCTGCACCGATGAATCGCTATTCGATTGGCAACATTGTTCTGTTCGTCGTCCTGTCCGTCGCCGTGCTCGGCGGTTGGTGGCTGGTCGAAACGTACCTCATCCCGAAGCCGCCGCCGCCCACGCGACCGGAACCGAAGCCGTTGATGCCAGCCCGCGAAACGGTGCTGGCCCTGGCCGGCGGCGCGGTCGGTGGTTCGGCCGACCTGGCCGAGTGGCCGAGCCGGTTTCGGCCACTCGCTGCCAAGCCGCCAGAGAAACCGCCGGAGCCGCCGAAGCCCTCCGAGCCGCATCGGTTGATCGGCCTGAGCGGTGAAGGCTACAACCTTCAGGTGCTACTCACCAACCGCGGGGCGGGGGTGCAGCAGGTGGAATTGCCGACGTTCGACCACGCCGGGCGCGATGGTCGGCGGGCGATCGACGAGGAGACGAAGAAGCCGTACCCACTCGAACTCATCCCCGGCTACTACCGCAAGCTCGACAAGTCGAGCGTGCTGAAGGACGGGCCGCACCGTCGGCTGGCACCAACCCCACCAGGGCAGTCGGAACCGCTCGAGGGGCTGACCGAACCATCGTACACCCTGCTGCACTATGCCCCGGACGAAACCAACGCCTCCGCTCCGCGGCCGTCGAACGAACTGGCAATGAGCACATGGCAGGTGGTGAAGGCGGGCGACGGCCGGGAGGTAACTGTTCGCACCGATGCCGGCGGAGCCGAAACGGAACGCGAGGTGATGTTCGAGACCACCCTTGGGGCTCCGTACCACGTCCGCATCCGCAAGACGTTCACCCTGGCCAAGACCGACTTCCACGTACGGATGAAGCTCGACTTCTTTGCCACCGCCGACCGCCCGGCGAAGGCCCCCAAGTTCCAGTACCAGATCAGCGGGCCACGGAACGTACCGGTCGAAGGGGAGTGGTACGCCCAAACGCTCCGGAACGCTCTGGTCGGGTGGAAGACATCGAACGGATACGCCCGGCGAGACATCCAGGAAGCCGCCCGCATCACGGCTGAGCACGGTGGGTACAAGGTCGAGCCGCAGGGGAACACCTTCACCTACGCGGCGGTGGTGAGCCAGTTCTTCGCCGCCGCCGTGGCGATCGATCCCAGCCAGCCCGAGGACGTGCGGAAGGGGCTGTGGGCCTATGTGCGGCCGACCCGCGAGTGGGACCGCCACCTCGACCTGAATGAGACTCCGCAGTCCCGCGAGGCGTTCTACCGCGATAAGCCGCAACTCGGCGACATCACCGTACGAGCGGTGGCCAACCCGATCGACCCCAACTCCACCGACAAACCGGTGGAGCACAAATACTGGCTGTATCACGGGCCTACGAAGGTGCGGCTCCTCAAGACGCTCCACCTGCTCGACGACGAACACCAGGGCTTCGACACCAACCCCGAACTGGTCGACAACCAGTACATCGACGCCCTCGGCCTGAACACCATGACCGACGCCCCCAGCCCGAACTGGTTCGGCACGTTCGCCCGGACCATCGGCTGGACCGACCTGGTCGTGTGGTTCACCAACCGCATGCACGACGTCCTCGGCTGGATGCACAAGCTGGTGCCGCTGTGGATGGTCAACATCGTCATGCTGACCGTACTGGTGCGGCTCCTGCTGCTGGTGCCCAGCCGCCGCCAACAGGCCGGCATGCTGAAGATGCAAGAGAAGATGGCGGCGATGAAGCCCGAACTCGACAAGGTGCAGGAGCGGTTCAAGAACGACCCGCAACGGCTGAACCAGGAGAAGACCAAGCTCATGCTCCAGCACGGGGTGAACCCGCTCACGAGCATGGGCGGGTGCCTGCTCATGTTCGCCCAGATGCCCGTGTTCCTCGGCCTGTACTACTGCCTCCAGGAGAGCATCTTCTTCCGCCTGCACGGGTCGCCGTGGTGGATCCCCAACCTGGCCGCCCCAGACATGCTCTTCAGTTGGAGCGAGAGCATCCCGTTCATCAGCACCGCCGACCAGATCGGGCACTCGTGGTACCTCGGGCCGTTCTTCAACCTGTTGCCGGTGATCGCCGTCACCCTCATGTACATCAACTTCAAGATCTCCAGCCCGCCGCCAACCGACGAGCAGCAGGAGATGCAGCAGAAGATGATGAAGTTCATGATGATCTTCATGGGCGTGTTCTTCTACAAGATGGCGGCCGGGCTGTGCATCTACTTCACCTGTAGCACCGCCTGGGGGATGACCGAGCGGTGGATGCTCAAGAGGAAACAGAAGAAGGCCGAGGGCGACGCGGACGCGGCCACCCCGCCGGCGACCTCCGGGCCGACGGCTCTTCCGGCCAAACCGGCGGGCCCACCAAAGCCGCCGGGCTTCCTGGAGCGGGTGAAGCAGGGATTAATGGAGAAGCTGGAGGAAGCGCAGAAGCAGGCCGAGACGAGCCGGCAGATCGTGAACGAGCGGAAGCCGCCGGACGGCCCGCCAACTCCGGGGGCGAATGGCCCGGCTCAGGGGAAGAAGAAGCGTCGGAAAAAGTGACCAGCCGAAACGCAAGCCGGCCGCACGAACCATCTGGTTCGTGCGGCCGGCTTCGTTTGACCGTACCAAGTAGCGGGGGCCGGGTTTGAACCGGCGACCCAAGGCGAATGGAAAGACGGGCTGAACGGGAGTTGGGCATAAACGCTAACGGTTTTGGGCCGAACGCACCCGGGCGAGCACGGTAGAAACTGCCAAAATGCGGCAGAAGTGGTTGGGCGGGGTGTGTCAGGTGGTGATTGCCGCCCAACACGGGGTCAGTCAGGGGACGGTGTCGCGGGTGGTGCGGGGGATGCGGTACTCAGCTAAACGTCATCACTGCACCCGCACAGGATCGCATCACGATTTCCACCGTCCCGCCTCTTGCCGGCTTACGCTTCTGCAGGTCCGCGATGTTCACCACTTCCATCTTGTCGATGCGACATCGAGTGTTTGGGCGTGCCACCTGTGTGCCGTGTACGTCGAACCAGAAATCGGATTCGAGCAGAATGTCATTGCTCCCCTGGTTGAACGGCTTCAGGAACTGTGCCAATCCGTTTGCCTTGATCGTCGCTTTGAAACTCAACCCACGGTTCACTGTCTTGCCATGCGTCCTGCCTTGAATCAGGTAGTAAAGTATCTCCACGTCTTCCCAATCGGTGGCGGCGTCAAGCGAGATTATCGGGTCAATCTTGTAGTGGTTGACGACGGTGTAGAGCATGTACAGTCTGTGGAAGTCGTCGAACTTCGATATCTTGAGGGTTAACAAATCGACGCCCCCAGCACTCAGGTTTTCACCGTCGATATGGTACGTCAACCGTGCATGAGTCGCTGTCTTGATCGCATCTATGAACTTTGGGATGGTGCCGAACATCCGTGCCGCCGAAGTCTTGATGCCGTGCCACCCTGCGAAGTTAAAGTTAAGTCTAAAATCACCGCCAAGTTTGGGGAAATTGTGAGTTAGGCAAATCGAAACGGGCAAGTCGGTGTTGGTCGTGTTGTAGGTCAGATTCTCCGCACCTCCGGTCAACTTCCCTGGAAGGCAGGGTAATTCCGAAAGAGTCTCGCCGTTCTTTACAAGGGAAATCGTTAAGGCAATTGGCTTGTCCGCTCTCAACTGGAGTGAACACCCAACCTGCGTGAGTTTCTC
>JALOQR010000234.1 GCA_025459365.1 Fimbriiglobus sp.
GCCAGGCGTCACGACCTCGGCTTCCAGCTCGGGTGTCAGGTGGGCGAAACGGGCATCCTAAGCGCCGCCGGGCGGCAGTTCGCGTGCAGCGTCGGCGGGCTGACCGCCCGTGAGGGGTCGTTCGACCGGCACCTCGTGTTCGACCCACTCACCACCGACGACATCACCTTCAGCCGCCGTGGCGGATGGGCGCCCATGCTCGATGGGTGCGGCATCGGGGTGCAGATCGATCCGGCCTCGCTCGACGCCGTGACCGTCCGACGGGAGGTGCTGATTGGCTGAGGTTCGCGTCTTTCCCGCGTCCGATGGCTACCGTTTCTACGCTCACGTCACCGCCCCCACCGCCCCGCCGGTCGGCCGCATCGTGCTGCTGCACGGCATCCGTAGCCACGCCGGGTGGTACGCCCGTAGCACCGTCGCCTTCGCCGCCGCAGGGTACGAGGTCCACTTTCTCGACCGTCGCGGGTCGGGGCCGAACACCGCCCACCGCGGCGACACCCCGAACTTCCGCCGGCTCCTGCGCGATGTGGTCGAGTACCTTTTCCACGTCCGCCAAACGAAAGCCCACCTACCGCTGTTCCTTGGCGGCATCTCGTGGGGCGGGAAACTGGCCCTCAGCGTGCCGGTCGAGAAGCACGGCTTGGTGAACGGGGTGATGCTCCTCTGCCCCGGCCTAGTGGCGAAGGTGCGGCCCCCTTTCCCCGCCCGCCTGCGGATCGCCCTCGCCCGTTTCCTCAACCCCACCAAACACTTCCCCATCCCGCTGAACGAACCCGATCTGTTCACCGCCGACCCCCACTGGCAACAATTCATTGCCACCGACCGTCACGGCCTGACCGCCGCCACGGCCCGCTTTCTGTTCGAGAGCGTGAGGTTCGACCTACACCTCAAGCGAGCAGTAAAAAAGGTGCGGACTCCGGTACTCCTCCTGCTCGCCGGCAAGGATCGTATTCTCGATAACCCCGGCACACGGAAATACCTGACTCGGCTGATCAACGCGAAAAACGTGACAGTGATCGACTACCCACAGGCCGAGCATACGCTGGAGTTCGAGCCGGTCGACTTCGTAACCGACGTGCTGCGGTGGGTGGGGCGAGCGACCGTATAATGACGAATCGCCCCGCAAGGACCGCCGCATGAACTCCCCCTTCCACTTCGCCGTTGGCTCCGGCATCTGGGCGGTGGACGTGCCGGCCGAGAAGTTAGTGACGGTGTCGCGGACCGAGGTCGACATGCCGACCACCGCCCCGGCTGAACTCCTCCGGGCCGCTCTCGCCGATCCGATTGGCCTGAATGTCCCCCTGCGACGGGCCTTCACCCCTGACGATCGCGTGGCAGTGGTGCTCGACGACCGTATCCCCCACCTTCATGAGTTGCTAGCCGAACTGCTGGCCGAGGTGCAAGCCGGCGGGGTACCGCTCTCGGCCGTCACTGTTATCGTCCCGCCAACCAGTTCAGAAGACTGGGTGGACGACCTGCCCGACGACCTGGCCGACATCCATGCCGAGATCCACAACCCGACCGACCCGAAGCGGCTGGCGTTCCTCGGCACCTCGCCTGGCGGTCGCAAAATCTACCTGAACCGCACATTGGTCGAGGCCGACGTCATCATTGTGCTGGGCGGCAGGCGATTCGGGGCGTGGGGCGGGTTCGAGGGAGCGGAATCGGCCCTCTTCCCGGCGTTAAGCAACGCCGAGACCCTGGGCGGTGTCAGCACCACCGCCAGCCGACGAGAGGAGGCCGAAGCGGTTGCCTTCCAACTCGGCACGCCGTTCTTCGTACAGGTGATCGAGGGGGCTGGTGATGCCGTGGGCGAAATCGTGGCGGGCATCGGAGCGGCAACCGCCAACGGGGCGAAGCGGCAAAAGGCCCACTGGCGATGGCGGGTGGCCGAGAAGGCCGATCTGGTGATCGTGGCGGCGGGGGGGTCGGGACGGGTGGGGGAGAACGAGTTCACCGCCGCCGTGCTCAACGGCCGGCAGTGCCTCGCACCGGGTGGGCGGCTGGTGATACTCACCGACGCTACTGATGCCGTAGTGTCGGCCGCCGTGCCGTGGGGCGACCCCGAGCACGTATTCATCGGTAGCGGATGGGGCGAGGAGAGCCTCGACACGTTCGGCGTTATTCCGCTCGGCTCGGTGAAGGAACTGGGTCGGTTGGTCGCTGCTGCCGAGCGGGTGGTGGTCCTGCCCGATGCGTACAAAATGAGTGTCCAAGTTGGCGGCGAGCGGGGGGTGTAAGTCCCCTGACCGTCCAAGAACCAGCCCGCTGACTTGGGCCGCTCGCCAGGAGCTATTAATGTCCGCCCCCGTCCTTCTCTTCGACACCTCGTCCGCCGGCAAGCTGTTGCTCACCGGACCGGATGCGCCGATGTTCCTCGCCAATCTGTCCACCAACGACATTAAGGTGCTACCACTCGGTGGAGGGTGTGAGACGTACTTCTGCACACCCACAGCGAAGGCACTGTTTCAAGCTTGGTGCTATCACATCCTGACACCGGACCAACAGCACGGCCTGTGGCTTGAAACGACTCCCGGCCGGAACGAACTGCTACTCAAGCACCTCGACCGTTACTTGATTTCGGAGCAGGTGGAATTGCACGACGTGACCGCGGCCCACGCCCAGTTTCACCTCGCCGGAACCGAGGCGGAGGCGGTGTTGTCGAAACTGACCGGCGGGCCGGTGCCCCCGATGGGGGAGTTCCAGCACATGGAACGGACGATCGACGGCGTGAAGTGCAGTATCCGCCGTCACGATCCGCTCGGGCTGCCGGGATACGACATCGTGTGTGACGCGGCGGCCGGCATGAAGGTGCGACAGGCCGTTATCGTTGTCGGTGCGGTGGTCGGGTCGCCCGAGCAGTATGAGCAACTACGAGTGAACGCCGGCACGCCGGTGTATGGCATCGATATCGACGAGAGCCGGTTTGTGATGGAAGTGGGCAACGCCGCCCGCGCGGTATCTTACAGCAAGGGGTGTTACCTGGGGCAGGAGCCGATCGTGATGAGCCGCGACCGAGCCGGGCACGCCCCACGATCATTCGTGAAGCTCACGCTGGCCGGCGACCCACCGGCAGTGGGAGCGAAGATCACCGCCGGTGACGACGAGGTGGGGGCGGTCACGTCGGCGGCGCGAAGCACCTGCGGCGAGGGGAGCGTGGCCCTCGGGTACGTGCGGTGGAAACATCGTGAGCCGGGCACCATGCTGACCGTGGACGGCCGGAACGCGGTCGTCGTTGGCGAGCGGCCGGCGTGAGTGGGCTGGTCCGTATGCCCCATCCCAACCAGCCCGCTCACGCGAGCCGCTCGCCATACCCGTCATGCCCATCCTGCTCGTTCTTTTACTCGTCGCATCGGTGCTGGACATCCACTGGCCAGCGGCAGTGGTGCTACTGCCGCCAGGGTGGTCGGCTGGCCTGACTGCCGGGTTGGTCGGGCTGTCGGTGCTTGCCTCGCTGGCCGTCAGCCTCCGCACCGCCCGCGTGCTGCACCGCCACCCCGAGCGGCGGGCCCGGGCCGCCCGGTGGTACGCCCGCTGGCGACAGTTCGCCTTCTACCTGAACGTCGGCATAACCGTGGTCGCACTGTTTGTTCTCGGGTGGGGGCGATGGGTCCGCACCGTCTGCGTCGATCGCCCCTCGGCCGAGGTGCTCGCCGCCGTGGTTGCCGGTGAACTTGACCCGTCTGCCTTGGCCGGGCACACCTTCCGCCTGTTGCCGTTCGCCGAGTTGCTCGTCCCCGCTCCGTACTTGCTGACTATGATGCTGAATTGGCTGGCATACTGGCCGGCCGAGCGAGCGATCTTCCGTGCTGCCCACCCGGACCGGCCATTCTGGTCGCCGTTCGGCTTCTGGCTGAACAATGCCCGCCAGTTTCTCTTCATCGCCTTCCTGCCGGTGCTGTTGTGCGTCGCCCACCAGACCGCCACGCGGGCGTTCCCAGTCTTCACCTCACACTGGGCGTATCAATTTGGCATGTCGTTCTCGGCTCTCGGGTTGGCTATGCTTCTGCCGCTCGTGATCCGCCCACTGCTCGGGTTGAAGCGGCTGCCTCCCGGCCCGCTGCGAGACCGTCTGCACGCCACGGCCCGCCGTCTTGGGGTGGGATTCTCCGACTATCTGCTGTGGCCGACCCGCGGGGCTGTGGCCAACGCGATGGTCATCGGCATCATCCCCTGGGCACGGTACGTCATCTTCACCGATCGCCTGTTGGAGGACCTGGCCGACGACGAACTGGATGCCGTCTTCGGGCACGAAGCCGGGCACGCCCGCTACGGCCACCTGCCGTACTACATGGTATTCCTGGCGCTCAGCGGCGGGGCGATTTACGGGCTGGCGATGCTGTTGTTCGCGGGGTTGGATCGGCTCGGAGTCAATCTCGACCCTCCGCCCTCGCTGGTGCCATTTCTGCCGCTGCCACCGTTGGCCATCATGGGGATGTACCTGTTCGTGGTATTCGGCTGGCTGTCGCGGGTGTGCGAGCGGCAGGCCGATATCTTCGGCGCGCGGGCCGGGTCGTGCGGCAACCCAGACTGCACTGGGCACGACGCCGATACCATGCTCGTGACCCGCGGGCGGGGGTTGTGTCCGACGGGGGTACGCAGCATGGTGCGGGCGCTGGAAAAGGTTCTAATGCTCAACGGGTGGGACGCTGCCCCGCGGCGGGGGAACCTGTTTCAGCGGGCGATGGGCTGGGTGCGGGCGTGGCAGCACGGACCGACCACCTCTCGGATCGACTACCTACTCGGACTGATCGACCAACCAGAACGAGCCGATCGGCACGACCGCCGGGCATTTTGGGTGCGGGTGCTACTCGCGATCGTCCTAATGGCATTCACCGCTGTCGCAAGCGACGAACTCGCCCGCTGGCTCTTCTGAAGACCCTACCTCATATCATCCGCCTCAACCCATTCTCCTCTCCGGGAGTTGCGTCATGAGGTGGTGCCTGTCGTTCGTACTGTTCGCCGGATTTGCCTTCGCCCAAACCCGCCCGTCTGCTCCACCGTCGCTTTCACCGGCCGATGTTGAGGTCAAAAACCTCATCAAGGAGAACTACACAAAGACAGAGTACCGCATTCCGATGAGAGATGGGACGAAGCTGTTCACCACTGTCTACACGCCTAAAGACGACTCAAAGACCTACCCCATCCTGCTGCAACGTACGCCCTACAGCATCGGCCCCTATGGTGTTGACAAATACCCCGAGCGGTTGAGGCCGGGCAAGGAGTTCGTGAAGGCCGGGTACATCTTCGCCTACCAGGACGTGCGGGGGCGGTGGATGTCCGAAGGTGAATTCGTGAACATGCGGCCGCACAACCCGAAGAAGACGGGCAAGGAGTTCGACGAGAGTTCGGATACCTACGACACGGTGGAGTGGCTGCTCAAGAACGTGCCGAACCACAACGGCAAGGTGGGGCAAACAGGCATCTCGTACCCCGGCTTCTACACCGTGTGCGGGATGATCAACGCCCACCCAGCCATGACCGCCGTGTCTCCGCAAGCCCCGGTGACCGATTGGTTTGTCGGCGACGATTTCCACCACAACGGCTGCCTGTTCCTGCCACACTGTTTCAACTTCATGGCCAACTTTGGCAAGCCCCGCCCCGAGCCGATTGCCAAATCGCCGTACCTGCCGTTCGACCACGGCACACCCGATGGCTACCAGTTCTTCCTCGATCTGGGGGCGGCGGCCAACGCCGACAAGAAGTTTTACAAGGGCGAAGTCGCCTTCTGGAACGAGGTAATGGCCCACCCGAACTACGACGACTTCTGGAAGGCGAAAAATATTCGCCAACACATCCAGGGCATCAGGCCGGCAGTGATGACCGTCGGCGGATGGTTTGACGCCGAGAACCTGTTCGGGGCGATCGAGACCTTCAAGGCCGTGGAACGCACCGGCGTGCCAAAGGGAGGCAACACGCTCGTGATGGGGCCATGGGATCACGGTGGATGGAGCCGTGGGCCGGGTGATGAACTTGGCGACCTGCGGTTCCACGCCAAGACGGGGGAATACTTCAAGGAGAAGGTCGAGCTACCCTTCTTCGAATACCATTTGAAAGGCATCGGCGAGAGCAAGCTGCCGAAGGCGCTGGTATTCGAGACCGGCCGCAACCAGTGGCGAAAGTTCGATACCTGGCCGCCCAAGGGGAGCGAGTTCGTCGAGTTGTTTCTCGCTGGCGGCAAACTACTCCCGACGCTCGACTCGAAAGCCACCGCCCCGATGGAGTTCATCTCCGACCCAGCCAAGCCGGTGCCGCATCGCAACGATATCCAGATCAGCATGACCGGCGACTACATGACGACCGACCAGCGACACTGCGCCCGCCGGCCCGACGTGCTCGTGTACCTGGGCGAGGTGCTGGCCGAAGACCTGACCGTCGCCGGGCCGATCGAGGTGGAGTTGCACGTGAGCACCACCGGCACCGACGCCGACTGGGTCGTGAAACTGATCGACGTTTACCCGGCCGACTTCCCCGACCCAGACCCGAACCCGAAGGGGGTGAAGATGGGCGGCTACCAGCAGTTGGTGCGGGGCGAGCCGTTCCGCGGGCGGTACCGCAACGGATTCGACAAGCCAGAGGCGTTCAAGCCGGGCGAGGTAGCGGTGGTGAAGTTCACCATGCCAGACGTGCTGCACACCTTCCGCCCCGGTCACCGCGTCATGGTGCAGGTGCAGTCAACCTGGTTCCCGCTCATCGACCGCAACCCGCAGACGTTCGTGCCAAACATCAACACAGCCAAGGAAGCCGACTACCAGAAACAGACGCACAAGGTCCACTCGCCGTCGAAGGTGACGGTACGCGTGGCCGGGCGGTGAGTGACTCGAGCCAATTCCCCGCCCGAACTCGATCCCGACATCAGACGGACCTACAACTGGCTGGGGTTGCCCCTCACCCCGGCCAGTTGAAGGCTTTCCCGGTAAACTAATCACATCTCTTTCCGTCGACCGGGTTCGCTTGATGAGCCTCAGCCCCGAGCAGATCGCCGAGGTGCGCGCCACCCGGTACAACGCCACGGTCACCCGCATCGTGCGCCTTCACTCCGACCTCATGGTCGTTCGGGTGAAGCCCGACTTCCCACGCCCGAAATACCAC
>JALOQR010000235.1 GCA_025459365.1 Fimbriiglobus sp.
ACCGTCTACATCGGTGAAGCAGAAGAAGTCATTCGGCGTATTCCACAGCATCAGGAAAAGGACTTTTGGACCGAAGTACTGCTATTCGTCAGCAAAGACGACAACCTCAACAAGGCCCACATCAAGTTTCTGGAATACACCATCTACTCCAAAGCCGCGGAGATCGGGCGTTATGAGTTGAAGAACGGCAACACCCCGAACAGGCCGGCCATCTCGGAAATGGAACAGGCGGTGATGACAGAGTTTTTCGAGAACCTGCAATTGCTGGTCGGTGCACTCGGCTACAAGCTGTTCGAACCTCTCGTCAACCCACTGTCTTCCGATGCCGAAGAGTATGTGATCTCAGCCGCCCATGGAGCGAACGCACGGGCGATCTGGGCGAGCGACGGTATGGTCGTTCTCAAGGGATCTGCCGCAGCAGGGTCTGAAGTCCCTTCAACCCCTGACTCAATCGCGAGACTCCGCCACTTGCTCATTACCGATGGTGTACTGATCGCGCAAAACGGGAATCTCGTCTTTACTCGCGATCACTTGTTTCCAAGCCCTTCTGCGGCAGCAGGTGTCGTTCTCGGGCGATCGGCAAATGGCTGGATTGAGTGGAAGGATGCTGCAGGTCGAACACTCAAGGGCAACGAAGAGTAACATAAGCGATTCTGCTCAGACTGGTGACCTAACGGAATAATTCCCTTCGGGTGAGGAGTGCCGTCACCATGCCGCTTCGTCGCCGAAGGCTCGCAGCACTGGGGTCGGTTTGGTCGCCCGGGCGGCCACGATCGCCTCGGCCAGTTCCAGGTCGTCCTGCGTCGTGATCTTGAAGTTGCTCGAATGACCCGGTACCGCCACCACGGTCCGGCCGAGTGCTTCCAGCAGTTGCGCATCGTCGGTGATCGGCACCTTGACTTCGTGCCGCCGGGCATACGCCTCCACCAGCCAATCCCGGCGGAACACCTGCGGGGTTTGCGCCGCCCACAACCCGGCCCGCGGGACGGTTTCGGTGATGCGGTGAGCCGCGTCCACTCGCTTCAGTGTGTCGGCCACCGGCACGGCCAACATCGCCGCACCGTGCTCCTTCGCCGCAGTGAACACGGCGTCGATGTGTTCTTTCGGGCAGAGCGGGCGAACAGCGTCGTGAACCGCCACGAATTCCACGTCGTCAGGGATGACCGCCAACGCGTTCGCCACGCTCTCGAATCGTTCACTTCCGCCGTCCACGACAGTGCCGTTGGCGAATACCAGCGCCGCCCGGAACCGCATCTCGAACAGTTCGCGGTCCTCGGGTGAAATGACGACGTACACCCGGGTCACTTCGTCGCGTGTCCAGAACAGTTCGGCCGACCGCAGCCATAACGCCCGCCCGCCGAGCGACGTAAATGGCTTCTTCTCTCGGCCGCCAAACCGGCTCGACTGACCGGCCGCCGGCAGGATCACCGCAAAGCGCGACATGGCATGGCTCCCATCGCCGGTACTACGCCGGTGGTTGTTCTAGCGACTGCTTCCAGGCGGTGTACTTGGCCATCCATGCCTTCCACTCGGCCTCCTGCTCAGCGAGCAGCCCTTCCACCGCGTCGGCGTGCTGACGGGCGAAAGTGAGCCGCTCCTCCCACCCAGCGAGAGGCTCACTCGCGGCGGTCGCCACGGCCGGCGCTCGTGGGGTTGCCCCCTCAGCTTGCAATACGCCGTCGAACGCCTTCTCGTAGCGGTCGAGCGCTGCCAGGCACTGCCCGACCGCCTGCTCGACCTCGGCCAGTGCGTTCCGCCAGCCGGCCGGTTGGTTGTGCTGCATCGTCCGCCCCCTATTGCCCGGCCCGCCCATACCCGCCCCGCGCACCAAACGCGAGGCCGACCGGCGGGAAGTCCGTGGGGGCGTCGATCGGTGCCCCACCAAGGGGAGCAAGAGGGCCAGGATCGCCCCCGACGGAGTTCACCTTCCGGAAAACCCGGCGGAAAACCGGGAACAGGCTTGCGATACGATGAGACAGTCGGTATTCCCGGCGGCTGATCTTGGGGCACCGTTCGCACGTGGGGTTGGGGTTCCGCGGGCGCTACGGACGTGATCGCACCCCGGCGACGGGGTGAGGGGGGACCGCCGTGATTGTAGCTTGTTCGACGCTTTGCTTCTCGCAGCACACGCTGGCCGACGCTCTCCGGGTGATGCGGGAGATGCACTTCGCCAAGGCGGATTTGGCCATCCATCCGGGGGGGAAGCACCTTGCCCCCGCGGAGGTGTCCGCTGACGTGGGCAAGGTGGCCCAGAAATTGAAAACGTATAACCTCCCATTCACCGCCTTCCACGTCGAGTTCGACGCGGCCGACACGGCGAGGGAGCAACTGCGGGCGATTTGCCGCCTTGCTCGCCTCCTGACCGTGCCCGTGGTGACGGTGCCAGCAGCAGCCGTCGGGGCGAATCCCTGCGACGAGGTGAATCGGCTCACCGAAATGACCAAGATCGCGGCTGGCGACGGGGTGATTCTCACTGTCGAAACGCGGCTCGGCACCATCACGCAGGACGTTAGCGGGGCGGTGGAGTTGTGCAAGCGAGTCGGTGGTTTGGGCCTGACTCTCGACCCCAGCCACTACCTATGCGGCCCGCACCCGGATGCCAACATCGAGCCGCTGTTCCCGTATGTGCGGCACGTCCGGCTCCGTGATTCCAACCGCGGGCCGAACCATTTCCAGGTGCGGGTCGGTCAGGGCGAGATCGAATACAGTCGGATCATTGCATCGCTGGAACGGTGCAACTACGAAAGGGCGATGACTGTCGATATCCGAGACACTCTAGACAGCCCGTTCCCGGTCGATCAGGAAGTGCGGAAGCTGAAGTTCTTGCTCGAATCGCTCGTCTGAGGGCGGGGTCTGTCGTCGGCGATTCCTGCACGATTCAGGGATCGCCGATGTGCCGCTCCGAGTGAACCGACTCGGCCGCTAAAGCCGGCAGGCTCCTCCCCCACATCCCAAACCCTGCCAGGCGTCCGCATCCCTCTTCGAACAAATCGTACTTCCACAGCAGCTGTCGATTGACGACCGGCACAACCGCTACCCGACGGCAGCAGCTGGTGAATTCCGTGTACACAACCACGGTTCCTGTTTGCGATCGACGGCCGGCGGTTTATAACGTTCTTATCTGTACCTACGCGCCTTCCGTCGGCCGGCGCCCGCAGTTTGCCCGCTGCCACCGTCACACACACAAAATCGTTTCGATATTTATCCCCGGAGCGAACCATGTCCAACCCGAACACGAACCAGCCGACTGCCCGCCTTCGGGTCGAGAAGTTGGAAGATCGCGTCAACCCGGACGCCGGGTTCGCTGAGGGGGCAGTGCTGGTCGGCCTCGCCCCTGGCCAAGAGGCGACCGCCATCGCGGCCCTGACCAGCACCGGACTGTCGGTGGGCACCCAGTCGCTCGGGTTCGGGGTCTACAAGGTGAACCTGGGCACGGGGACGAAAGTCCCCGACGCGGTGGCCCGGTTCACCGGCCTACCTGGTGTGCAATACGCCGAGCCGAACTTCTTGCTCCAAAAGACGGCCGTGCCGAACGACCCACGGTTTCAGGATGGCAGCCTGTGGGCGATGCGGAACACCGGCCAGATCGGCGGCACCGCCGGGGCAGACACGCGGGCGGTGGCGGGGTGGGATATCGGCCGCGGCACCGGGGCGACAATCGTCGCGGTGATCGACGACGGCATCGACCACACCCACCCCGACCTCGCCGCCAACATGTGGACGAACCCTGGTGAGATTGCCGGGAACAACATCGACGACGACGGTAACGGGTTCATCGACGACATCCACGGCTACGACTTTACCCGCGATACCGGCGATATCCTCGGCGGGCTTGACGGCGACCACGGAACACACGTCGCCGGCAGCGTCGGCGCGGTGGGTAACAACGGCATCGGCGTTACTGGGATGACCTGGCGGACCCGCCTGATGACCCTCCCGCTGTTCAGCAACGGGGCCAATTCAGGCCAGACAAGCGTGGCCATCCAGGCGCTCAACTATGCTGTGCAAATGGGGTCCAGGCTGTCGAACAATAGCTGGGGTTCCTATGGGTTCTCTCAGTCACTCCTTCAAGCCATCCAGGCAGCCGGGAACGCGGGACACGTATTCGTCGCCGGGGCAGGTAACGACACCAAAAACAACGATGCCACCCCTTTCTTCCCGTCGAGTTACTTCACCTCCGCCAACAACGTCGTTTCGGTAGGCGCGGTGGATCGTAACGACAACATGGCAGGGTTCTCCAACTACGGTGAGCGGACGGTCATGCTGACCGCGCCAGGCGTCGAGATCTTGAGTACGAGCAGGAACGGTGGGTACATGTTCATGCAAGGCACGAGCATGGCTACCCCGCATGTGACCGGGGCACTCGCTGCTTTCATGGACGCTTCGCCCGGCCGCAGCCCGCAAGAGATCATTGCCGCACTCGGTCAGTCGGTCCGCCCGCTCGCTGCTGCCGATCGAAAAACCTCGACCGGCGGAACGCTCGACCTCGAAGCGCTCATGCAACTGAGCGGGTCGGCGGTGTTCGCCACCGGGGCCGACGCGGGCGGTGGCCCGCACGTCAAGGTGTTCCGCGGTTCGGGCACCGAGATCGCCAGTTTCTTCGCCTACAACCCGAACTTCCGAGGCGGGGTGCGGGTGGCCACTGGCGACGTGAACGGCGACCGTACGGCGGACATCGTCACTGTTGCTGGCCCTGGCGGCGGCCCGCACGTCAAGGTGTTCGACGGCAAGACGTTCGCCGAAATCGCCAGTTTCATGGCGTTCGAGACACGGTTCACCGGCGGGCTGACAGTCGCCACCGGTGATGTGAACGGCGACGGGCGGGCCGACATCATCGTTGGGGCCGATGCTGGCGGCGGCCCACGCGTGAGCGTGTTCTCCATGCCAGCCGGAGCCACCAGCCCGGCCATGATCGCCAACTTCTTCGCCTACGACCCCGCCTTCACCGGTGGTGTGCGAGTGGCCGCCGGGATGTTCACACCTGGCTCGAAGTTGACCGACGTGATCACCACCCCCGGTGCCGGCGGCGGCCCACACCTAAAGCGGTTCAGCGCCGAAGACTTGCTCCGCGGGCGGACGGTGGTGGCCGCACAAACAATGGTCGGCGATCCGAATGGCCGCACCGGCCTGTGGGTATCCACCGGCGACATGAACGGCGATGGAATCGCCGAATACGTGACTGGCGCCGGCCGCGGCACCCCGATCGTGACGATCCTGGATGGCCGGTTCATGGGCGTCATCACCACGATGCGGAACCCCTTCGGCGGCGAAACGCCCGGCCTCGTGAACCCGAACAACCCAGGGCTGGTCGGGTCGCTCAACCCACCGAGCACCAACAACGGCCTCCTCCCACTCGGTGCCCCCCCCACGCAACTCGTCTCGGCGGCTTCCAACTCGCCAGGCGCAGCTGCGGGCTACTCGTTCGGTGCCCGGGTGGCCGTGCAAGACGTCAACGGCGACAAGGTGGCCGATATGATCGTTTCGGGCGGTCCGAACGATGCACCCGTAGTGACTCTGGTGGATGGACGGACGTTCTCGCCCTTCCGCAACTTCGAGGCTTACGCCTCGAACTTCTTCGGCGGCATCTTCGTAGGTGCGGGCGGGGTGTAATGCCTGCCGTGGCCCGGCCAAGACTGTCGGTCGGGCCATCAGCGGAGGCGGCGGAGCAAGGGCGAATCGGTGAAATGCCATTTCGCCCGCACCAATCACGGGCGAGGGAATCGACTCGTAATTGAAGCGATGCCACATCGGGCGGACGGCTCAGCTCTCCGCCCCAGGCTCCTCTGCTACAGTCGTCTCCGTGTCAGTTTTTTCGTACTCGCTCTGCTTCTTATGCAGTGTGTTGCGGTTGATGCCGAGCAACTCAGCCGCTTTGATCTGCTTCCGCCCGCACTGCCGCATGGCCTGCTCAATCAACTCCCTCTCCACCCCGCCAACGACGAACTCATGGAGTTTCACCCCGGGCGGCAACGGGTGGTGCATCCCCGCTCGCACCAGCGCCCGCAATAACGAAGGGTAGTCGGCCGGCCCGCCACCGTTGCTCTTCGCTCCCCGCAAACTCACCCGCGGCCGTTCGGTGTGTAGAAACTCCACCCGCAGCGGGCCATCGCCGCTGAGCACCACCAGCCGCTCGATAGCGTTTTCCAGTTCCCGCACGTTCCCCGGCCAGTCGTGGGCGAGCAGTGCTGATTGTACATCCGGGGTGAGTTCGGCCGGCGTCCGCCGGTTGGCCTCGGCGTAGCGTTTAAGGAAGAAGCGGGCGAGAAGTGGGATGTCGTCAGGCCGCTCCCGCAGCGGTGGCAACACCACCGGCACCACGTTCAGCCGGTAGTAGAGGTCCTCGCGGAAATCTCCGCGTTCAACCAGTTCTTCCAGCGTGGCGTTCGTCGCCGCGATCACCCGCACATCGACCCGGATGGTGCGGCTCTCGCCCACCCGCTCGAACTCCCGCTCTTGCAACACCCGCAGCAGCTTCACCTGAAGCTTGGGCGACATGCTGTTGATCTCGTCGAGGAACAGCGTGCCGCCGTGTGCCGCCTCGAAGCGTCCGGCTTTGTTCTCGATCGCCCCAGTGAAAGCGCCCTTTATATGCCCAAAAAGTTCACTTTCGAGCAGCGTTTCCGGGAGCGCTCCACAGTTCACGCGGATGTAGGGGCCATCGAACCGGCCACTAAGTTTGTGCAGAGCCTTGGCGATGACCTCTTTGCCGGTTCCGGTTTCGCCGACAAGCAGAACGGTAGCTTGAGCAGGCGCCACCAGCTTCACCATGCGATACACCGACTGCATGGCGGTAGAGACGCCTACGATTTCCGGCAACGGCGGGGCAATTTGCTCAGATTTTGACATTCGCAGCGGCTATCCTTGGGAGAGGAAGCCGGGGAGCGACTAAACAACACATGAGAGAGAAGATTAATATACCCACTCTGCGCGCGAATGCCACACAAATGCCGCGAGTAAGGGCATTCTTTACTTTCCTTACCCAACACGGAAACCAGGAACCGAGTAATCGGGTGGCGAGTGGCTCACCCAGTCACTCGGTTCCTGGTTCCATCCGCATTACTTGCCGTCCGGAATTACCAACTTGCGGTCAG
>JALOQR010000236.1 GCA_025459365.1 Fimbriiglobus sp.
ACGATGAACGGCCCACCGCCAAACGGGAACTTGGCGATGAGGTCGAGGAGGAACAGCAAGGCCATGACTCCGGCCACGCCGAGCGCCCCGTAGCACATCACCTTTTCCATGACCGCCCTTTGAAACGACGTTTCCCCACCCGCTCGGCCGGGAGAGGGGGGCGAACGGCTGGGAAATTTTGGCAAATTCTATGGCTTGTGGCCACAGGAGCAACCGGCTGGCGGTGCGAATCGTCTCGGCAGCCGCGGAAACATTCGGCATTGGCGGCAGAGCCGGCACAGGGTGGCCCGCTCACTCCGAGCGTGGGCCACGCGAAATCTCTGCACTCACCCGTGGGAACACCTCGGCCGCCTCTTCGACGAGCATCGGGTACCGGCCGGCGTATCGCGGGGCGAAGTGGACGAGCACCAACTGCTCCACCTTCGCCAGCCTGGCCAACTCGGCCGCCTGGTGAGCCATCATGTGCTTGTGCTGGGCGGCGTTCTTCGACTCCTTGCGGGCGTAGTAGCTGTCGCAGTACAGCCGCCACGCCCCACGAGCCAGCTTCACCAGCTTCGGGCGGAGTTCGTCCGTCCACTGGGTGTCGGTCACGTAGGCGATGCGTGCCCCTGGCGACTCCACGAAGTACTGTTTCGCCAGCGATTCGAGGGTGAAGCTCCCGCCGTTGATGTCGAGCCGCGTTTGGCCGGGGGCGTCGGCCCGGAGCAACCGCAACGCCTCCTGCACCCATTCGCCGGGGCGGAGCAGGCCGGCTGCCAGCTTGTCCGGATCTGGGTGGAAGCCCGATCGCTCGGCGAGGGCGAATGCCAGGCACGGCGCGGTGTGATCCACGGACACCGCTTCCACTTCCAGGTGCTCGGTGCTGTAGCACACCCGGCTGATCCAAGGCTGCTCGACCACCTCCGGCTCGGCGAACCGCTTCGCACATTCCAGCACCGCCGTCCGCCGGGTACCTTCCCCCAACTCGTGGACGGCCAGGGCCAACTTCTGGAAGGGGAAGAACTGGTGCTCGTAGCTCCGCACGCGGTCGGCCACCCGCCGGATGGTCTGCACCGGGCCGAACAGGTGCAGAGTTTTGTCCTTGTCCATGTTCGCTCGCAGGATGCGATCAAGCCCGATGAAGTGGTCGATGTGGTGATGGGTGATGAACACCGCTTCCAGGTCGCCGAGTTCCGCGAGCGACAGCGGGGCGTTGTCGCCAGCGTCGAACAACAGTGCGTTGTGGGCGCCGGGATAGTCGAGGTACAGCACCGGGTCGCCGGTGGAGCCGTTCACCAGCCGGACGGCGGAGAAGGCGCGGGCGGGCATGACGACCTCCGGGGGGTGGAAGACAGGGTATTCGGCGGCGGGGTGGGATCGCGGCGAACCGCATCACACTGAACCTGGTCACTTCTTGACACCAACCTGGGTGGCGTTAGGTTGTGGATAGAACGTTCTCGAACAGTGAGGCCCTTCGATGCTCAAATTTACCTTTGATTTCGAGAAGTCGGTTCAGGCGAGCGCAATCCTCTTGCGGAATCACGGCAAGCGAATGAGCTATCTTCGTCTGCTGAAACTGCTTTACATCACCGACCGGGAGTTGCTCGCGACGTCCGGCCACACCTTGACTGGCGACCGTGCGGTGGCGATGGATCACGGACCGGTCCTGAGTCACGTTTACGACCTGATCAAGCAGCAAGCTGACGAAGCGGAGGCATGGGGGGCGGTCATTCGCCGGAGTAACTACCAAGTCGAACTCGTGGGCGATCCTGGTACTGGCGAGCTGACGCGAAGGGAAAAAGACAAACTACAGGAGGTGTGTGATCGCTACGCGTCCGTCGATGATTGGACGCTGGCCGATCACATCACTCACGATTTCAAGGAATGGGCGGAGAATTATCAAAAAGGGACATCCAAGAGGATTCCTTGGGACGACGCCCTCAAAGCCCAGGGGAAAGAGGCTTGGATCCCCCAGATCGAGAAAGACTTGGCCGCGCGCCGCACCCTCGACGCACTGTTCGGAGGTTGAGGCGTGCAATTGGGTGACTGCTTTGTGCCGCGAGGCGGGGTGAACGATCACCTCCATGTGGTCATTTCGGACCCGGCGAAGGATCCCGCACGAGTGCTGTTGGTTAGCATCACTACGGTCGCCGACTAAAAGGAGCAGGTCTGCCTGTTCAACGCCAACGAACACCCGTGGATTCTTCACCAATCGTGCGTGGCGTTCAACTACGCTAAACTCGTGACGAATGAGGCATTGGAAAGACTTCGGGCCGACGGTACGCTCCAGATGTTCCCCCCATTTCCCGAACTGTTGCTGAAACGAATTTGGCGAGGTGCCGAGGATTCAACGGAGCTGAAGGACAAGTTCGCTGATTTGCTGATCGAGCAAGGTTTTCTAGACCTCTAATCCACCCACCGTTACGCTCTTCCTGCACCCACTTGACCGATTGGGTAAAATCCGCCAACGCCACGGGCGAAGCACTCCCCGTCGGTGTCCCTTCCACGATGATCGATCGGCCCCGCCGCGGTTCGTCCGGATTCAGTCCGGCCGGGATCGCGATGCGGGGCCGGTTCTTTTCCGGTAACACGGCGAGTGAGTGGGTCTCGAACACCAGCCCGCTCGCTGTGTCGTGAACCTCCTCCGGTCGGGCGTGTCTGACCGGGGCTTTCCGTTTCCCTGTATTCCCTTGCGAGAGAGAAGCCCAACAATGCTGTTCGCCAACGCCGGTGCCGGAGATGGGTGGAGCCTGGGTGGGTGGGGCCTGGCGGCAGTCGGTGCCGCCCTGGGCGTCGTGGCATCGATGTGGAGCAAGGTGAAGGACATCGCGTGGCGTGGCATCAGCCTCGTTGTGCAGCGAGTCGAGATCCCCACACAGTCGGCCCACGACGCCCTCACCGCGTACCTCATCGCGCAGTACAAGCGGAGCCGGAACTACGATCGTATGTACGGCGCACAGTGGGAGTTCCACCGCGACGGCCGCTATGGCCTGGTGCCCTACGAAATCTTCGGCAACCGCACCCTCATTCTGTGGAATGGCCTCTTCCCGTTCGTGTTCACCAACCAGCAAGAGAAGAAGACGACTGGCAAGAACGAAAACAGCAACAACAACGCCACGAAGGTGTACAGCACGCTCACGTTTGTCCGCGGTACACTCGACCTGGAGAAGATCCTGACGGCCGCGTGCGCCGCTCGCAACGAGATGAGCTGGGCGAACGAACAGGCCGAGCAGGAAGCAAAAAGCCGGTTCGTGATTCACCATGTGCCCAAGCGGCAAAGCCGCGACGACGACAACGACAACGACAGTAACGGGCTGGCGTGGTATCAGCAGGGGCACTATCGTCTGCTCGCCCACACCCCAGACGACCTCGGCAAACGGCCGACGAACGACGGCAAGGCGCTCGACAACCTCATCTTTCCACAACGGGTGAAAGACCTGATCGGGGAGATCGAGCTGTGGCGGAAGAGCCGCGATTGGTACCGCGAGAAGGCCATCCCGTGGAAGCGGGGGTGGATGCTCTACGGCCCGCCGGGTACGGGCAAGACGGCCCTCGCCCGTGCCTTCGCCGAAGACCTGAACATGCCGATTTACGTCTACAACCTCGCCGAGATGGGTAACCACGAGTTCATGAAGGCGTGGGCCGAGATGCAGATGAACGTGCCATGCATTGCCCTCATCGAAGACATCGACAACGTCTTCCACGGTCGGGAAAACGTGGCCCGCAAGAACAGCGGCATGGGCCTCTTCGGCATGATGGGCACGAGCACCCGCGGGGGCGACGACGACAACGACCGCGACCGCGGGAGGGCAAGCTTTGCCCCGCCCCTCACCTTCGACTGCCTGCTCAACTGCCTCGACGGCGTCGAGCGGAACGACGGAGTGTTCACCATCATCACCACCAACGACACGACGAAGGTGGACCCGGCCCTCGGCCTGCCGCGAAAGCTGCCCGACGGCACGGTCGAGTTCATCAGCACCCGCCCCGGCCGCATCGATAAAGCCGTGGAACTTGGGTACATGGAGGCCGCCGACAAGAAGCGAATGGCCCGGCGGATCCTCGGAGCCTACGAGCGGGAGTGCTACCAGATGCTGGAATTCGTGGACAAGTTCCCGGACCTGCAAGAGACGCCGGCGCAGTTTCAGGAACGATGCGCTCAGGTGGCGCTGGCCTGCTTCTGGCGGGAGAAGCACGAGAGCGATGATCCGCGGCCGACTCTGGGGGAGGTCGCTGAGCAACTGCTGACGCCGTCCCTCAACGGGAAGTAACGACCGAAACCGCACACGCCACGACCGGGTGGGGTCCTGCTGGGCCGCACCCGGTCGTGGCGTTTTCCTTTCTTGCCGTTCGTAGATTGAGAACTCGAATCCACAACTCGGAACTCCTGATGCGCCCGAACTCCCGCCGCCCCGACCAGCTCCGACCCCTCAAATTCAAGAGGAAGTACACCCGCAACGCCCCCGGCTCGGTGCTCGTGCAGATGGGCAACACGGTGGTGCTTTGCACTTGCTGCGTTGAACCGAAGGTGCCCGACTTCCTCGCCGGCAGGGGCAAAGGTTGGCTGACCGCCGAGTACGGCATGCTGCCGGGAAGCACCAACACCCGCAAAGCCCGCGACAAGGCCGGCAAGGTGGACGGCCGGAGCGTGGAGATTCAGCGGCTGATCGGCCGCAGCTTGCGGGCGGTGGTCGATCTGAGCAAGCTCGGCGAACGAACGCTGTGGATCGACTGCGACGTGATCGACGCCGACGGTGGCACGCGGACGGCGAGCATCACCGGGGCATTCGTGGCGGTAGCCGACGCGCTGGCGAGCATCAAGAAGGACGTGCCCGGCGGGGTGCTGACCGATTCCGTGGCGGCGGTGAGCGTGGGCATTGTGGACGGCGAGAACCGGCTCGACCTGGAGTACGTCGAGGATCGTGATGCCGAGGTGGACTTCAACGTGGTGATGACCGGGAGCGGCAAGTTCATCGAGGTGCAGGGCACCGGCGAAGAGGCGACGTTCACGCGGAAGCAGTTGGATGCACTCGTCGATCTAGCCGCCGGCGGTATCGCCGACATCACCAAGGCACAGAAAGCGGCGCTCGGCAAGGCGTGGCCGGTGTGATCGGTCGTGTCCTTTTCCGGGCCGGTCGCAGGCTCCCGGCGACGACACGGGAACCGGCCGGGGGTGGTGAGGTTTCGGGAATACAATCCTCCCCACCTCCCCCGCGAGCGATCCCCATGCCCCGCGTTCTCGTCGCACTGCTCTTTTTCGCCTCGCCGCTGCTCGCCAGGCCGAACGTCGTTCTCATCGTCATCGACGACCTCGGCCAGACCGACCTCGGCTGCTACGGCAGTAAGTTCCACAAGACGCCCCACCTCGACGCCTTCGCCAAGAGCGGAGTGAAGATCACCGACGCCTACTCCGCCTGCCCGGTGTGCTCACCGACCCGTGCCGCCATCCTCACCGGCAAGCACCCCGCCCGCCTGAACATCACCGATTGGCTCCCCGGCCGCCCCGACCTGCCTGCCCACCGTGTCAAGCGGCCGGTCATCCGCCAGGAACTGCCGCTCGAAGAGGTGACGCTGGCCGAGGAGCTGAAGAAGGCCGGATACGCCACCGCCCACGTCGGTAAGTGGCATCTCGGCGGGAAGGGGTTCGAGCCGACCCAACAGGGTTTCGACGTCAACATCGCCGGCGACGACACCGGTACCCCGCTCAGCTACTTCGCCCCGTTCCAGAACAAAATGGGCACGAGGAAAATGCCCGGACTGGAAGACGCGAAAGAGGGCGAATACCTCACCGACCGCCTCACTACCGAGGCCGAGAAGTTCATCACCGCGAACAAGGATAAACCGTTCTTCCTCTACCTCGCTCACTACGCCGTTCACACGCCGCTGACGGCCAAGAAGGAGATGATCGAGAAGTACAAACCGGGGCCGCTCGGCCGGCAGTCGAACCCCACCTACGCAGCGATGGTGGAAAGCATGGACGAGTCGGTCGGTCGCATCCTGAAGACTCTCGACGACCTGAAGCTGGCCGACAATACGGTGGTGATCTTCACCTCCGACAACGGCGGGCTGGCAACGATGGAAGGAGCGGTCAACGGCATTCCGGCGACGTTCAACAGCCCGTACCGCGAGGGCAAAGGGTTCTTGTACGAGGGCGGGGTGCGGGTGCCGTTCATTCTCCGTGGGCCGGGGATCAAGGCGAGTGTGCCATTCATCAGCACCGACGTGACGCCGACCGTGCTTGGCCTGTGCGGGGTGAAGAGCGAGGTGACGTTCGACGGCCGCAACCTGACGGCGGCACTCGGTGGGGCGGATGCGAAGCCGCCGGCCGAGTTCTATTGGCACTACCCGCACTACGCCAATCAGGGCAGCCGTCCGGGGGCGGCCATCCGCGACGGCAACTGGAAGTACATCGAGTACTACGACTCCGAGCGGCGGGAGTTGTTCGACCTCTCCAAGGACGTGAGCGAGAGCCGCAACCTCGTCGCCGACAAGCCGGACGTGGTGAAGACCCTGGCCAAGAAGCTCGACGACTGGCGCGCGGCGGTGGGCGCGAAGATGCCCACGCCGAACCCGGCCTACAAGCCGAACCCGCAGGCGAAGGACGGCACCATCACCTTGAAGGGCGAGTTCGGCGACGCCCACGGCGTCATGCTCCGATTCGAGCCGCTGCCGCACAAGAACACGTTCGGCTTCTGGGTGAACAAGGACGACTACCTCACCTGGGAGTTCGAGGTGACAACGCCGGGTACGTTCGCGGTGGAACTGATGCAGGGCTGCGGCAAGGGAAGCGGCGGCGCCGAGGTGGAGTTGAGCGTGGGTGAATCCAAGACGACGCACACGGTGAAGGACACCGGCGGGTTTCAGGCGTTCGAGAAACTGGCCGCCGGCACGCTCAAGATCGAAAAAGCCGGCCGGCACACGCTCACGGTGAAGGCGAAAACCAAACCCGGCGTGGCCGTCATGGACCTGCGGCAGGTGGTGCTGACGCCGACGAAGTGACCGATCGGCGGAACTCGCCCCACGTCGCCACGAGGGCCACCGCCAGCCAGCCGATCGCCCGCACCCACACGTGTGCG
The DNA here is from genome assembly GCA_025459365.1 of Fimbriiglobus sp. GTDB lineage: Bacteria > Planctomycetota > Planctomycetia > Gemmatales > Gemmataceae > JALHQU01. The sequence continues at coordinate 7,053 of JALOQR010000236.1, forward strand.
ATGCGGACGAGCGC
>JALOQR010000237.1 GCA_025459365.1 Fimbriiglobus sp.
AGCAACCCGGCGCTGCTGTTCACGATCCGCTTCCGCCGCTTCTTGGTCGCCTCGGCGTTCGCCTCTGCCTGCCGCTGCTTCAAGTCGTCCAGGTTCGCCCCGCAGTAGGCACAGCCCACCGTCGTCAGGTGGAAGTCGATGTAGTCGATCAGGTCGTCGTCGAGGGCTTGCAGCAGGTAGCCACCGAGTTGATCGCGGGACGGGCACGAGATGTGCGCCCGCCGCCAGATGGCCCCGACGCTGTGCTCGCCGCGGTCCTCCTCCGCCTGCACCTCGGCGAACAGCGTCCGCACCGCCGGGTCGTCGCGGACCTGCTTCTCCACCTCGGCCGCCTCGGCGTCGGGCAACGAGTCGGCCAGGAACGCACGCAGGGTTTCTTTGGTGATGGTCATGGCGGGGGGATGTGGAGGAAGGGCGTAGCGACATTATGGCAGACGGGGGGCCGGATCGGTAGGGTCGATCCGGCGAGCCGTGCCCGGTGAGGGGCCGGTTTTCTTCTGGTCAACCGGGTCCTTACGGACCCCGGCTCGCCGCCTATTTCACGGTCAGCCGGTAGCCAAACTGCGGGCCGCCGAGGTCGTGCGCCTCGATGACCGAGACGAAATACACCCCATCGGCCGGCAGGGTGAGTTCCGCTTTGGGATGGGGCTTGCCGTCGGCGTCATCAACGGTCAGCAGCACCTGGCGGTTGGCATCGTACACGGTGAGCAGCAAGTCGGCCGGCGACCCGAGCGAATCGGCCAGCAGGCGGACCTTCTGCCCCTTCTTGCCGGTGAACTGGAACACATCGGTATCGCGTTCGCGGCCGATGGTGGCGTCCACCGTTGCGGGCAGGGCCAGTTTCTGGGCTTTGTCGAAGCCGTCGTTCGGCTCCTTCTCGGCGGTTGCCCCCTTCGCCGCAAGCACGGTCAGCGGTTCCGCGCTACCGCCCGCTGTGACGACGGTCAACTTCACCGCCTCGCCCTGGAAGTCGGCAGGGAGGTTCAACTCGACCTCCACCTCGGAGTCGCCAAGTTTCTCTGGTGGGTAGTTGTTGGGCACGCCGGCCTTGCCCTTCTTCAACAGTTTCACCGTGCCGGCGTTGGCCTTCACTTCGGTGGCGGTATCGAGTTTGGCCCCGCGGAGGGTGAGCCTGGCCTTCGGGCCGGCGGGGAAGGTGAGCGGGACGACGTAGTAGGCGATGGGTTGGTCTTTGGGCAGGGCGGGCTTGGCGGTCGGTGGGGGGAGCAAGGCGAACGCGAGGGCGGCGGTGGGGAGCATGGCGTCACACTCCGATGAGGCTCTTCTCGCAGATGACCAGATTCGACCCGCGATCGGTGTCCCAGCGAATGCCGACGATGTCGTAGCCGAGGTCGATGGCGAGATGGAGCATCGGGCGGTGCTGGTTGTGGCACTCCAGGCGAATGTACTCGTACTGGTGCTGGGTGGCCCAACTCTGGGCTGCTTCCATCAGTTGTGAGCCGATGCCCGACCGACGGAACTCGGGCAGCACTCCGTAGAACCAGGCGAAGAAGGTGTCTGGCTTTAACTCGAAGCCAAGGAAAAACCCGGCCGGCTTGTCGCCGACGCGGGCGATCATCTGGAGGACGTTGTGCCGACCGAGGTAGCGCCGGCGGAACGACTCGATCGTCCGCGCGGGGCGGAAGATCTGGTTGTACAGTTCCACGACGGCAGGCAGTTCGTCCGGCCCCACCACATCAATGACGGCATCGGCCATGAGAGACTCCGGGGGTGGAATCACCCCCCCACACCTGCCGGGTGAGCTTCGCTCACCACGGCGACCTCCACTCCAGGGGGGAGGTGGGTGTGGTGCGGAGCGAGAGACCGAATGGGGGTGACGGAAGGATTACCGCCCCTGTGGGCGGAACAGCATGGTGTTGACGATCGTTTCCCAGGACGGAACGTCCCAGTTGGCGATCAACTCGCGGGTCGCGGCCGGGGTGGCCCCCTCCTCTTCCACCAAACCATCGGAGGGAATCGCTGGCTCTTCCGATTCTTCCGATTCTTCTGCTTCGGAGGATTCCTCTGAGAGTTCCCCCTCGGCACCCGGAGCAGCGGTTGGGTCGCCCGGTTTCTTTCCCTTCCGGCGACGGCGACGGCGGCGTTTCTTCCGCGGCTCACCCGGTTCGCCAGTCTCGGTCGGCTCGCCCTCGGCGTCGGCCTCCTCGCCGTCGTCGGGTTCGTCACCGGCTTCGTCGGCGTAGATGTCGGCCGCGGTAGGAGCCAGGCCCGGCTCCTCGACGAATTCATCGTCGGCGGCGGGCGCGGCGGGGTCTTCAGGGGGGTGCAGGTCGGCGGCCGGGTGGTCGGTCGCTGCCGCGGGGAACGGGCGGTCGTTCTCCAGCCCGAGTTCACGGGCGAGTTCGGCCCAGCCGTCGTCGAGGTCGTTTGGTCCGTTCATACGGTTCAGTCTAGCTCACAGCCGGGCTGTCGGACACGGCAGCCAGGATGGTACACCGTCGGATGGGGGCGGTGCGGCCAGCGGCGGGGGTGCCAATCTCGACGACCGTATCACCCGGTTCGGCACCGAACGCGGTGACCAGGTCTCGCACGGTGTCTCGCCCCCCGGGGAGGTCTTCGCGGTGGAGGAGGTAGACGTCGCCGGTGCGGTTGGCTTCAAACTCGATGGCCGACAGAAGTGTCTCGGTGACGGTGTGCTCGACAGGCACGCCGGGAAGCACACGGGCGAGGAAGTCGGCGAACGCCTGTTCGAGGCATTCGCGGGGGGGAATCAGATAGAAGGTAGCCATATAGGTCCGCGTCCGTCGCAGGGTGGGTGAGCGGCTGACGCGGTGAGTTATCGGCGAGCGGGCGGCGGGCGCTCGCGCCGATGGGGGGGGAAATGTGCGGGAGAGGGCCACGGGGGGTGGAACAACCCGACCACGGGGAACGGCCGGTGTAGGGGCACCCCCAAGGTGGCCATTACGCCAATTTCTTCAGGAGTACTTGCGACCGCCGATTGCTACGGTCGTACAGTTCGCGGCGGGCGGGGGGGAGGTCGTCGGGGGTGCCGAGGGTGTACCCGCCCTTTTGGATGAAGTAGTTGATCGCCTGGGTGCTCAGGCAGAAAAGCGTGCCCACCGACCGGGTGCGGGCCTGGGCTTCAATGAACCCAATCAGGCGGGTGCCGATCCCCTGGTTCTCGTATCGTGGATCGACGAACACCGCCGCCAGCTCGGCCTTGTTCTGTTCCGGGTAGTGGTGCAGCGCCCCGCACGCGGCGATCGTGCCATCCCGCTCGAACACGAAGAAATCTTGAATCTGTTTTTCCAGATCCTTCTGCGTTCGCCGCACTAGTTCCTCGGCCTGGATCCCCTGCTGGATGAGCCGGTAGACCGCCCGGAGGTCTTTCTTCAGCGCCGGGCGGATCGCCAGGTATTCGTTGGTGTACACCAGGGTACCGATCCCCTCGTTGCTGAAGACTTCGTTCAGAAGGCCCGCATCCTCACGGCCGTCGATGATGTGGACCCGCTCCACCCCCGCCCGCCCGGCCTTCACGGCGTGCGCCAGTTTGGTCGCCGCACCGCCTGAGAGTTCTCCGCGGTTTTTCTTCAGAAATGCGTCCGCTTCCTCCACCGTGAGTTGGCGAATCACCCCTCTCGGCCCGCTCACCCCACTGTGCGTGCTCAGGTAGATGAGCTTGACCGCTCGCAGAGTTTTCGCCACCTCCACGGCCACCGCGTCGGAGTTCAGCCGGTATGATCGGCCTACTCCGTCGCACCCGATCGGTGGGATGACCGGGATGATGTCGTGCTCCAAAAGCGACTGCAGAAGCCCGGCGTCCACCCGCTCCACTCGCCCAGTGAACTGTTGATCGACTCCGCCGAGAATACCGGCTGGATGAGCCACCAGGGCGTTCGGGCACGCTCCGCGCAGGTCGGTCGCGCTCAGCCCTTCGAGGATTTCGTGGCTCACCCGATTGGCCGCGGTGATGGCCACCTGCAGGGTTCGCTCGTCGGTGATGCCGGTGCCGTCGAGGTCGGATGGTGTGACGCCGGCGATCTGGGCGAACCGTTCGATCTGGTGGGCGGCCCCGTGGACCAACGCCACTCGCACGCTCAGGCTTCGCAGCAGCGCGATGTCGAGCAGCACGTTCGGGAAGTTGTCGTCTTCCACGATCGCCCCGTCGACGGCGATGACGAACACCCGGTCGCGGAACCGCGGGACGTAGCGGAGGATCTCGCGGAGGTCGGTGAGGTGGAGCATGCGAGTGCAGAACGCGGAACGTGGTGTCGGGAATAGAATACACCGACTTGGCGGTATCTTATTCCGCGTTCCCCGCTCCGCATTCCGAGTTCGCCATGACAGAAAAGGTCGTCATCATCGGTTCCGGCCCGGCCGCCTGGACCGCCGCCATCTACGCCTCTCGTGCTCAACTGAACCCGCTCGTCTTCCAGGGCGACCCGACGAACAACAAAAACAAGCAAAACGGCACCCTGCCGCTGGGCCAACTCGCCCTCACCACCGAGGTGGAGAACTTCCCGAGTTGGCCAAGCGGTGATACCCGCGCCTACCTGAAGACCGCCCTCAAGCCCGACGACCCCGACTTCCCCTACTGGGTCGCCGACGACAAGGACCAACCGACTCACGGCATCAACGGCCCGGAACTGATGGCCCTGATGCGGCAGCAGGCGAAGAACTTCGGCACGCGGGTGGAATCGAAGGACGTGGTGAAGGTCGACCTGAAGAACAAACCGTTCACCCTGACCATGCACGACGGCAGCACGGTGCAGACGCACACCCTCATCATCGCCACCGGCGCACGGGCCAACTACCTCGGCCTGCCGAGCGAGGAGAAGTACAAGAACAAAGGCGTGAGCGCCTGCGCCGTGTGCGACGGGTTCCTGCCGATCTTCCGCAACAAGCCGCTGGCGGTGGTCGGGGCCGGCGACTCGGCGTGCGAGGAGGCGACGTACCTGACGAAGTTCGCCAGCAAGGTGTACATGATCGTGCGGCGGGACCAGATGCGGGCGAGCAAGATCATGGCCGAGCGGGCGATGAAACACCCGAAGATCGAGGTGAAGTGGAACCGGGTGGTAGACGAGGTGCTGGGCAACGAGAAGGTGGTGACCGGCCTGCGGCTGAAGAGCACGAAGGACGACAGCACGGAGGAGTTGGCCGTCGGTGGCATGTTCTGCGCCATCGGGCACACGCCGAACGTCGCCTTCCTGGACGGGCAGGTGAAGACGAACGAAGCCGGGTACATCACCTGGACGACGGTCGCCCGCACCTACACCAGCGTGGACGGCGTCTTCGCCGCCGGCGACGTGGCCGACGACTACTACCGCCAGGCGGTGTCCGCCGCCGGCACCGGGTGCATGGCCGCCCTCGACGCCGAGCGGTGGTTGGGGCATCACGGGCTGGTGTAAAATGACGGGAGTCAACCCCGGAGGCGTGCGATGGCATACACCGACTTCGATCCGGCGACCGTCGAGGCTCGTTTCGGGGTCGGGTTGAGGGTGGACGAGTTGTTCCCGGCCGCGGAATCGGTCGCCGTTCCCGCATGGTTGACCGACCACCTCGGGCGGATACGAGGGTTGGCATTGGTGACCGAGAAGGTGCGGTCGGAATTACTCGTTGCCCCAATCCTCCTGGCGGTTCGCGAGTTGAGCGGGCGGACCCTCGCCCTGTTCTCCGGCCAACGGATGGACATCGACCCGACGAATGGGCTGGCCGGCGAGTGCGACTTCTTGCTCAGCCGGCAAGAGGCCGTGCCCGTCCTCCGTGCTCCGGTCGTGGCGGTGTTGGAAGCCAAGCGGGGCGACATCGAAGCCGGCCTCGGCCAGTGTATGGCCCAGATGGTCGGCATGCGGCTGTTCAACGAACGGGCTGGCCGCACTGCCCGCATTTATGGGTGCGTGACCACCGGCGAAGACTGGCAGTTTCTGCGGCTCGACGACGGGGTGGTGGTGTTCGACGCCACCCGTCGCTATCTCGGCGACCTCGCTGGGTTGCTCGGCGTGTTCGCCCGAATCGCCGCCGACACCGCGTGACGAGCCGCGACCGCGTGGGAGCGGGCCAGCACTACCCCGCTCCCACGCGGTCGCGGCTCGTTCGTTCACACCCTGAACTCCAGCCCATCCCGGCTCGCGTCGTAGTCCACCGTCACGTTCGCCCCGTCGGCGATGTCGCCCTTGAGCATCCGTTTGGCGAGGCCCGTCTCCACTTCTTTTTGCAGCACCCGCTTGAGCGGGCGGGCGCCGTAGTTCGGGTCGTACCCCGTCCGCACGATGTGCTTCTTGGCCTCGTCGGTGAGCGTGAGCGTGATGTTCCGCTCGGCCAGCCGCTCCCGCACGCGGTCGAGCTGGATGTCCACGATCTTCATCAGGTCGGCTTCCTTCAGGGCGTGGAAGACGATCGTCTCGTCCACCCGGTTCAGGAACTCCGGGCGGAAGTGCTTCCGCAGCTCGCCCATCACCGCCGCCTTCATGCGGTCGTATACCTCGCCGATGTGAGTCCCCTTGTATTGCAGGATGGCCTGGCTGCCGATGTTCGAGGTCATGATGACCAGGGCGTTCTTGAAGTCCACCACCCGCCCCTGGCTGTCGGTCAGGCGGCCTTCGTCGAGCACCTGGAGCAGCACGTTGAACACGTCCGGGTGGGCCTTCTCCACCTCGTCGAACAGAATGACGCAGTACGGCCGGCGGCGGACCGCTTCGGTGAGTTGCCCGCCCTCGTCGTACCCGACATACCCCGGCGGGGCGCCCACCAGCCGGCTGACGGTGTGCTTCTCCTGGTACTCGCTCATGTCGAGCCGCACCATCGCCTTCTCGTCGTCGAACAGGAACTCGGCCAATGCCCGGGCCAGTTCGGTTTTGCCCACCCCGGTCGGACCGAGGAAGATGAAGCTGCCGATGGGGCGGTTCGGGTCGTTCATGCCACTCCGGGCACGGACGACCGCCTCCGCCACGGCGGTAACGGCTTCGTCCTGCCCGATCACCCGCTGGTGCAACTCATCTTCGAGGTGGAGGAGTTTCTCCTTCTCGCCACTCAGCAGCTTGGTGACGGGTACCCCGGTCCAGCGGCTCACCACCGCGGCGATGTCCTCCTCCCCCACCTCCTCT
>JALOQR010000238.1 GCA_025459365.1 Fimbriiglobus sp.
CCCTGGCCGGGGGCGGGGTAACCTGTCCGACGAAGAGAGCACCGCCTGGACGAAGTACGCCACATGGATGGTCACTCGCCGGGTTGCGGTGGCCGGGCTCGGTTTGGCCGGCGAGCATGGTCGGCCACACGCCGCGAAGATTCGCGAACTCCTGGAGAGCAAGGATGCAGACGACCGCTACGAGGCCAAACAGGCCCTCGAGCGGATGGGCCTGTCGGACGGTGGCAAGTGAGTGATCCCGCTCACTGGCTGCGGGAAGGGCGGGTGTGCCACCGGTCGGCGTCGGTCGCCGGTGGTTTCGCCCCGCTAAAGTCGGGATAATTCGGCATGCTCCGGAAGGGGAGCGGGCCGACCTGGCCACCCGTCACCGTTGTTGTCGATGTGTCTTTGCAATACCCCTGCGACTTCAGCACGAACGATCGCTCCCAACCGGGTTTCAGTGCTGGCAACTTGGTTGCATCAAATCGCACGGTCATCTCGTCGCCCGGGCCACACAGGACCATCCGGTCGTCGGCTACGGTGATCAGGTCGGTCACGTCGCCCAGTTTGGTCAGTTTCCCCTTCCACCGAGTCGCGACGAACGGGTCGGTGTGCGCGTCGTCGTAGGCGACCGGAGGGCGACCGTCGGGATGTACCTCCTTCATGAAGCCTCGGGCGGCGAGATCCGCCCGCTTCACATCGAGTGTCGTGGCTGTGGTGTCGGCCGCCGGGGCGAGGTAGACCTCATCCCAGTAGACTTGCATGTTGGTGCGGATGCGGAGCTTGCCGGTTGGGGCTGTAGGCAGTTCTCGTGTCATCACTCGTGGCAATCCGGCTGGGAAGCCGAGGTCGCACACGGGCACCCAGCGGTCGGACTTGGCGTCGAACTGCTCGAGCACCGGCGGTTGCAGTGTCACCCCGGCCCGCGTGGCGGCGTACATCGACTCCGGGTACGGGTACTCAGTCCAGCCGGCCAGTACGAGGTGCCAGCGGTCGGCCTTCGGTAGTTCTCCGAACTCCAGCGTCAGCGAGTGGTCTTCAGCATAACCGAGCCATGATCGCACTTTGAAGTTGTCCACGGCCCGGCGATCTCGCTTCAAGACCCGCTCTGTGAGATCGACCCCGGTGTGATCGGTCGCCTTGTTCGGCCGGTACTGTGAAGAAAACGTGAGCAGCTTCTGCGTGGGTTGCGGACCACTGAAGACGAATCGCTCGTCGGGATAGACCGTCGTTGTCGGCGGGTGGTCAATGACGGCCAATTGCAGCCGGTCCAGGTAGAGCACCTCATCCATCGGTTCGGCAATTTTCAGCACGAACTCCCCGTTCGTCGCCTTCAGGATGCCGGGTTCGATCTTCACCGACTCCTCACCACGCGGCGGGCGCACCGATCCGTCGGGGCCACACTCGCCCAATGCTCCAGCCCCGAGGAAGTCGGTCACGAACACGAACTTTTCCCCGTCCCAGGCCATGAGCACCGGGCACGAAGTACCTTTACGGTTCGTCTCGACCAACTTGTAGGGCGTCCCGGTGGGCACATCCACTTCGGCCTGGATGACGTTGTCCGCCCATCGCACCCGCACAGCCGCTGCCTTGTTGTGTTTGCCCATTCCCAGGAGGGTCGGCAGCATCGATTGTCCCAACCCGGCAGTGCCGGTAGTCCGCTCGGCCCCGGTCCAGTGTGAACCGCTCTGGGCCACTACCCACGCGCCGAGGCCGTCGTTACTGGTTCTGCAGTTGCTCCCCGTGTCGCGAATGCCGGTCGGGTTCAGCACCAGCGGATGATTACCGTTTCCCTTGTTGCGGTGCCCCTGTAAACCGGACTGGCCCCAGGCGAGTAGGTCGGGCACGGCGTCGCCCGTCAAGTCGAACGCCACTGCTGCCGTGACCGTCCCGCGACTACCGAAAACGTCGCCAAGGACGGGGTCCATTCCGCCTTCCGGTGAGCCGCGGAGCAAGAGGGGCGACTGGTCCGCGGTGAGTCCGACCACATCCGGCCAGCCATCGAGGTCGAGGTCTGTGACGGTCGCCTGGAGGAACGCCGGCGCGGCCAGGGGCTTGGCAGTGAACTCACGCATCTCCTTCGACAACAGCAACAGCGGTGGCTGGCCGGCTCGCAGGAGCAGCAGATCAGAGCGGGCATCATGGTTGGCGTCCAGCACCAGCCCGCCGTTCCAATTCGCCTTCGTATCCGTTGCGCCCGACAGCACGCCCCTGTGCCACCGCATCAGTCGGTCGTTGAACGCTACCAGTGGGGCTTCGCCGTCATAAAAGGCGACAAGATCCTGGTCGCGGTCGTCGTCGATGTCGGCGGCCAGAATCGCTACCGCTGGCCCCTTCGGGAAAACCTCCTTGAACACGTCGGTCGCCTTGAAGGCGGTGGACAGAGGCGGCGGTGGGCCTTTGGGGTCGGCCGGGGGGGCGATGCCGATATTCTCGAAGACCACCACCCCGCCGCTGCCGTCGGTTTTGGGGAATCCGGTGGCGGCGTCAGCGAATTTGCACGCGGCCAGGTCGAGGTCGCCGTCAAGGTCGACGTCGGCCCAGATGACTCCGAGGAAGAGCCCCTTGGTGCCGTCGAGTTTGGCGGTGGTGGATGCGTCCTCGAACTTGCCGCCGCCGTTGCGGAACAGCCGGACGCCGTTGGCCGTGGTGACTGCCAGATCGGTGCTGCCGTTGTTGTCGTAGTCGGCGGCCGCGGCGCCAAGGCTGACGCGGTCGCCGGCCAAGCCGACCTCCCGAGTGATGTCGACGAACTTGCCATCGCCGTCGTTCCGCAAGAGCAGGTCACGCACCTTCCCCATCTCCACGACCGCCGAGAGGAGAAGGACGTCTGGCTTGCCGTCGGTGTTGTAGTCGAACACCACCACCACCCCACCGAACCGCTCTCGGGCGGCCCGTCGGAGCGGGTCCAGATCGTCGGTTGTCGCCCACCTCACCCCGTCGGGAAGGGTCACGCTCACCGCTGCCGGGTCGAACGCTGGCAACGCGGCAGTGATGGGCTTACCCGCGGTCGCGGGGTCGCGGCCAATGACGTCGGCGTACTTGCCCATTTCTCCGTACACAATCCGCGACTCGGTGAACCGATCGGCGGCGGACAGCATCTCGTGCTCCATCCGCATCTCCTCCGACCGCTTCGGGTCGGAATCGCGGAGCACCATGAACAGTTTGTACCGGCACTCGACGAGGTAAGGGTCGAGGGCGATGGCCTTCTCGTAGAACGCACCGGCGGCAGGGGAGAACTGGCCATCCGGGTGGCTCATACCGACCCGGAGCCAGGTATGAGCGTCGCCCGAATCGGCTTCGCTCACCTTGCGGAATCGCGGATGCGCCTCGGCGTACTTGCCGACGTAGAGATCGATCATGCCGAGGCAGTAGTGAGCGTGCCGGTTGTCCGGGTCACGGGCGAGGACGTCGGCGAACACCAGTTGGGCCTTCTTCACCTGGGCGCTCAGTTCCTTGGTATCGGCCGGCTGCTGGTTGAAGAGGGCGATGCCGAGATTGATCCGCGCGGGGAGCCATTCCGGGGCGGCCTCGACCGCGGCGGCAAACTCCTGCTCCGCCTCGGCGTATCGGGTGTCCCCCTGCTCCATCAAGGCCACTCCGCGGAGGTTGCGGGCAATGGCGGCGTCCAAGTCGGCCGCACGGGGGGTGATCTGGGGCTTCGGCCAGAGGATGTAACCAGTCACCGCGAGGGCGGCGACGGCGATGAGCAGAGCAGCGGGCAGTACCCACCGAGGGCGGCCCGATGGAGCGGGAGAGGGCATGGGGGCTTTACCGAAGGTGGGAATGAATCAGTCGTTATTTCTGGCTGCGACCCAGTTCGAGTAGGTGTGTTTTGCCGGCGTCCAGGTTGGTCCAGGTTTCGGTGGGGAGGTCTAGACCCGGCCACCGGACGATGACCTTATCGACCTTCGTGGCGGTGCCGATGCCGACGGTCAGTGGTAGTTCCGACTGGCTCAAGTAGCCCCGGCCGCCCATGACTGCGCGGACCAGTTTTCGCCCACCAGCCTCGATGGTCACCATTGCTCCGATCGCGGAGCGGTTGGCCTTCGTCCCGTCGCCGCGGAGGTCCAGCCGTATCGACTTGTGAGTCGCTGGCGCATCGTTCCTCAGCACGCGGGCTGGCCCACCGTTGGCACCAAGCACGACGTCGAGGTCGCCGTCGCCGTCCAGATCAGCGAACGCGCTTCCGCGGCCGACGAGCGGTTGAAGCAGGTCCGGTCCGGTGGCTTTTTCGGTCGCTCGCTCGAAGTAGCACGCTGCGTCGCCAGTATTCCAGAAGAGTTGCGGTTCTTGAGCGTAAGTCTGGCTGCGCTGGATGCTGTTGATGTCTGGGTCGATGTGCCCATTGTTCAGTAGCAGATCGAGGCGGCCGTCGTTGTCGTAGTCGAAGAACAGCGTGCCGAACTTGAGCGAGTTGCGAGTGGGGCCGACCAACCCGACGACAGTCGCCGAGTCGGAGAAGGAGAGCTTGCCGGAGCCCTTCTCCACGAACGTGACCGGTTCGTTGGCGAAGTTGGCCACCACCGCGGCGCATCGGCCTGGGGCGAACTCGCCCCAGTCGATGCCCATACCGCCACGGGGTTGGCCGCCGTCGGCGTAGGCGGCCCCAAGCTTGGCCCCATTCTCCACGAATACCCGCCCGCCGTCTGGCCCGGCTCGGTTCTCGAAGAAGAAGTTCCGCACTGTGTCGTTGGCCACGTACAAGTCTGGGTAGCCGTCTGCGTCGGCGTCCCAGGCGATCACTCCCAGAGCCTTGCCCACTGGCCTCAGGGTATCGCCGGCGTTGGTTCCGGTTTTCGACCACACTTCCACTCCGGCGGCGGCGCTCACGTCGGTGAACTTACCTGCACCCAGGTTGCGGTAGAGTTTGCACTGGGAGCCATCCATGTCTTTCGGCTGCACATAGGTCCGCTTTCCCCCTTCCAGGGTCGACACCACGTTGCGATCGATTTTCGGTGACCATGTCACATAGTGGCAGATGAACAGATCGAGCTTGCCGTCGGCGTCATAGTCGACGAATGTGGCTGAACTACCGAACGGAATCGGCGGCCCCCAGTTGGCGAATTCGTCTTTGGTCGTGGTAGGCAGGTCTGGGCCACCGCCGACTCCAGCCTCGTCGGTCGTTTCCTCAAACTTCTTGCCGTCCACGTTGCGGAATAGGTGGTGCTTGCCGACGCACGATACAAACAGGTCGGGCCGGTTATCGTTGTCGTAGTCACCCACGGCGACACCCATGCCGTACATCACTTTGTTCAGCCCAGCCGATGCGGTCACGTCTTCGAACTTCCATTGCCCCAAGTTGCGGTACAGTTTCATCGTCGGCTGTGAGCTTTCGCTGTGGCCGGGCCAGTATCGGCCGTTGACGAGCAATATGTCTGGCTTGCCGTCGCCGTCGTAATCGAAGCAGGCGACACCTCCGCCCATCGTCTCAGGGAGGAGTTTGTACTGCGTCTGCCCGCTGATGTGAGTGAAACCAACCCCACTGGCGGCGGTCACGTCGGTGAACCGAACCGAAGGCACCTCCCGGGCTTCGTGCGAGCGGGCCTGGCCAATCGTAGGAGCCGTCACCACTTCCGGCTTTCGGGTCAGCCAGCGGACGAGGGCGAACCCGCCAAATCCTGCCAGCACGACCACCACAGCGGCGATGATCACGACGGGAATCAGGGGAAAGCGGCGTGGCGGCGGTGTAGCTGACGGATCGGTGGAGTGCATGGGACAGGTCGGAGAGGTATCGAGTAGATTGTGGTCGAGCCTCGTGGTGAGGCGAGGCTCGAGGTGTGCCGAATGGTCGGGCATGACATCCCGTTGTGGGATGTTCGACCGCGACTATCGGGGCAGTTCGCCGGTGTCGATGATGGCCTGCCGGTGTGCCGGTGTGGTCGGGTAGATGACCCGATCACCCGCGGCGTAGTTGGCCGCCGGGTTCTTCTCCCGGTAGATGCGGGTGGCATTCGACCGGGCCACCTCGTCTGGCTTGTAGATGTCGTGCGATTCCCGGTGGTAAGCCGCGAGCACTGCTGCCAGCACCGACTGCATGCTCGGATCCTTCTCGGCATGGAACGCCGGCCGCAGCTTGCCCATTACCTCACGTATGGTGGCGAGCTTAGGGGCGGGCAACTTTGGCAGGTCGGCCAACAGTTGATCGCACGCCTGCTTCCGCGCCGTCGCTGCCTCCTTCGCCTCGGCGGCGAGAGCCGCGTGTTTTGTCATCGTCTCAGCAGTTGGGGCAGAACTGGTGGTGACGGTCGGAACCTCACCGGCCAGTTCCCCATAGGCCAGGGCCAACAGGTCGTGGGAGGTCACGTCCTCGGCGTCGAGCGCGATCACCCGTTCGGCTGCCTGGATCGCCCGCACGGTGAATTCCCGCCGTTCGGTCGAGCCTTCCGGGTGGGCCTTCCGCACCTTGAACAGCAGGTTGGCCAGCATGTTCCAGGCGACGTAGTCCTTGGTGAAGTCGAACCCGCGGTCTGTCGGTTGCCCCTTCGGGTCGAGTAGTTTCTCCAGTTCAGCGACCACCGCTAGCAGATCTTGGGTGCGGCTCGCGTTCTGCGCGTTCACCTGTGCGGTGAACCATAGCCGGCTCCACCACGGAGCGGGTTTCTCGCAATTACCGCTCGCCTCCAATTCCTTCGCGGCCTCATCCAATCGGCCCTCTTCGATGTAGGTCCGTGCCAGGTTCAGGTGGCCGTGTGGAGTGGCTTCGGCGTCGTTCGCGGTCAGCACTTTGCGAAACGCTTCCTCAGCCTGTTTGAAGTTGCCTCGTTTACTCGCGGCTCCCCCTTCGAGTAGGTTGCCGATGCCGTAGTCGTTCCAACGCTGCCACGCGGGCTTGATGGGCGATTCCTGGGGCGCGACTGTAGGCCCGCCCTCCACTGGGAGCGTCACCGTGTCCTGGCAGATGTCGATGATCGGCAGCGTTGGGTAGGGCTTGCCCTCGTAGACCAGCTTCATGTACTCGTCGTCGAACTTGCGATACCGTAGCCTCGCTGTCAGCTCGACCGGCCCTTTCGCGTCGGCGGGGATATCGAGTCGGTAGTGCAGCACGGCCGCCGCGCCCGGAGGGATCTGCTTATCGTAG
>JALOQR010000025.1 GCA_025459365.1 Fimbriiglobus sp.
TTGCACCAGGGCGGCGGTGTAGCAGTCGTCGAAGGTAGGGAACTGGGCCGGTGGGCGATTCGGGTTGCCGACGAGCCAGCGTAGGGCCAGTGGCCGCTGGCGGGTTGCCCGGTCGGTGTACTCGTTCTCTGTCCGTACCAGAATCTTAAATTGGGCGTCAGCCTCTCGCAGCATTTGCACCCCTGAGTCCTTCACCCCCACCACCTTCTCTTCCGGCTTCTCCTTCGGGTCCTTCGGCTTTACCTGTTCGACGTTGAGGTTCTCCCGCTTCAGCCCCTCGTTCAGGCATACCCGCCCGAGGTAGTACCGCACGGCGTACACCTCAGCCGTCGGCGGAGTGGCAAACTCTCGCAGCCACCCCTGGCAGGTGGAGCGAACCCGCAACCGGTCGGCCGACGCCGCCTGGGCGTGCCCGTTCTTGACGTAGTCGGCCCGGAGTTGGAAAAAGCGAGCGACTTTTGCCCCGGCGGCCGACGCCGGAGTCCGCGCCTTGGCGGCCTCATCCACCACGACCTTGAGGGCGGCATCGGCCTTATTCGGCTCAAACTGCTCACGGAAGGACTCAGCCGACCACGCCCGCGCCGCCCACCCCTGCGGGGTGTCTTTCGACCGAGACCATAAAGCGTCGAACACGAACGCCGCGTCTTTTGCCGCTTTCACTTTGGAGTCTGTGTCCTTCCCCCGGGGTTCCTCTCCGTAGCTCTCGGCCAGGAAGAACGTGTTCATCCCTTGGTCGAGCAGGGCCTGGAGGTAGTTGGTTGCGTATTCCCGCCCCTTCGCGCTGTTAGGTTCCTCCTGATCGGCCAGTTTCTTGAGTACCTCGGCGGCGGCTGCGTACTGCTTGCCAGCCGATTCAAAGAGAGGGCGGGCCTTGGCCATTTCGCCGGCTTGCTGCTCGGTCGGCAGGCGGGCCGCCCGCTGGAGTTGACCCTTCCCCTCCAGTGTCTGCAACTGGGCGAGGGCGACGGCCGCCTCGGGAAGCCGTGGGTGGCCAGAGTTCCCCTTCACGAAGGCGTCGAACTCCCGCTTCGCCTCCGACACCAGAGCGGCCCGCAGGGTGTCGTCGCTCTCGGTGCGGGCCATATCAAGGCGGCACTTCGCCCGCTCCAGTGGCAACACCTTTGCCACCTCCGGCGAGGCTACCTTGGCAAGGTCGGCCAGGTACTCCAGACCGAGGTCGGCCATCCCTCCCTCCCGCAGCCCGCGGACCAGATCAACCGGAGACGGTGGCAGCAACTCCTGGGCAAAAACCGGGGCTGCGAGTAGGGCGGCCAGTAGGCCGAAGTGGCGGGACATGCGAGAGGTCTCCGAGCGGAGCGACCACGACCAGATGCGTTGACAGTCCGACGGGCGTGCCGTGCAGACGGTTCCCGAACCTGCGGACAGGGAGTACGGTCATTCTTCTGCCTCCGAGCGAAGAGGGCAAGCCCCCGCCGACTCAGGCGACCTTCTTGACTCCCCGCCGATCGCGGGTAAAACTAGAAACGACTCGGAGTGTTCACCGCCATGACGCCGACCGCCGCCATCGTAATCGTCGTCATTACCGCGGACTGACTCCGGGGCGGCGACACCGTACACCACCCCCCGGAGCCGAAACGCTCCGGGATTTTTTTTGCACCCGCTCGCCCCCCACCGGCTCTCCCATGACCCGCGTGATCGTGTACGACACCACCCTCCGCGACGGCAGTCAGGGCGAGGGCGTCAACTTCTCCCTCCAAGACAAGCTGCTGCTCACGCGGCGGCTCGACGACCTGGGGGTGGACTACATCGAGGGCGGGTATCCGCTCTCCAACCCAAAGGACGCCGAATACTTCCGCGCGGTCAAGGACATCCCGCTGAAGCATGCAAAGGTGTGCGCCTTCGGCATGACCCGCCGGAAGAACTCCGACCCGGCCACCGACACCTGCATCTCCGCCCTGCTCGATGCCGGCACCCCGGTGGTCACCATCGTCGGCAAGACGTGGGACTTCCACGTGACGAACGTGATCGGCACCACACCGGACGAGAACCTGCGGATGATCGCCGATAGCGTGGCCTATTGCAAGGCCGCCGGGCGGGAGGTGATGTACGACGCCGAGCACTTCTTCGATGGCTACCGGGCTAACCCGGAGTACGCTCTCCGCACGTTGAAGGCGGCTGAGGGGGCAGGGGCGAGTTGCGTCATCCTGTGTGACACCAACGGCGGCACCATGCCCGAGCGGGTGGCCGAACTGGTGACCGAAGTGCGAAAACACCTGCGGTGCGACGTGGGCATCCACTGCCATAACGACTGCGACCTGGCGGTGGCGAACACGCTCGCCGCCGTGCGGGCCGGCGCGACCCAGGTGCAGGGCACCATGAACGGCATCGGCGAGCGGTGCGGGAACGTCGATCTGGTGAGCGTGATCGCCAACCTCGCCATCAAGTACCAGTATCAGGTGCTCCGGCCCGACAGCCTGGTGCGGCTCACCGAAGCCAGCCGGTACGTGCATGAACTGGCCAACATGAATTTCCGGCCGGGCCAGCCGTTCGTCGGGCAATCGGCCTTTGCCCACAAGGGGGGCATGCACACACACGCCGTGGCGAAAGACCCGACCACGTACGAACACATCAATCCGGAGGTAGTGGGCAACGAGCGGCGGATCTTGGTGAGTGAACTGAGCGGCCAAAGCACCATCGTGACGAAAACCGCCAAGTACGCCCTCGCCAACGATAAAGCCGTGATGACCAAGATCCTGCAAGAGGTGCAGGATTTGGAGTACGCCGGGTACGAGTTCGAGGCCGCGGAAGCCTCCTTTGACCTGCTCGTGCGAAAGGCGACGGCGCAATACAAGCCGTGGTTCAAGCTCGACAGTTACCGGGTGAAGACGGAACACCTGCTGAACGCCCTCATGACCGAGGCGACGGTGAAGCTGAGTGTGAACGGGGCGGTCGAGCACACGGTGAGCGAAGGAGACGGCCCGGTGAACGCCCTCGATGGGGCAGTACGGAAGGCCCTGCTGCCCCACTTCCCGCGGCTCGCCGAGATGAAACTGGTCGATTACAAGGTGCGAGTGGTGAACGCGAAGGAAGGCACGGCGGCGCGGGTGCGAGTCGTCATCGAGAGCCGCGACAAGGGCGACGTGTGGGGCACCGTGGGGGTGAGCGAGAACATCATTGAGGCGAGCTGGCTCGCCCTGGTCGACTCGTTCGAATACAAGCTGTTCAAGGACGCGGAATAACCAATCACGTGTGAACCGCCACGACGCCAAGTCGCCAAGAGAAACAGGAATTGGAAGACTCAGTATTCATCCTCTTTCTTCTTGGTGACTTGGCGTCGTGGCGGTTCAAACTTCAGGATTCATCACATGGAACTGGCGAAGGCCTACGAGCCGAAGGACGCCCAGCAGAAGTGGCTCGCCTTCTGGGACGCCAAGGGGTACTTCCACGCCGACCCAGCCAAGGGCGGCGAGGCGTACACCATCGTCATCCCCCCGCCGAACGTGACCGGCGCCCTGCACATGGGGCACGCGCTCAACAACACCCTGCAAGATGTGCTCATCCGCTGGCGGCGGATGCAGGGCCGCAACACCCTGTGGATGCCGGGCACCGACCACGCCGGCATCGCCACGCAGGCGGTGGTGGAACGGCTGGTGATGCAGACCGAGAAGAAGACCCGCCACGACCTCGGCCGCGAGGCGATGGTGCAGAAGATCTGGGACTGGAAGGATAAGTACGAAGCCCGCATCCTTGGTCAACTGAAGCAGATCGGGGCGAGCTGCGACTGGCAGCGGACGCGGTTCACGCTGGACGACACCTGCGCCCGGGCCGTGCGGGAGACTTTCTTCCGCATGTTCCGCGACGGGTACATCTACCGCGGCAAGCGACTGGTGAACTGGGACACGCAACTGCAAACCAGCGTGGCCGACGACGAGACGTACACCGAGACCACGAAGGGCGGCTTCTGGACGTTCAAGTACCCGGTGATCGGCGAACACGACATTCACATTCAGTTCAGCACCACCCGCCCGGAGACGATGCTGGGTGACACCGCGCTGTGTGTGCATCCGGACGACGAGCGGTACAAGACGCTCGTGGGGCAGTATGCGCTGCAGCCGCACACCGGCCGGCAGATCCCCATCATCGCCGACGGCCAACTCGCCGACCCAGAGTTGGGGACGGGTTGCGTGAAAGTGACGCCGGCCCACGACCCGAACGACTACGCCTGTTGGCAGCGGCACCCGGAGATCGGCATCATCAACATGATGAACCCGGACGGCACCATCGCGCCGGGGTTCGGCGAGTACAGCGGCCTGGACCGGGCGAAGGCCCGCGAGGCGGTGGTGGCGAAGATGGAAGAGTTGGGGCTGTTCGTGGACAAGCAGGACCGCGACATTCCCCTCCCATACAGCGACCGCAGCAAGACGCCCATCGAGCCGTTCCTGAGCGACCAGTGGTTCGTGAAGATGGGGGACATGGATTCGGCGAGCGGCCCGCGTGAGCGGGCTGGTGTGGATGGCAACAACCAGGGGGCTAACGCCCCCCGCTCGCCAGGATTGGCTCAGATCGCCATGGACGCCGTGACCAGCGGGAAGGTGAAGTTCTTCCCCGAACGGTACGCCAAGACGTACCTCGACTGGCTGGCCGAGAAGCGCGACTGGTGCATCAGCCGCCAACTCTGGTGGGGCCACCGGATCCCGGTGTGGAGTAAGACGTTCACTGACGCGGCGGCGATCAGCGACTTCCTCAACACCTCCGGGAAGAAGTTCATCCTCGGCGAAGGGGCGGAGTTCCAAACGCAAACCGACACGAACACGCTTCATGTGTGCTTGCTCGCGGACGATGACCGCAAGGCCACATTGGAAGGGTGGGGTTTCACCCAATCCGAAGACGTGCTCGACACCTGGTTCTCGTCCGCGCTGTGGCCGCACAGCACGCTCGGCTGGCCGGAGCAGACGCCAGAGCTGAAGCGGTACTACCCCACGTCCACGCTCGTGACCTCGCGGGACATCATCACCCTCTGGGTGGCCCGCATGGTGCTCACCGGCCTGTACAACGTGGGCGACATCCCGTTCCACCACGTGTACATCACGCCGAAGATCATGGACGGGTTCGGCGAGGGGATGAGCAAGAGCAAGGGCAATGGGGCCGACCCGCTCGACATCATCGACCTCTACGGGGCCGATGCCATGCGGTATGGGGTGGTGTCGCTCGCCACCGAGACGCAAGACGCCCGGATGCCGATCTCGAACATCTGCCCGCACTGCGGGGTGGCGAACCCGCAGAAGAAAGAGCACCAGTCCGGCCGCACGAAAAAGATGAACTGCTCCGGGTGCAAGAAGGCGTTCCGCCCGAGCGGGCCGTGGCTGGACGAAGACCCGGAACTGCCCACGGCGAAGGCCGCGAGCGACCGCTTCGAGCCGGGCCGCAACTTCGCCAACAAGCTGTGGAACGCCACCCGGTTCATCCTGATGAACCTGAACGGCTACACCCCCGCGGCCATCGACCCGAAGGCGTTCACCACCGAAGACCGCTGGATCGTGTCGCGGTTGGCCACCACCGCCAAGGCGGTGACGGCGGCGCTGGAGGTGTACAAGTTCGCCGACGTGTCCAAGCTCATCTACGAGTTCGCGTGGAGCGAGTTCTGCGACTGGTACATCGAGATGAGCAAGGCCCGGCGGTCGGACCCGGCGTGCCAGCGGGTGCTGGTGGGCGTGCTCGATGGCATCCTGCGGCTGGTGCATCCGGTGATGCCGTTCGTGGCGGAAAGCCTGTGGGAAGCGCTCGGCGAGGTGGCTCCCGAACGCGGGTTCCCCACTCCGAAGAAGGCGGAAGAAGCCGTGTGCATCGCCGCATGGCCGACGTACCCGGATGAACTCATCGACACCAGCACCGAGTCGGCCATCGCCCGGATGCAGGAGATGATCCGTGGGGTGCGAGAACTCCGCAACCGCTACAGCCTCGACAAAGCGCCGCTCACGCTGGCGGTGAAGTGCTCCGACGCCGTGGCGAAGCAACTCACCCCGCTCGCACCGTTCATCACGCAACTGGGGATGCTGACCGCGTTCGAGTGCGGGCCGACCGTGACCAAGCCGAAGCAGGCCGGCAGCATCGTGACCGGCGACTTCGAGGCGTACATCCCGCTCGCCGGGCTGATCGACCCCGCCGCCGAAGCGAAGCGGATCGAGAAGCAGATCGCCGACATCCGCAAGCAACTCGACGGCATGGCGAAGAAGCTGGGCGACGAGAAGTACGTGAAGAACGCCCCGCCCGAAGTGGTAGCCGAGACCCGTGAGAAAGTGGCCGAGTTGGAGAAGCAGGTGGAGGTGCTGACGGGGAACTTGGCAGATTTGACTTAATTCCGATTTCACCGCAGAGGGCGCGGAGAGCCCTCTGCGGTGAATACTTCTCACCCTCGCGCGTTCAGTTTCACGCTCGCATCGTCCGCCACGTTCACCCACACGTGGACGTGCGGGTCGCCGCGGAAGTACCACACAAAACTCGGCCCTTCGATCCGCCAGTTGTCCCACACCTTGTCGTCGCCGATGTCGGCGTCGGCGAAGAAGCTCAGCCTGCACGCGTCGAGGCCGCCCTGCTTTTTCAGCATCGCCACGCACTCATCGCGGTCTTCGGTGCGGAATGGTTCGATCAGCACCTCCAGCACCTTCTGAATCTCTTTCCGCACATCGCCGGTCAGTTCGGAGATCAGCAATCCCGGTTGCTCCTTCGCCTTTTCGCCACGAAATTGCACGGCCGCTTCCTTCGGGCTTTCGTTCACGAGCGCCGCCTTCTTCTGCTTGTCGTCTAGCAGCGTGTACACCTTGTTGGCGGCCACCGCCTGCGGCCAGAACACGTTGCCGGGGTGGTCTTTCTCTTCGTTGAAGTTCTTGCCGGCGTGCCCGTAGAAGATCGGCCCGCCGAACGCCACATGCTTTTCGGTGTTGCCGTCGGCCCGGATCGTCTGGTGCCGGCCGGTCATCACGAACTCAAACTTCTCCCCGCCCGGCTCGCCGAAGATGGCGATGCTCTGGGCGGTACCGAACGGCTTGCCGTCGTTGTCTTGCTCCAACTGCTTGATGAACCGTTTGTGCCAGTCCGGGTTGACCAGCCCCTTGAAGATGTCGCCGACGATTCCCCGCTGCTGCTTGGTGAAAAACTCGCTGGCGAGGGTGTGGGGGGTGATCTGCCAGTTGTTGCTCACAAAGGTGCGGAGCAGGCCACGGTCCTTGGCCTGGTGGTCCCAGGTGAAGCAGATGTCTTTCTTCTGCTTCTCGGTGAGGGTGTCGTACAGCGCCTTGACGGCCGTCTCGGCGGCGCTCTTGGAGGTCGGGCCGGCGGCGGTGCTGGAGTCTTTCGCTGTGGCGAACAACGGGAAGGCGGAACCGGTGGCGACGGCGACAGCGGCCGATTTGAGGAACTGACGGCGGTCGGCGGTCATGGCGATCCCTCGGGAGAGGAGAGGAGGCGGGCCGATGGAGAATAAAGGAGAAGACGTGAGGGAGCAAGGAACATGGCTTCTTCCCTCCGAGTGTCGCAATCAGCGGACGGTCTTGCCCATGTTGAAGATCGGCAGCAGCAAACCCAGCACGACCACCAGCACCACACCGGCCATCATGAAGAGCATCAGCGGTTCGATGAGTTTCACCAGCAATTCCAGGGTGCGAATGGTCCGCCGCTCCAGGCTCTCCGACACCTTCAGCAGTACCTTTTCGAGCGTGTTCGACTCCTCGGCGATGGCGATCATTTCAACCACGTCGGTGGGGAAGTGCTTGTTCCGGCGCAGCGGGTCGGCGAGCCGCTGGCCAGCGGTGATGCTCTCGGCGGATTGTTCGATGGCCTTGACGATCACCCGGTTGCCGGCCGAGTCCTTCGAGATGCCCAGCGCCCGAAGCATGGGGATGCCGTTGGCCAGCATGGTGCCCAGGATGCGGGTGAACCGGGCGAGTGCCAGCCCACGGAACAGACTACCGGCGACCGGCAGGCGGAGCTTGATGTTGTCCATCGCCCACCGCCCGCCCTCGGTTCGTGCCCACGCCAGGAAGCCGAACACGGGCAGCACTACTGCTGGGATCATCAGCCACCAGCGGTTGATGCACGCCCAACTCACCCACAGGAGGATCTCGGTGAGGATGGGCATCTCGCCGATCTTCCGCAGGCCCTCGAACACCTTCTCGAACTTGGGCACGAAGAACACCACCAGCACCAGCACCACGGCCGCACCGGCCACCAGCAGGAAGCCAGGATAGGCGAGCGCCCCCACGACTTTCCCCTTCATCTCCTCCTGGTGTTCGACGAAGGCAGCGGTACGAGCGAGTACGTCTTCCAGGAAGCCGCCCTCCTGCCCGGCCTTCACCATGCTGATGACCAGTTCGTCGAAGACCTGCGGGTGCTTGGCCAGAGCCTGGGCCAGCCCGGTGCCCTCGGCCACGTTCATTCGCACGTCGCGCATGACCGATTGCAGCCGCTTGTTCGTTGTTGCCCGTTCGAGCAGTTCGAGCGCCCGCAGAAGCGGCACCCCGGCCCCGAGCAGGTCAGCGAGTTGGCCATACAAGGTGGCTAATTCTCGCCCGCTCACCCCGCTGAGCAAGCTGAACCCGCCCCCGTTCGCTCCTGCCGGCGCGATCGTGATGGGGAACAGCCCCTTGGCGTCGAGCAGGGCAGCAGCCTCCCGCTCGCTCCCGGCGGTGACGGTACCGGTGCTCTTGGCGCCGGTGCTGGCTAGGGCGGTGTAGCTGAAGTCGGGCATGTCACCAGTTCCGAGTTCCGAGTTCCGAATGTGCGACAAAATGCCGCGCGAAACCTAGCTTGCTTCCCCCGGCACCGGCGTCGGCGGCAGGTTCAGCCACTCTTCGATCTTGCGCTCGAAGAACCTGGCCCGTGGGAGGGAGTCCAGGTTCGCCAGTAGAGTGATGGCCCGGCCGTCGTCCTTCACGGCTTTGAGCGTGTAGTGGAAGCGTGTGGTACCTTTGCGGGTGGTCGATGATTGCTCGCAGTACACGGCCCTCACCGCGTCGGCCGGCAGGCTCACCTGCCCCGGCCAGAAGAGGGGCAGGTGCTCCACCTTCAACCGGTCGCCCACGCTCACCGTCGTGCGGTTGAGGAACACGCACACGGTGTAGTAGGTGAGGCCGACCCCGACCGCCACGTGGGCGACGGGGAAGACAACCATCAGCCACTGGAACCCGCCCGCCCCCTTCACCGGCCCGGCGAGGGCCATCGTGTACCAGAACACGAGGAAACTGTCCCAGGCGACGCAGAAGAACGCCAGGAAGAAGACGACCGGGGTAAACCAGCGGTAGCTGAGGCGGCGGGTGTACCCGTCGTCGTCCACCCGTACCCCGTCCGGGATGGGCAGCATCGCCAGGTTGTCTGGCCGAGACCCGCCGGGCAGGTCGAGGGCGAACACCTCGTCGCATCTCCGGCATTTGGCGAGCCGGGTGGACAGTTCCACATCAGCGGCTGGAATGCGGGCATCGCACTTCGGGCAGGTGACCGGCATGTCGTCGCCCCCCTCGGCGGTTAGCTCAGGTCCCCCGCGGTGGTGCGCCCCACCTCGTCAAGCGTGGTGGTGCCATTCAAGCACTTGTAGAATCCGTCTTGCCGGAGCGTTCTCATGCCCTGCTTGAGGGCTTCCATGCGAATGACGGCAGCGTTCACCCGCTGGACGACCAGATCGCGGACGATGTCGGTGTTCACCAGCAGTTCGTGAATGCCCGTCCGTCCGCGGTAGCCGGTGTTGCGGCAGGTGCGGCAACCGGTTCCCTTGTACAACACGTCCCAGGGTTCGTCGGTCCCCGGCTTCGATTTCGGGAAGTCGATCGGCACTTCGTCGGCGGCCTCGGGCTTGAACGGTGCCTTGCAGTCTGGGCAGATGGTCCGCACCAACCGTTGCGCCAGGACTCCCTCCACTGTGCTCGCTACCAGGAACGGCTCCACCTTCATGTCGATCAGGCGGGTGAAGGCGCTCGGGGCGTCGTTGGTGTGCAGGGTGCTGAACACCAGGTGCCCGGTGAGGCTCGCCTGAATGGCCGCTTCCGAGGTTTCCAGGTCTCGCATTTCGCCGATGAGGATGACGTCCGGGTCGTGCCGCAAGATGCTCCGTAGGGCGGAGGCGAAGGTGAGGCCGATCTTCGAGTGCGTCTGGATCTGGCAGATACCGGGTTGCTGATACTCGACCGGGTCTTCTACCGTGATGATCTTGGTTGTTTCGTCCTTCACCTCGTTGAGCGCCGAGTACAGGGTGGTACTCTTGCCCGATCCGGTCGGCCCCGTGACGATGACGATGCCGTGCGGGCGGTCGATCATCTGCCGAAACTTCTTATCGTAGTCGGGCAGGAAGCCGATGTTTTTCAGGCTGAACACCATGCGGCCCTTGTCCAGGAGCCGCATGCAGATGCCCTCTCCGTGGACCATCGGGATGATGCTCACCCGCACGTCCACCTCGCGGCCCTGCACCTTCATCTTGATGCGGCCGTCCTGCGGGAGCCGCTTCTCGGCGATGTTCAGCCGGGCCATGATCTTCAAGCGGCTGACGATGGCAGCTTGCAGGCGGTTGATCTCCTGCGGCAACCGCTGCTCCTGCAACAGCCCGTCGATCCGGTAGCGGATCTTGATCCCGCTTTCCTCGTGCTCGATGTGGATGTCCGACGCCCGCTCGGCCGCTGCCTCGATGAGGATCTTGTTCACCAGCCCAACCACCGTCGCTTCCTGGGCCTGTTTGGCCGCCTCGCTGTCGTCGGCCTCGATGTTTTCCAGCAGTTCGATGTCATCGTCTTGTTTGGCGGTCGCCATGATGGCGGCGACGTTATCCCCACCGATGCCGAAGTGCGTCTTCAGCAGGCGGGCGATTTCTTTCGGGCTACCCAGGACCGGGTGGATCTGGAGGCCGGTGATGGTTTGAAGTTCGTCGATGGCGTAGGAGTCGAACGGATCGGCGGTAGCCACCACCAGTGTGCCGTTGCTGCGGGCCAGCGGCATCAGGTTTTTCTTGTGAACCAGTTTCTGCGGAATGCCGACGAGCGCCTGGGGGTCAACGGTCGCTTCGGTGAGATCGACGAACTGCAGGCCGAACTCGTCGGCCAGCGCAGGGAACAGGGCGTCTTCCTTGACGAACCCCTTTTCGAGCAAGGTAAAGTGGGGGGCACGGTCGGCGGCGGCGACGACGGCCTCCAGGGCACGAGCCCGCTCGGCTTCGGACAGAACGCCGCGGTCGGCCAGGGTGTCGATCAGCTGCATATACGAGTGTCCGGCGGGCGGTTATTTCCCACGATCAGTGTACCCGCCGAATTATGAGAAAGTCGGGAAGCGACCGGGCGAAGACAGGACTTGCCCGACGAAAATGGACTGCCGGGGTAGGGCGGGCGAGCCGGCGTGAGGCCGGCGACCCGCGCCGCGAGTCACTGGCGGCCGGGGCCAGACTGCCGACGTAGCCCGGCCGCTTGACCCTGCAAGTCGTTTCCTGGTCCCCGTTTTCAACGGCAAGGGGCTCAATTCTGGGGAAGTCCTCCGCCTGGTTGTCATGATTGTCGTGATGTTGTTGAGGGGAGTGTCGGCGTATCCCGGTGGTCCTCTTCCGATCTCACTGAGGATTCGGCTACCGCGTCGGAAAATCTGACCTAATGTAAATGGCAGTGTACCTTTCGGTGGCGGCGTCCGCCTAGGGGGGGCGGCCGGCGGTCCGAGTTTCGAGGCAACCATGCAACTGCCCGACGAGAACATCGAGTACCAGTACTCCCGCTTGGTCGCCCCGCCGGCTGAGAGCTGGACCCCCCTGGCCGAACTCCAGGCCAAGCACCTGCTCGCCGACGATCGGGTGGACCAAATCAAGGCGAAGCTGAACACCGTTCGCGGGCAGGTCGCTGCCGAGCGGGAGTTGCAGAACCCTCCGCCACGTCTTCAGCCACTTCAGGCCGGGTTCATCGACCTGCCACAGAAGACGCTCGACAACTTCCGCCGAAAAGGCGATGCCAGCGAACTGGGGCGGACGCTGCGGTTGGCCCAGCGCCTCAAGGAAAATACCGATCGGGTGGTCGTACTCGGCATCGGAGGCAGCTACCTCGGGGCGAAGGCACTGTTCGACGCGCTTTGCCACGCCTTCCACAACGAACTACCGGCCAAGATGCGGATGGGCAAGCCGCGGGTGTACTTCGAGGGGAACAACCTCGACAACGACGCCCTCGCCGAACTGCTCGAGATGTTGGAGAACGCTTGCGTCGATCCCGACCTGCCGGAAGAGCGGTGGGGGGCCATCGTCATCAGCAAGAGCGGGGGAACACTGGAAACGGCCGCCGCCTATCGGGCCGTGCGGGCGGAAATGACCAAGTTCTACGGGCCAAAGTCGGACTGGCTGAAAAAGCTGCTCGTACCGGTGACGGGGCCCAAGGGCAAACTGCGTGACCTGGCCAAGGCCGAGGGCATCGCCGACGACGATGTACTCACCATCCCAGACGAAGTGGGCGGGCGCTACAGTGTGTTCACCCCGGTCGGTCTGCTCCCGGCTGCCGTGATGGGCCTCGACGTGCGGGCACTCTTGCTCGGCGCAGCGGCCATGACCAAACGCTTTCTGGAGGAGCCATTCGACCGCAACCCGGTCCTTCAGTTCGCGGCCGTCAACCACCTGATGACCGAGGAACTGGGCAAGACTACACGGGTGATGGCGGTCTGGAGCAAAAAGCTGGAAAGCGTCGGCTTCTGGTACGACCAACTACTGAGCGAGAGCCTGGGGAAGAACAACCGCGGCGCTACGCCCGTCACCAGTGTTTACACCCGTGATCTGCACAGCCGCGGGCAGCAGCATCAGGAGGGAACGCGGGACAAAGTGATCAACAACCTGATCGTGCGGCAGCAGAAACACCCGCCGATCGTTCTTGGCATGGCCGACCGCAACGAGGACGACCTGAACCAGTTCAGCCGCAAGAGCCTCCCCGACATCCTGGACGCAGCCTTCCGTGGCACGAACCAGGCCTACGCCGACGCCGCCCGACCAACGGCCGACCTCGTGCTACCGGGCATCAACGAACACGTCATCGGCCAACTGATGCAGATGCTGATGATCGCGACGGTGATGGAGGGGCGGCTCATGGGGATCAACCCCTACGGCCAGCCAGGCGTCGAGGCCTACAAAAAGAACATGATGGCTCTTTTGAAGGCTAGCCCGAACCTGCCCAAAGGCGAAGTGGCCGATCAACTCAAGGGCAAGTAAACCCTGCGGAGCAGACCGTTCCGAAGTCGGACTGATTGGCCGTGAGCTCACCCTCACGGCCAACCCCATCCTGGCTACTTCACCGGCGTCACATCCTTCAACTGGCTCCAGCACCACTGCTCGATATCGCCGATCGGTAGCCAGTAGTTCGACCGCACGACATGGAACGGGGCTTTTGCAGCCAGCATCGCCACCGCGTCGGTAATCTCGTACTCGCCCCGTGGGGAGAGCGGGAGCGTCAGGTCGAGCACTCCCTTCGGGAACACGTAACCGCCGATGTTCGCCAGTTGCGGGGCGGGTAGTCCTTGTGGCTTCTCGCGGATCTCCTTCAGCGTGCCATCGGGGTTCGGGAAGACAATGCCGAAGGCGTCGGGTTTTTCCACGGCATGCACGAGGATGCCGGCAGGCACGGCGGATAGCGCGGCCAGGTCGGCCCGGCCGATGAGGTCGTCGCCGTTCAGCACCATCACCGAATCAGACCTGATTTTCCCCTTGCACGCCATGAGCGCGTCGCCGGTGCCGCGGGGTTCGGTCTGGCGGACGGTCGCCCAGTTCTGCACGTGGTTCTGCGTTTTCAGGTAGGCTTCGATTTGCTCGGCGAGATAGTTCACCACTACCACCAACCGATCGACCGGGGGGAGGGCGGCGATGATCCAGTCGAGGATCGGCCGACCCTGCACCGGCAGCAGCGGCTTGGGGATGTCGTTGGTGTAGGGGCGGAGGCGAGTGCCCTTGCCGGCGGCGAGGATGATGGCGTCCATGCAGAGCATGTTACAGACCCACCGGGTACAATCGCCCCCGGCCGGCGTTGTCTCCGGCCGACATTCGCGCCGGGGCTTGCGGGCCGACCTGGCGCTCCCGACCCGTGCCCGCCGGAGGACGTAACGATGCTGCCTCGTTCCGTCGCCTTCAGTCTGCTCACGTTCTGTCTGATGCTTCCCCGGATCCGGGCCGACGACTGGCCGCAGTGGCTCGGGCCAAACCGCGATGGCCAGTGGAAGGAGGCCGGAGTGGTGGACAAACTGCCGAAGGAACTGAAGCCGCTCTGGACGGCCAAGATCGGCCAGGGGTACACCGGCCCGGCGGTCGCCCAGGGGAAAGTGGTGCTCATGGACCGCGTGACCGATACCCCGACCGCCGAGGGCGGAGCCCTCACCACCTCGAAGGGCAAGGAGCGGGTGGTCTGCCTCGATGCCGACACTGGCAAGGAGGTTTGGGTCCACGACTACGACTGCGAGTACAAGCGGATCAGCTACGGTTCTGGCCCGCGGACGACGCCGGTGATCGCCGGTGATGTGCTGTACACTCTCGGCGCGATGGGCGACCTGAAGTGCCTGACCCTCAAGGACGGTAAGCCGGTGTGGGCCAAGAACTTCCCGATCGACTTCAAGGCCCCGACGCCGGCGTGGGGTTGGTCGGCTCACCTGCTCGTCGAAGGGGATCTGATCATCGCACTGGTTGGCGGGGAGAACCAGGCGGTGATGGCGTTCGACAAGAAAACCGGGGAGAAGAAGTGGGCGGCGCTGAGCACGAAAGAGATCTGCTACAGCGCCCCGGTGATCGCTGAGGCCGGCGGCAAACGACAACTGCTGGTGTGGCTGAGCGAGTACGTCGCCTCGCTCAACCCGGCCACGGGCGAGGAGTACTGGCGGCACGAACACCCAGCGAAGGGAACGAACGTGATGCGCCCGGCGGTCAGCATCATCATGCCGAAGGTGGCTGGCGACCGGGTCTATGTGTCGGGTGGGTACCACGGGGCGCTCGCCTTGAAACTCGGCCAGGATCAGCCGACAGCCGACGTACTCTGGCGGGAGACGAAGGGCGTGCAGCAGTCGCCGAGTAAACTGAGCACGCTCATGACGTCGCTACTCGTTCACGACGGCCACCTCTACGGCCAGTGCCGCGAGGGCGAACTGAAATGCCTCAAGGCAGAGACCGGGGAGGTCCTGTGGGACGACCACTCCCTGCTCGGCGGGAAGCCGGCTCAGTTCGGGTCGGCGTCGTGGGTGCAGAACGGGGAGAAAGTGTGGTGCCTCACGGATCAGGGCGATCTGGTGACGCTCACGCTCTCTCCGAAGGGGTACAACGAAACCTCGCGGGCACACCTGATCGATCCGACCCAGGCGGCCGGCGGGCGGAAGGTGACCTGGGCGCACCCGGCCTTCGCCGGGAAGAGGGTGTACGCCCGCAACGACAAGCAGGTGGTGTGCGTGTCGCTGGCGAAGGAGTGAGGTGAGCGGTCGGGGTGGGTCCGCACCGGCCCCCGAGTCGGCGTGACCCACCCCACTACGGACGCACACGCCACCTGGTACCGATCGTCGATCGACGGTGTCTCCCGGAACCTCACACCCTGCAACACGACCAACCCATCGAACTCGACTTGGAACAGAGTGATCTGGACACTTGCCGGGCACTTCGGCTGACGTGACTGCTTCCTTTCTCCTTCGGCTTGAGGGCGATCGCCCACCCCGCCGTGCCGGGCAGGTCTGCGGCCGTCCCCCCCCTCGCCAGATGAGAAGAGGCGACCAGACTGCGGAAGCGTTTGCCATCCGCCCGTCGGGTTGGCACAATCACCGCACACGGCCCATCGCGGGCCTCTCCCACCAACCGGAAGGTGTGTCATGTCGCTGCGTCGCAAGCTCTTCACCGTCGCCGCTGCCGCGGTGGTCGTCGGCGGGGTCGGTGTTTTACTCGCCCAGCGGGAGTACAAGAGTGGGGTGGTGTGGCCCGAACCGCCAGTCGTCACCCCGGCCCCGGTGGACAAACCCGGCGCTCCGCCGTCCGATGCCATCGTGCTGTTCGATGGCACAGCCGAGAGCCTGGCGAAGAACTTCAAGAACGGCGAGAAGTGGATCGTGGCGGATGGGGCCGCGACGGTGAAGGGTGGAAGCATCGAGACGAAGGCGAAGTTCGGCGACATTCAGCTCCACCTGGAGTTCGCCACTCCGGAGAAGGTCGATCCGAAGCAGACCGGCCAGGGCCGCGGGAACAGTGGCGTCTACCTGATGAACCGGTATGAGGTGCAGATCCTCGATAGCTACGAAAACAAGACCTACTTCGACGGCCAGTGCGGGGCGATGTACAAGCAGCAACCGCCGATGGTGAACGTCTGCCGCAAACCGGGTGAGTGGCAGACCTACGACATTCTGTTTGAATCCGCGAGATTCGATGCCGACGGGAAAGTGACCAAGCCCGCGGTGGTGACGGTTCTGCACAATGGGGTGTGTGTGCAGAACCACTTCGAGCTAAAAGGAGGCACGTTCTACGACCGCCCGGCCAAGTACGAGAAGCATGAACCGACCGCGCCGTTCCACCTGCAAGATCACGGCAACCCGATGCGGTTCCGCAACATCTGGGTGCGGGAGTTGAAGCCGATCGTCGGCAAGGAACCGGAGAAGAAGCCGGGCGAAGAGAAGAAGAGCGGGGACTGATGGGCTGGCGAGCGGCCCGCGTGAGCGGGTCGCTCACCCCCGCAGGTTGAACAGCTTTCGTACTGCCTCCAGCAGCGTGACCTCCCCGGCATCGTGCGGGGCGGCATCCTTGAGGGCCGCGATCGGCCCGTGCAGCAGCTTGTTCTGGAACTGGCGGAAGGCGATTTCGATCGCCTCCCGCTCCTGCGGTGTCAGTTTACCGTTCAGCTTCGTCATGAGTGGGGCGAGTACCTCCGCTCGCACCCGATCGGCCTCGCCGAACAGTTCCTTGATCACCGGCCCGCTTTTTCGCCGCTTCCAGTCGTCGGTGAACCGCTTCACTTCAGCATCGACGATCGCCTCGGCTGGGGCGACATGCTTGCGCCGCGTGCCGAGGGTTTTTTCCCGGACGCGGGTCAGGTCGTCGATGTTGAACACGAAGACCCGGTCGCCGTCGTGAATCAGTGGGTCGAAGTCACGCGGGACGGCGATATCGAGTACGACGAGTGTGCTCCCGTGCCGCTTCGGGCGGACGTGCCGCTCGAAACGCGGCCGTGGCATGATCGGCTCATTCGCGCCGGTGGTGCTCAGGGCAATGTCGGCCTCCGCCAGGGCGGAATCGAGTTGCTCCCACGGGACCGCCGTTCCGCCGCATCCCGCGGCCACTTCCTCTGCCTTCGCCGGGCTGCGATTCGTGACCAGAATCCGTTTCGGGTTCAACTCCTGCAGGTGCTTGAGCGTCAGCCGGGCCATCTTGCCGGCACCGATGACCAACACTGTCTTGTCGTGAAAGTGATCGAACACCTGGCGCACATAATCGACGGCGACACTCGACACCGAGATATGCCCGTGGGCGATACCGGTTTCCGTCCGCACCCGCTTGGCCACCCGCAGAGCGTGCGGGAACAAGGTGTTCAGCAGCGGCCCGGTTGTGCCGAGCGACTGAGCCAGTTCGAAGGCCTGCTTCACTTGCCCGGCAATCTGCCCCTCGCCGACGATCAGACTGTCGAGGCTCGCCGAGACGCGGGACAGGTGCCGCACGGCGTGGTCGTCGGCGTGTTCGTAGAGCAGCGGGCGGACCCGATCCGCCGGAACTCCGTGGACACCGGCCAGGAATGTGGCGGCCGCCGCGAGGTCGAACGGGGCCGCCCCCAGTGGGCGAGAAACGTACAACTCGACGCGGTTGCAGGTGGAGAGCAACACTGCTTCGCAGCCATCGCCGACAGCCAGCGCCTTCACCGCGGCCTCTTGTTTTGGTGCGTCGAAGGCTAGCTTCTCTCGGAGTTCAACCGCCGCTGTGCGAAAGTTGCACCCAATGGCCCGGAGGTTCATGGCGACCCCTCCGTCGGGGCACCGCTCGCTTGCGCTCGCGGTTCGTTGGCGAATGGGTGAGCCGCGAGCAGCACGGCCAGCATCAGCCCGAACGTGCCGATGGTCAGCCACGCCAGCCGCCGCCCAGACACCGTCGCCGAGTACCGCAGGTACAGCAATACTCCGAACACCCCCCACAGGCCCACCGTGCCGAGTACCTTCAGGCTGAGCCAGTTATCAGCCAGCCCGTGGTATTGCCGCAGAAGCACCCCGCCGAGGAGCAGGCCGAGGGTGAGCAGTGGGAATGCTGCGTTCACCGCCCGGCGGTTCATCGCTTCCAGCCGCTCCAGGCTCAGCAGATTCATTCGCCCGAGCGGGGGGCGTTTGCGGCGCAGGCGGTCAGACTGGATCAGATACATGACGCTGGCGATGCACCCGACGCTCACGCCCACTGCCGCCAGCAGCACCAGCACTCCGTGGAGCGCCGCCCAGAGCTTGTCGCCCAGAACCACCGTTTTGTCGGCCGGTGAGACGGCGAACACTGCCAGGGCGACCAGCCCAAGCACCATCGGCAAGACGAACACTGCCCACGCCCGACGAGGTGCGTGGAGCGAACCATAGAGGTAAAACACGGCCAGCACCCAGGCCACGGCGAGGGTGGCCCCGTAGGCGGCGGCCGGGCTGGGGTGGTGGACGGCCAGGAAGACCGAGTGGGTAAACAGGCCAATGCCACCAAGAACGAGCGCCGCCCAGCGAAGGGATGGGAGTGGCCAGCGAGTGCGGGCCAACTCGCATCCGAACGCCAGCAAGTAGCTCGCTCCAAAACAACTCGTGGAAATGTGGCGGAGCAGATCGGACATCGGCGAGGGTCGTGGGGGCAGGTGGCGCCGCCGGCGGGGCGGCACCCACCGGGCGATTATACGCCTCCACTCACCGTCGCCAGCATCTCGGCCCGCGCCACCTCCGACCCGACCGTACGAATCCGGTCTAACCAACGCGGGTCGGCGAACCCGAGGAGCAACTCCCGTCGTCGGATCGGATCGGCCACATGAGAGATCACAGCCGTCCTCACATCCGAAAGAAGTTGGACCCAGTGGGTGTAGGATTCATCAAAATAGTCGAGCAATTGGCCAGCGATTCGCTTGGCCAGAATAGGCGACGCGCCGCCCGTCGATACAGTGAATGTTAGACTGCCCCGCTGCGTGACCGCAGGTAGGGTGAAATCGCCGGTCTCTGGGGCCGATGCGCTGCACACCCACACCCCCCGAGCCTTCGCCTGTGCCACGACCATTCTGTTGACTTCGGGGGTGGCGCACGCGAATGCCAGGCGGGCAGAATCGAGATCTTCAGCGGCAAATGGCCGTTCGAGGTGGGCAAACGAGAGTGGAGGAGGACGCATCGGTGCGACCGGATCAACCACTGTGACCACTGCTCCTTCACGGCTGAGCCTTTCAGCCCGCCGCCGCCCCACCTGCCCGCCACCGACCACCAACACTGGCCAACCGCGAATCGTCAGGTTCACCGACAGCACCGAAGACCCTCCGAACAGTATCGAATAGCACTGCACGCTTTACCGACGCTACCGGCAATTATGAATCGGGAATCGTGACCGAAGCGATTGGCGATCAGGAAAAATGAGGTTAAGTTATTCGATTCAGTGTCTTCATCAATCTCCGCGTCGGGACTCATTCATGGATTACTACGTCTCTCGCCGTGTCAACCTGCTCCGTGACTGCAAAGGCGACGGGGTCGATGGCTTGCTCATCACCCATCCGACGAACGTCCGCTACCTGACCGGGTTCACCGGGTCGAGTGGAGCGGTGGTACTGTCCTCCAAACTCACCATTCTGATATCAGACGCTCGATACGAGGAACAGATTAAGGAGGAGTGCAAAGGCGTCGATGCACACATCCGCCCACACACCAAGACGCTCCCCGACGCGATGGCCGAAGTGCTCGCCAAGTCGGGCCTGAAGAACGTCGGGGTGGAGGCCGATCACCTCTCGGTTAGCGGGTTGGCCGGCCTGCAAGAGAAAGCGGCAAAACTCACCTTCGCTCCGCTCTCCGGGAAGGTGGAACACCTAAGAGTGGTCAAAGACCCGAGCGAACTGGAGCAGATCAAGACGGCCATCAGTGTGGCCGAGCGGGCGTTCCGGATGTTTGTCGCGCTCATGAAAGAGACCGACACCGAGAAAGACCTCGCCGACGCCATGGAAATGTACATTCGCCGAGCGGGGGGGATGCGGAGTTCGTTCGCTCCGATCGTCGCCACGGGTGAGCGGAGCGCTTTACCCCATGCCGTGCCAACTAGCCGGACGGTCGGCGAGTCGAGCAAGGTTTTGGTCGATTGGGGGGCCGATGTGGGCTACAAGTCGGACCTCACCCGCACTCTGAAAAGCCCTTTCCCCACCCCACCCCTCCGCAAGACGAAGGACGAACGCACGGCTTACAACTTCGATGCTGTGTACGAGGCGGTGCGGCAGGCCCACGAGGCGGCCGTCAAGGAATTGCGCGCGGGTGCTCAGGTCAAGGACATCGACGCGGCCGCTCGCAAGGCGCTCACCAAGCACTCCCCGCGTGGGGTTGATCTGAACGACCACTTCACCCACGGCCTCGGTCACGGAATCGGACTGGAGACGCACGAAGCTCCGCAAATCCGCCAGAACTCGGAGACGGTTTTGGAGGTGGGTAGCGTGGTCACAATCGAACCAGGCGTCTATCTGCCGGGTTGGGGCGGGGTCCGCATCGAGGACGACTACCAAATCACCAAAGACGGTGCCATCCGTCTCACCACCCTGCCGCATGACCCCGGCGCCATAGGATAACCGGATTCCGACAATGCCGGCCGCGGTTGCAAGTCGGAGGAAAGCGTGGCCCACCGCCAACGCGACCCTCCGGCTTGCGGTGACCGTAGGACCGCCTTCGGACTCCGCACTCGTGGACCCCGCCGTGACCCCCGATAAGAACTCCCCCCGCCCGTTTGACGTGAAGACGGTCGAGTACCTCATCTCCCTGATGGCCCAGCACGAGTTGAGCGAGATCTCGCTCATCGAGGGGGAGCAGAAGATCCGTCTGCGGAAGGGCGGAAACGTGGCCCTCATGCCAGCCGCCGCCCCGGCCCCGGCCTTCACCTCGCCTGCGCCTGCCCCTCACGCGGCGGCACCCACAACGGCCGAACCGCCCAAGCCCGCCAAGAACCTGCACGAGATCAAGTCGCCGATGGTTGGCACGTTCTACGCCAAGCCGTCGCCCGACAAGCCGGACTACGTGACCGTTGGTAGCAAGGTGACGCCCACTACGGTGGTGTGCCAACTTGGAGCGATGAAGATCTTCAACGACATCACCGCCGATATCAGCGGCACCATCGCGGAAGTCTGCGTCAAAAACGAGTCGCCGGTGGACTACAACACCGTGCTGTTCCGGGTCGAACTCTCCTAAACAAATCCAGGTTCCGGGTTCCGAGTTCTGATCGGCCGCTCGCCGGGTGATCCGGTCCGGCCGCCGGGACACGCTGGAGCCGTGGTCTGAACACTCGGAACCTGGAACTCGAAACTTGGAACTCCTGTCATGTTTCAGCGTGTGCTGGTGGCGAACCGCGGCGAGATTGCCCTGCGGGTGATCCGCGCCTGCCGGGATCTGGGCATCGAGACGGCCGTGGTCTACTCCGAGGCCGACCGTGGTGCCCCATACCTCGCCCTCGCCGATCGAGCCATCTGCATTGGCCCGCCGCCCTCGGCCGATAGCTACCTGAACATCCCCCGCATCATCGCCGCCGCCGAGATTGCCGGTGCCGACGCCATCCATCCCGGCTTCGGCTTCCTGTCCGAGAACTCGCGGTTCGCTCACATCGTCCGCGAGAGCGGGTTCGAATTCATCGGCCCGAGTGAGCAGTCGATGGAGGCGGTGGGCAACAAGGACAAGGCCAAAGCCATCGCGAAAAAGGCGAAGGTGCCGACCGTGCCCGGCAGCGACGGGTTGCTCGGCAGCGTCGAGGAAGCGATTCGGTTCGCTCGGCAGGTCGGCTTCCCGGTGCTCATCAAGGCGGCGGCCGGCGGGGGCGGTCGGGGGATGCGGGTGGCCCGCGATGAGGGCGAACTGGCCAAGGGGTTCGAGGACGCCAAGCGAGAAGCCGAAGCCGCGTTCAAGGACGGTTCGGTGTTCCTGGAGAAGTACCTCGACCAACCGCGGCACGTGGAAGTGCAGTTGCTCGGCGACAAACACGGCAACGTGGTCCACCTCTTCGAGCGGGATTGCAGCCTGCAGCGGCGGCACCAGAAGTTGGTGGAGGAGTCGCCCAGCCCGCACCTGCCCGACAAGGTCCGCCGGGAGATGTGCGACGCGGCGGTGCGGCTGGCGAAGGCCGCCGAGTACTACAACGCCGGCACCTGCGAGTTCCTGCTCGACAAGGACAACAACTTCTACTTCATCGAAGTGAACGCCCGGATTCAGGTGGAACACCCGGTGACGGAACTGGTGACCGGCATCGACCTCATCCGCCAGCAAATCCGAGTGGCGGCCGGGGAGAAGCTCGGGTTCAGCCAGCGCGACATCGTTCACCGTGGCAGCGCGATCGAGTGTCGTATCAACGCCGAAGACCCAGCCAAGGACTTCCGCCCAAGTGCGGGCCTGATCACCAAGTGGCAGGTGCCGGGCGGGCCTGGGGTGCGGGTCGATACGCACGTCGTGCCCGGCTACCGGGTGCCGTCCAACTACGACAGCATGGTGGCGAAACTGCTGGTGTTCCAGCCGACGCGGGCGGAGGCGATCGCCACCATGCGGCGGGCGCTGCGGGAGTTCGTGGTCGAGGGCATCCAAACGACCATCCCGCTGCACCAGCAGATCTTCAACACGCAGGCGTTCGTGGAAGGGAAGGTCGACACCACCTTCATCGAGCGGACGTTCCTCCACCCCAAGGGGAAGTGACGGCCCGCGTGACGTGGGCGAAGCCGCGGGGTAGGCCCACCCCGCGGCCCCCGCTCGCTACTTCACTTCCAGTTTGAGATCCTTGAACCGCACCTCCATTGGCCCGCCGCTGTGAACCTGCACGGCGATCTGGCCCCGCTTCGCCAGCTTGTCGTCGGTGTAATCGCATACCAGTTCGCCGTTGATCCAGATCTTTACCTTCGGCCCGACCGCCTCGATGACGTAGTCGTTCCACTCGCCCTCCTTCACGAACTTCTCGCCCCCCTCCTTCACCAGTAGCCCGCGGGCGCTCTCCTCGTACAGCTTGCCCCACCAGCCTTTGCCGATGTCCGCTTGCGGGCCGCGCATCTCGCCCCCGTCGATCGGCACGCTGCGGAACTGGATGCCGCTGTTCTCGGTGTTCGGGGTCAGCTTCACCTTGAGCGAGAGCTTGAAGTCGGTCACGTCGAAGGTCGACTTCAGGAAGTTGTTCCGCTTGAGCCCCTTCTCGGTCTTCCCGATGATCTCACCGTTCTGCACGCTCCACACGTCCTTGTCGCCGTCCCAGTTGGTCAGGTCCTTGCCGTTGAAGAACTCCTTGGCGTTCTCGGCGTCGGCGAGCGGGAGCACCTGTTGCGTGTGTTTGAGGTAGGCGAATAGGTTTTTCAGTTGCGTCTCGGTCAGCGGCTTGGTCAGGTCGTCGGGCATCATGGAGAGGGCCGACGGCGTCCGCTTGTCCACGTCCTTCACCGGAATCGTCAGCGTTTCGTTGGCGGTCGCCACGGTCAGCGTGGCCTTGTCTTCGGCCTTGATAATGCCGATGAGCGACCGGCCGTCGGTCAGGTCGAGCTTCGTGGCGGCGTACTCCTTTGGGATGACCGCCGACGGGTCGAACAC
>JALOQR010000239.1 GCA_025459365.1 Fimbriiglobus sp.
TCGGCTGCGGGCCGAACGCAAAGACCGAGTATTCCGGCCCGGCCGTCACCCCGCTCACCGGAAGGAACGTGCCCGCTGGGTACGGGGCACCGGGCGAAGCTCCCCCGGAAGGTGGGACGAAACCCCCAGCCAAGCCCATGGGCGGGCGTTGACCTCGCGCCGCCGCTCCGTGGTGCGGTACAATGCTCCTTCCGTTCGCCGTAGCGCCGGAAGGAGTCCTCATGTCTGCCCCTGCCCGCGATCTGCTTTCGGACCTCACCCCAGAGCAACAGGCGGCGGTCGAGCACACCGACGGCCCGCTACTCATTCTCGCCGGGGCGGGATCGGGAAAGACCCGCGTCATCACTCGGCGTGTGGCGTACCTGCTCCAGTGTGGGGTGCGGGCCAGCAGCATCCTGGCGATCACCTTTACGAACAAAGCCGCCGGCGAGATGAAACAGCGGGTCGATGCCATCGCCCCCGGCAACAAGGTGTTCATCAGCACCTTTCACAGCCTCGGCGCTCGCCTGCTCCGCCAGTACGCCGACCGCTTGAACATCGATCGCAACTTCACCATCTACGATGTGGACGACCGCAACAAGTTGGTGCAAGCCGCTCTCGATGCTGTCGGTATGGACAACACCAAGTACACCCCCGACCGCCTCGCCGGGGCGATCAGCAAGGCGAAGAACGCCCTTCTCACGCCAAAACAGTACGAGCAACAGGCCCGCGACTTCTTCACCCAGACGGCAGCGAAGGTGTACTTCGGCTACGAGAAGCGGCTGCGGGCGGCGAACGGCATGGACTTCGACGACCTGCTCTACCTGCCGGCGATGGCCCTGAAGATGAACGAGGAACTTCGGGCTGAGTTGGACGCCCGCTTCAAGTACGTGCTCATCGACGAGTATCAGGACACCAACCAGGCTCAGTACGAGATCGCCCGCCGGCTGAGCATCCACCACCCGAACCTCTGCGTGGTCGGCGACCCGGACCAGTGCTTGCTCCCTGGAACGTTGGTGAACACTCCGCACGGTCCACAGCGGATCGAAGACATTCGCGACGGTGACGTGGTGCTCTCGTCCAGCGGATGGGGGAAAACGATCCCCCGTCCCGTCGAAAAGGTGATGCTGTCGCAGCACTCCGGCCGAATCATCCGCATTCAGGTCGAGGGTGGCATCACGCTGCGTGCGACGCCCAACCACATTTGTTTCGCCCGCCTTCAAGCCCATCCGGAGTACCACCATGTCTACCTGATGTGGAAGCGGGGGATGGGCTATCGGCTCGGCACCACTCGTGGAGTTCGGGCAAGCAAAGATGGCGTCATTATGTCTGGCCTGCAGGTGAGAACGAATCAGGAGGTGGCGGACGCGATGTGGCTGGTGCGCACCTGCGCTGACAGTGCTGAAGCTCGGTTCTATGAACACCTCCTGTCAGTGCGGTACGGCATCCCAACGATGGTGTTCTTCTGCCGCGGGCGAAACATGGGTTGGGATCAGGAGTTGATCGACCGGCTCTACTCCGAGATCGACACGGTGGCCGCGGCTAAGCGGTTGATGGCCGATTACATGCTCGATCACCGCTACCCGCATCACCGCCCCGGAGCGGTCGTGCGCGGCGAGATCGCAAGAAGGCAGATTGCGTTTACCCTCTT
The DNA here is from genome assembly GCA_025459365.1 of Fimbriiglobus sp. Lineage (GTDB taxonomy): Bacteria > Planctomycetota > Planctomycetia > Gemmatales > Gemmataceae > JALHQU01. The sequence continues at coordinate 1,631 of JALOQR010000239.1, forward strand.
CGGCGACCAACGCCCCAAACCGGTCGGGCGGTGGCACGAACACCGGGTTCAACTTGTCACGTCCGGTCATCCGTTGCGAGAACGGATGGCAATCGCCGGTTTGCCGATCCGAAATGGAAACAAAGGCACTTGGCGGATCGAGACGTCACGGAAAAGTTATGACGACGCCATGACACTCGTGCACAGGATCGCGGCACACGATGAGTTTGAACTGATCTCACGGGCAAGGCTGACCGACGGTAAAGCGTTCCCATTCCTACCGGCTTCTCATCTCCACCCCGGCATGGTGGTTCCGGTTGAGGTCAATGGGCGGATCGAAGAGCGGCCGATTGAGGCAGTGGCGTGGGAGGAGTATTCCGGGCCGGTGTACGACCTGTCCGTCCCTGAGACCCGGAACTTCATCGCCAACGGGATCGTCGTCCACAACTCCATCTACAAGTGGCGGGGTTCGGACATCCGCAACATCCTCGACTTCGAGCGGGACTTCCCTACCGCCCGCGTCATCACCCTGGAGCAGAACTTCCGCAGCACGAAGGCCATTCTGCACGCGGCGAGCCTGGTCATCGACCACAACAAACAGCGGAAGAAGAAGTCGCTCGTGACCGGCAACCCGGACGGCGACCCGGTGCGAGTGCTCACCTTCGACAGTGGGCTGGATGAAGCCGAAGGGGTCATCCTTCGCATCAAGCAGACGGTGGCCGACGGCCAGTTCCGCTACCGCGATCACGCCATTTTCCTGCGGATCAACGCTCTCTCGCGGACGCTCGAATCGGCCTTCGTCAAGCACGGGGTGCCGTTCCAGATCGTGAAGGGGCTGGCGTTCTACGACCGCAAGGAGAACAAGGACGTCCTCGCCTACCTGCGGCTGCTGGTGAACCCGAACGATACGGTCAGCTTCCTGCGGGCGGTGAACGAACCGGCCCGCGGTGTCGGCAAGGTGAGCCTCGATCGGCTAGTCAACTGGGCCAACGAACACGAACTGTCACCGGCTGTGGCGTGTGCCCAGGTGGCCCGCATCCCGGAGATCAAGGGGAAGGCGGCAGCCGGCCTGCGAGCGTTCGCCCAACTCATCGCCGACCTGCGGGCGAAACTCGACCTGCCGCCGCACGAAATCATCCGCGAGGTATTGGACAAGTCGGGCTATCGCCAGATGCTGCTTGAAAGCACCGACGACGCCGACTACGACCGGCTGGCCAACATTGAAGAAATGGTGACGGCGGCCAAGCAGTTCAGCGACGAGGACAACACCCGCACACTCTCCGACTTCCTCGAAACGATTACCCTGGCGAGCGACGTGGACGGGCACGATGAGCAGGCCGACCACGTCAGTGTGATGACGTTCCACGCGGCGAAGGGCTTGGAGTTCCCAGTGGTGTACATGCTGGCGTGCGAGCAGGGCATTCTGCCGCACAACCGCAGCATCGAGAGCGGCAAGGACGACGAACTCGAAGAAGAACGCCGGCTCTGCTTCGTGGGGATGACGCGGGCGATGAAGTTGCTCCACCTCTGCCACGCCCGCATGCGGGAGTTCCGCGGGCAAGTGACCTACGCCATCCCGAGCATGTTCCTGGACGAACTACCGAAGGAGGTCGAGCGGACCGACCTGAGCATGCAGCGGAACAGCGCTCGTGGGGCGATCGAGGAGTGGCGGCGGGGCTACGCGGCGACGGCGGGGGCATACAACCCGCGGGCGGTCGCCCCGGTCAAGCCGGCGGCCGTGCCCGCCGGCGACGGCGAGTACGCGGTCGGTCAGGTGGTGCAACACGACGAGTACGGCATCGGGCAGGTGACGGAGGTGAGCGGGTTCGGGGCGCTGAAGAAGGTGAAGGTGCGGTTCCCCGGCAGCGGCGAGAAGACGTTCGTGGCCGACAAGGTGAAGATGCGAGTGGTAAAGCGGAATGCGTAGCTCGCCTACTTGAACCGCTCGAAGTCCCACACGGTGGTGCTCCCGAGGCCCTTCGCCTCGACTTGCCGCGGCATCGCCTCGGCCAGTTCCTTCACGTCGGCCCAGGCGGCATCGCTCAGTGTCACGCGGCTCGGCACGCCGTTCGACTCCATCCGCGCGGCGGCGTTCACCGTGTGCCCCCACACGTCGAAGCTGAACTGCGTCCGCCCCAGCACCCCGCTCACCACCGGCCCGACATGCACCCCCACTCGCACTCGCCAGCCCGCCGGGTGCGCCGCTGCGTCGGCGATGAGGTCGAGCCCGCACCGGAGCAGCGACAGGGCCGGGTTCGGGTCCGCCCCGTCCAGCCCAGCCACCGCCATGAAAGCATCCCCGATCGTTTTGATCTTCTGCACCCCGTGCCGCTCCGCCGACGCCTCGAAACGCGTGATGAGATCTTGCAGCGTCGCCACCACCTCTTCCGGGCGGTCGGCCCGCTCCTCGCACCAACTCGTAAACCCCGCGATGTCGGTGAAGAGCACCCCGACCTTATCGTGCCGCTTCGGGCGGATCGTCTCTTGCTGCCGCCACTCGGCCACCGCTGCCGGGGGGAACATGGCGTTGACCAGCCGGTCGATGCGGCTCTGGTAGGCCTTCTCGCGGTCCCGCAGCCGTTTCTTTTCCAACCCCGCCGCGATCCGCACTCGGAGCAGTTCCGGCCGCACCGGGCGGGTGAGGTAATCCTCCGCGCCGGCGGCGATGCACGCCAGTACGCCCTCTTCGTCGCCGAGCGCCGACACCATGATAACTGGCACCGCCCATAGTTCCGGGTCGGCCTTCAGCCACTTCAGTAAATCCAGCCCAGTCATGCCCGGCATGAGCACATCGCACAGCACCACGTCGGCTGGCGGGTCAGGCCCGCTCAACCGCTGCATGGCGGCGACTCCACCCTCCACGGTTTCAACTGTGTGCCCCAGGTCGCGGAGCATCTTGCCCACCAGGTCGCGGTTGAATTCGTTGTCGTCCACCAAGAGCACCCGCCCTGGCTCCGATTGATCGGCCCGTACCGCCGCCACCGCCGCCGGCAGTTGGGCGAGGGTGTCCCGCATGGGCAGAGTCACTCCATTGTCATCGGCGGTCGGGTCGAGCGGAGCGAGTGAACCGACGAGGTCGAGCAGACGGCGGGCTGCGCCACGGGTGGCGGAGAGAATGGAGCCGAGGGGAATGTTCTCTTCCTCGAGGCTGTCGCAGGCGGAAATGACGTACCCCGCCGCTCCGCGGAGGTCGTGGCGGAGTGTTTTCAATTCGGCGTCGGTGGTCGGGGCGATCTCGGCGGCGGCCAACTTACGGACGGTATCGGTGAGATAAGTCGCGCGGTCGAGAATGCGGTCGGCGAGGGTGCGGAGTATCGGGTCGGCGTCGGCAGCAAACCAAGCAAGCAGTTCAGCCGCGTGGCACGACAGTTCCGTTGCTGGTGCGGTGAGTTCCTGAACCAAATATGCCAGCCATGCCCGCTGTCGGAGGGTCAGTGGTGGCGGTGGCAGTGGCATCCGAGCATTGTAGCCTGCCCCGGCGAACTCCGACTGCCAGTTCGGGGGTGTACCAGATCCGCGATCCCTGTGGCCGGGGTCGCCTAATACCGCACTTCGGCACCGAGGGTCACGCCTTGCAACCAGTAGCCGGTCGTCTGGCCGGGATAACTCGGTCGGCCGGTGAACACCGCCCGGTCGATCTGGTCGCCCGCCCGCTCCACCCGGCTCCAGTACAGGAACGAGTACCCGACGTTCAGGCGGAGCCAGTCGGTCACGTCGTACCCGAGTTTCATGTCGGCGGTTGGCACCACCGAGAAGTGGCTGTCTTCGTACCGTCCTGCGTTGGTGCCGCCGACGAGCAGTCCGCCGGCGGAGGTCATCCCGTTCGCGGTCGTCGTGCCGGCGAGAGTGGTCTGCGACAGCGTGACCCCAACTGCAACGCCGAGGCGGGTGGAGAATGTCCAGCGGTCGAACAAACGGTGGGTGCTGGCGATCCCCACCTGTGGGCCGTGGAACTGATTCAGCGTGCGGAACCGGTCGTCGACCACGTTACGAGTGAAGGGCACGGGAGCACCCGGCACCATTAGGATGTTGGCCGGCGGGAGGGTGTTTTCGTGCGTCACGCGCACGGTGTCTCGCAGGTTCAGATAGCGGTAGCCGGCGAACAGGTCCCAGGTGCTGAAGTCATTTCGGAGTAGGTTTCGCCGTAAGTTCACGTCCCCACCGATGAGCCGCGAACCGGCCGACGCCGAGACGGCATCGGGCTGAAACTGGCCGAGTAGTACGGAGCCTTCGCCGACTCCGGTGATCACTGGCCGGGCAACGATCGTGCCCCCCGGTTGGCTGACTCCGGAAAACGAGGCAGTGGCAGCCGACGTGTACAGGAACGTACCGTCCACGGCCCAATGTTCCCCCAGCCACATTCCGGCCTCGGCCCGAAGTGCCGGACGCAGTTCGGACAGTTGGTTTCCACCAAATCCTACCCTGGTCGTTGGGCGACCCAGCACTCCGGCTTCGGTCGGCAGGGTGTTCGGCGCCGACAACGTGACCAGTGCGGGAAGTTGCGTTCTCGATCCGGCTGCGTAGAAGAAGTCGGCGGAGAACCAGAAACATTCCCGGCACAACGACTTGCCCGGACCAAGCAGGGCTTCCGGGGTGGGCGGCGGCAACTCACGACCGTTCGGCAACGTGCGTGTGTTCGGGGCCGTGAAGAATGGCGAACTGAAAGGGTCGGGGTCGGGAGACTCAGCGACCGGTGGTGGCGGGGCCTGGGGTGGTTGAGCGAAGGTCTTCCATGCCGTAAGCAGCACCGCCAGTGCAATGAGTGGAGCCGATCGCATGGCAGGCACCGGGCCGGGGGTGGAAAGGGAATACCCCCGCATAACCAGGTCAGCGGAAAAAAACATCCGAAAACCGGCCGGCACCTCTTGCCGACTTGAAAGATTCGGCGCGGAATGTGGTAATTCTGTTGCAGGCGGAGCGTATACTCCGGTACGGTTGACGAATCCGAAGCGTGTCAACCCCGAAAACAGAACTCGAATGTCATCCGGTGGAATGCCGGCTGTTGAGCAAGGCTAGACATCCTAAACACCCACGGAGGGACACCTTATGCTCGTCCTCACGCGCAAGACCAACGAAGAAATCATCATCGGCGACAACATCCGCATCACGGTGGTCGAAGTGGCCCCCGGCCGGGTGAAGATCGGCATCTCCGCACCCAAGTCGGTTCGGGTGGATCGCGCCGAAATCCACGAAAAAAAGCAGCAAGAAGCGGCAATTCCGGTAGCAGACTGCTCGGCTCCGGTCGTTCTTCACAACCGAATCACACCCGCCCTGCTTCCTTCCGCCGCCGATCAGCCGGCAGCTGTTCCCCCCGGTGCTCCGGCCGAGCACGACCTTCCGGCCAATCGCCTCGCCGCTATCCGACGTCGCTTCCCCAAGAAACCTCGCTGATCTAATCGGT
>JALOQR010000026.1 GCA_025459365.1 Fimbriiglobus sp.
CGAGTCGAGCCGCTTCGCTACTTCTTCGATTCGTTTGTCGAGCCGGGCCCACTGGTGGGCTTGCCGGAGGAGCTTCGTCAGCACTTCAACAACGTTTCCTTCGTCTTCGCTCAGCTTGGCCGCGACGCCGGCGTTGAACCCGGCCAACTCCTGGGCATTCAACAGTCGCTCTCGCTCCTGTTGGATCTTCGCTAATTCGCCCGGTTGCAACTTCACGACATCGAGTTCCTCGCGCTCGAACCGCACCAGTTGCAGTTCCCGCTGTCGGGTCGCCCGATGGTCGGTCAACTCCTTGTGCTGGCGGCGGAGTTCTCGCAGGAGCGAGTAGCTTTCCCGCTGACCGTGAACGTCCACCAGCATCTCACCGAGGCGGCGAAGGGTGGCGATCGACACCGGAATTTCGTTGGCGAGGGCCGAACTGCGGCCGGAGCGGGCGAGGCGGCGGGTGAGTACCAGTTCGTCGTCCTCGATCTCGGTCCCGAGCATCTCGCTCGCGGCAGCTTTCTGCTCCGGGCGAGACAGATCGAACCGCCCCGTCACGCGCAGCTCTTCCTGCCCAGCGCGGATGAGTTCGGCCGATCCCCGCTCGCCGAGGAGCAGGCCAATAGCCCCGAGCAGGAGCGACTTGCCCGCCCCGGTTTCGCCCGTCCAGGCGCAGAATCCGGGGTGCAGCTCCACCCGCACGTCTTCGATCAGGGCGAGATTCGATACGGACAGTTCACGGAGCATGGTGAACGCATGGTACGGGGTGGCGGCGGGGCGGGGAAGGCAGGATGCCGGTCGCGATCCGGGGCGATCCGAAGTGAGCCGTGCGAAAGGTGCGAGGGAAAAAAGTCCAGAAACCACGAATTCCCGTTGTTGCTGTCGGCCGACCAGACACACTACCCGAGCAAGAGCACCCTCTCTGCCACACTGCCACCTGCCACACACATACCCCGTCGGAAAACTCGACACATGTTCACCGGTCGGCCCCCGCGGTCGCACTAGACCGCCCCGGAGTCGTTGGTATACTCCGCCCGATTTTGGTTCTGGCCCCAGGGAGGGGGTCTGGTGAAACAAACGATTCTGTGCGGGATGCTGGTGGCGGCCACTGGCGGGGGAGTGGCGTTCGTGCTGGCCAACCGCCCGCAGCCAGTCCACCCACCGACCGCGACGCCCACTACGGCCATCGTCGCACCGCCGACCTCGGTGGAGCCGGCCGACTGCCCCACTTGCCGCACCGGATCGGCGGGGGAAGTGACCGACGTCACCGATCTCTCGCGGCGGTTCGCGAGCAAGAGCGAAGGGCGAGGCGAGTTCGTGTCGTTCGACGAGCCGCCGCTCGCCAGGTCGAAAGGAGACGTGGTGCCAGTCGAGGTGCGGGAGGTGTTACCGCCACCGCGCGAGGTGAAATGAAAATGGAACCGCGACCGACAGGAGGGAGGTGACGCACACCATCCGTCCCCTGTCGGTCGCGGTTCCACGAGTTGGGTTAGTGCTTGAACACGTTGTGGCAGGCGGTGCAGTTGGCCGCCATCGCTTCGAGCTTTTTCTTCAGCACGGCCTTGTCGGCCTTGTCACCCTTCACGGCCTCGTCGGCCGCTTCCTTGCTCGTTTTCAGCATGTCAGCCGAGAGTTTTTCCCAGTCTTTCTTCTTGGCGTCGGGCGGCATGGCGGCCGCGAGCTGGCCGACCAGGTGCGACCCCTGAGCGAGTTCCAGTGCCCGCTCGGCCGTCACCGGCTTCTTCCCCTGGCTCATCTCGATCAGGTCGTCTTCCCATCCTCGCCCGCCGCGAGTGGCCTTCTTGTACACGTTCATCAGCACGGAGATGTCGAAATCCTTCACCTTGGTCAGGTCCTTCGCTTTCTTGTCGCCCTTGGCTCCCTTCGCCCCTTCCAGCGCTTTGGCGGCCGCGGCCCAGTCGGGCTTGTCGGCGTCGAGCGCTTCGGCCAGCTTGATCATCTGATCTCGCAAGCCCGTCAGTTCGTCGTCCTTCGCCCCGCCGAGTTGGTTCTGGGCGCTCTGCGCCAGCAGCACCGCGGTGGTGCGGACCGGGTCGATGCTGTTCTTCGCCTTTTTCTCGACCGCTGCTTTCAGGAACGCCAGATCGGCTTCCTGTTGCTTGCTTGCTCCGCCTTCGGGAAGCGGATCTTTGGCAGTGCTGGGCACCGCCACCACACCGACGAACGCCGCCGCGGCCACCGCCGCCAGCACCTTCCGGGTCCACGCCAGTTGCACGGTTCGACTCCTGATTGCGGGAAGAGTTGGGGAGAGGGCGAGCCGAATCAGCTCGCCCGGCAGGTCGGCGGTATTGTAGGCGAATGGCACCGGGAACGCAGCCACCGGGTGAGCAATCTCGGGCACCCGCTCACGCCGGGAACAGAAACTTCAACACCTCCGGGAACCGGGCAGCCCACGCCCACTCGTTGTGCATGCCCCCCTCCACCTCCGTGTACCGAAATTGGCCCGGTGGCAAGTGCCCGAGGTGCGACGCCAACCGTCGCGCTCGACGCACCATCGGTGGCAGCCCGCCGTCGCTTGGCCCCTCCTGCGTTCCCATGTCGAGCCATACCCGACCGCCGGCCAGTTCGTGCGGGTGATCGCCCAGGTGCCGGAGCAGCCGCTCGTGGTCCCACCACAGGCTCGGCGAGAGGGCCGCGCACCGCCCGAACACCTCCGGATGCCGGCGAGCCAGTTCGAGCGAGATCAGCCCGCCCATGCTCGATCCACACACGCCGGTCTGTTCCGGCCCGGAGCGGGTGCGGTACGCCCCATCGACGAACGGCTTCACCTCTTCAATCAGGAACCGGCCGTAGGCGTGCGACAGGTCGTCGCGGTCGGCCGTCGGGCCGTACTCTTTCAGGCGGTCCGGGGTGTTGTAAATCCCCACCTGAATAATCGGGGTGATCTCGCCGAGGCGGGCGAGTTGTTCAGCCGATTCATCGCACCGCCACGGCACCCCGGCGAAGGCGGTGTGGGCGTCGAACACGTTTTGCCCATCGTGCAGATACAGCACCGGGTAATACCGGTGCGGGTCGTGGTCGTAGCCGGGCGGGAGGTGAACAGCAACCGTGTGTGGGTGGGGGAGGAAAGCGGATGGAAAGTCGTGGTGGTATCGCACCGAGTGGCGGTCCCAGCCGGGTATCGAGACATCGACCATCAAGCCAGGGCGGGGGAACAACTCGCGGGGAAGGTGCTCGCGGCCGTGACCATCCAGTTCGGCGGTTCGCCAACTGCCACGGGTGAACAGGAACCGTATCCGTTCGCCGGCGGGCAGATCGAGGTGAGTGCGGAAGGCTCCGTCGTGCCAGTCGAGGCGGACCGCATCGGCCTTCCACCGCCCGAGGCGGTCGTGGTCGCCGGCGAGGAAGACGGCGTCCCACGGGTGTAGGCCGGGCGTTCGGGCGATAAATTCCACCATACCTACAGGAATGGCACGCTCACGGGGTTCGGGCAAGGGGGAAGGAGCCGGTGGCGGGTTCTGTTACCCGTCTCCGCCGGCTCCCGGCTCCCTGATCAGCACCCACGCCACCCCGCCGTCGGCCAGCCGGAACCGGCCGCGGAGGTGGGTGCCACTGAGCCACACGCGGACCTCGTCGTCGTTGAACGCTTCCCACACCACTTCGCCGGCATCCCAGCGGCGGACGCTCCCGCGATTGCCGGAGATTGGCCCTTCGTAGTCGAGGTAGAGAAGCTGGTGGTCGAAATTCGGCTCGGCGGGGATCGGGGAAGTGGGGTCGAAGTGGGCCGGCAGCCGCCACGCCTTCAGCACGCCGTCGCGTTCGAGAAGTAAGTCGCGGTGCGGTTGCGGCCAATCATGATCGAGGACAACAAACCGGAGCATGGGAGCGAAAGGGCCGTCGGATTTGCCGCGAGGCAATGGTGAACGCGGCACGGTGCCGCGTTCACCATTGCCCCACGTGATGCCTTTCACTCGGCGCAGCAGTGGGGGATCTTCGTCTTGCTCTCGATCGCAGCAGTCAGGCCGCTGCCGCAGGCGGCGAGGGCGTCGGTCGAAATCTTCGATCCACCCTTGCAGCACCCCACATCGCCGGGGCATTCGGTGCCCTGGCAGGCGTCGGTGGCTGCGGACACGCCCATGCTCAGCTTGGCCGAGCAGCACCCCTCACTGGGCAGCGGTTCGGCCGTGGCCGCACACTGCGTGCCGGGGCACCCGCCGCTCGCCGGCATCGCCACATACACCCCGACGCCGACCACCGCGAGAGCCGCCAGCGCACCGGCCAGGATTTTCGCCCACAGAGTCATGGTTCGCACTCCGCCCGGGAAAGAAATGAGAAATCGACGCACCAGCAGTGTAGGCGGAATCGTCGATAAATTCCTCCCGAAAACGCCCGCGGGGCGGGTCGCGGCCGGTTGCCCGGTCGCGACCCGCCCCGCGAGGAGGGGCCGTCAGGTTATTTGCCGCCGTTGATCGGGGCGAGGATTTCGTCCACGCTTTCGGTCACGGGGGCATCCGGGCTACCCTTGCCGTCGTCGAGGCCGACGCGGATTCGCTTCTCGGTCAGTTTCTCCCGCACCTTGTCCATGCCGTCGCGGAGGCTACCGACGGCCGAGTCGTCGCGGTGGTACTTGTTCTTCATCGCTTGCAGCTTGAGCGACTTGCACTCGGCGTCGAGGGCGTCGAGTTCGGCCGCAGTGGTCCGGCGGATGTCTTGCACCTGGTTCAGTTGACCGTACAGGGTGGCCTTGGCCTCTTCCCGCACCTTCAGGCTGGTTTCCAGGTCGGCGAGCATCCGCTCCCGCTTCACGACCGTGTTCTTGTCGCTCACCAGTTTCTTCTTGGCTTCGGCAACGTCGAGGGCGACCTTGCCGACCGACACTTTCTTGCTGTTCGCTTCGGCGTCCTTGATGCTCTCGCCGAAGGCGAGCAGGGCCTGCCGTTCCCCTTCCACCGCCCCCCGCAGCGACTTCAACTGCTTGTCCAGCTTCTCGGCGGCGGCGATCTCCTTCGCCAGGTCGTTCTTGATGGCGTTTTCTTCGTTCTCCAGCTTGGCCGCCTCGCTGCGGAGCCGCTTGATCTCTTGCTCGGGGTCCATGTGTTCGTCGGTCCACGATTGGACCGTCTGGCGGGCATAGGCGATCTGCTTCTTGACCGCCCCGAACCCGCCCACCAGGGCCAGCCCGAGGGCCGCGATACCGCCGACCAGCAGAACTTTCTTCAGTTTCATCTCTGTCCCTCGAAAACGCTTGTGTGGAATCGTGTCGGGCTGTTGAATCCGGTGCGGCCGAGGAGCCTTTCAGTTGCTTCTGGCACGGCGGATGTGTCCAGTGATTCGCGACGTGCAGTGATGGATTTGCCGGCGGACGGGATTTCGGAGATTTTTTTCGAGACGGATCAGGCGAAGCGATCCCACACGATCAAAAGAGCGGACGCGACTAGAACCGCGGCGAAGCCGAGGGCATCGGCCGGGGTGGTGCGGAAAGGGTGCAACGGGCGGTAGGTGCCATCGAACCCACGGGTCCGCATGGCATCGGCCACGCTTTCGGCCCGATCGCCGCCGCGGACGAGCAGCACCCCGGCCGAGGCACCGAGCGTGCGGTACGTATGGGCATCGGTGCGGGTACGAAACCCACGGGTGCGGAGGGCGATCCGCACTCGCCGGGCCTCGGCAAAGAACAGCAGCGAGTACCGATGGGCAAGCTGGGCAATCTGCACCAGCAGGCCAGGAACGCCGAGGGCGTGGGCGGCGGCGAAGGTGCGGGCGAGCGGGGCAGTGTGGACCAGTACCACCGCGAGCGTGCCAACGGCGAACGCCCGCAACGCCACCCCACCTGCCAGGCGTGTGCCGTTCTCGGCGGTGAACGGCAAGACCATCAGTACCGGGGCGACGGCCAGCAGCAGCAGCAACCAGCGAGAGGTGAGCACGCTCCACCGCACCCGCCCGATTCCGGCGAGGAACAAGGCAAGCAACGCCGCCACACCAGCCGCCCACAGATCCCGCAGGGTCACCACGGCGACCGTGGCGAGCAAGAGCGCCGCCAACTTCCAGCGGGCGTCCCACCGGGAGATGGGGGAGTCGGGGATGGCACTCTCGCGGACCGTCAGCGACACGTCAGCATCCCCAGGCCTCACGACCTGGGTACGGTGTATTCGCCAACACCGTGGCATACAATCCCAGCATCCGCTGTGGACGCCTTTCCATGACCCCGCTTCCTGCCAAGGCCGCCCTCGACGCCTACTTCCTCGAAGCCCGCTGCAAGCTACTCGACCTCGCTGCCATCCTCGACCGCATCGACCGCGGCGGCGGGTTGCCCTCCGACCCTCGCCTGGCGAACATCCGCAAAGCCCTCGAAACCCTTCTCGCCTCACCCGACGGCCGGGCCGAAGCGTTGCAGCACATTTTCTCGCTGGCGTATGACCCGGGGTGGAAGCGGCCGGAGCCACGGTGAATTCCGGGCGAACGCGGCCCGGGCGGGCCAGGTTCGCCCGTCGGCGGTTTACTTGTTCACCAGGAAGTGGCAGATGTCGCCGTCACGCATGACGTACTCCTTGCCCTCGGTCCGCATCTTGCCGGCGGCGCGGATCTCCTTCTCGCTCTTGTACTGCTCCAGGTCTTCCAAGCTGTAGATCTCGGCGCGGATGAACCCCTTTTCGAAGTCGGTGTGGATGACGCCGGCCGCTTGCGGAGCCTTTGCCCCGGCCTCCACCGTCCACGCCCGCACCTCTTTTTCACCGGCGGTGAAGTAGCTCTGCAAGCCCAGGGTGCGGTACGCCTCGCGGGCCACTGCCGCCAGCCCTGGTTCTTTCAGCCCCAGGCTCTCCAGCATCTCCGCCCGCTCCGCCCCCTCCAGGTCGACCAGTTCGCTTTCCAGCTTGGCGCACACCGGGACCACGCTCGCCCCGATCTTGGTGGCGAACTCCCGCACCTGCTGCACCATCGGCCCTTGGCCTTCCAGGTCGTTCTCGTCCACGTTGGCGATGTACAGGATCGGCTTGGCCGTCATCAGCCCCAGGCTCTTGATCGCTTTGTTCTCGTCTTCGGTCAGTTTGAGCTTTCGCAGTGGTTCGTCCTTCGCCAGGTGTTCGGCACACTTCTGCATGGCCGCCAGCCGCACCTGCGCTTCCTTGTCGCCGATCTTGGCCGCTCGCTCGGCCTTCTTCATCGCCTTTTCCAGCGTCTGCTGATCGGAGAGCATCAGTTCCAGCTCGATGATGTCGATGTCGGCGAGTGGATTCACCCGCCCGTCCACGTGGATGACGTTCGGGTCTTCGAAGCAGCGGACGACGTGCAGGATGGCGTCGACGTTGCGGATGTCGTCGAGGAAGTCGTTCCCCTTCCCTTCTCCCTTGCTCGCCCCCTTCACCAGCCCGGCGATGTCCACCAGTTTCATCACTGCCGGGATGACCTTCTTCGGCGGAATGTATTTGGTGATGCGGTCGAGCCGGCCATCGGGGATGATCACCATGCCGGTGTTCGCCTCGATGGTGCAGAACGGGTAGTTGGCCGCCTGGGCCGCTTTGCTCAGGGTGAGGGCGTTGAAGAGCGTACTTTTGCCGACGTTCGGCAGGCCGACGATGCCAGCGTCCATGGGGCCGTGCTACCTGGGTGGATGAGTATCGAACACCCCATCTTAGGGGGCGGAGGTGGGTCTGTCTGCCGCCGCGGCGGGGCGAACGGCCACCGGTGGGGCGGCTCGCTGTCGGAGCGTCTGCCAGTCGTGGTGGAGGTAGACGGCGGCCGACAACAAGCCGGCGAACCCGGCCGCAGTGAGCACCAACCCGGTCAGCGCCCATCGCGACTCCCACCGCCCCTGACCGAGGCGAGCCAGACACCAGGCCACCGCCAGCCCGCCCACCGCACCGCCCACCTGCCCGCCAGCGTGAACTCCCTGGGCAAACCCGACCACCAGGTTCATCACCGCCACCACCACCACCCGCCGCAGACAGTCGGCCACGGCTTGTGGCGGGGCGACCTGCAGGTTCCGCACCATCCACGCCAGTACGGCCGCCGTCACCCCCCAGAGTGCCCCGGAGGCGGTGCCATACACATCGGCCACACCTCCTGGGCCGAGTGGCCCAATGGCCATCGCCGTCACTCCCCCGGTCAGCCCCGCCGACAGGTACAGCACCAGAAACCGCCGCCGGCCCCACACCGCCTCGGCCAGTGTGCCGAGGAGAGCAAGAATCACCATGTTGGCCAGCAGGTGAAACAGCCCGATGTGCACGAACCCGCAGGTGAGCAGCCGCCACCATTCGCCCGCCAGTAGGCTCGGGGCGGACACCCCACCAATGCGGATCTGAATGGGATGGATGATCGGGTGATTCGTGCCACGGAGGTAGTCTGACACAGCCTGGGTACGGGCAGCCGTTACCCACCCGGCAACGAACCAGAGGACATGGACCACCATCAGCAATGGAGTGACGACCGATGGGTGGGGCGAGAGGAGCGGTCGGCGGACGGAGTCCGGGTCGGTCAGCGGATCAGCTGTTTGCCCCCGACCGGTCCGGCGGAACCCCTGCCCTCGGCCCGGCACCCAGTCGCCCACCTCCAGTTGCCCACTGCGGCACAGTTCCCACACAACTGTACGCGCCCCTTCCCGCCGGTCGGCCGGTAGGTCGGAGAGAAACCACAACCCGGGCGCGGCGGACCCCACCCACCCTAAAACCTCGGCCGGGTCGGGCAGGTCGGACTGGCCGGCGTCGGCAACGACGGGCATGATGAATGACGTGAAGTCGTGGGCGAACTTCCCGGTAAGACACCGATACGATTCACCCCTTGTAACGGCCACCAGCCGCACCCCTGGCGGAAGTCCCATGCTCACGCCCGTCCGCCCCAAGCTCTCGATGGAGGTGGCCGCCGCTCTCGCCGACCGTCGTCCGGTGGTTGCCCTCGAATCGACCATCATCGCCCACGGCCTGCCGCGTCCTGTCAACCTGGAAGTGGCCCGCGAGGCCGAGGCAGTGGTGAGGCGAGCCGGAGCAGTGCCGGCGACGGTGGCAGTGTGGCAGGGCGTGCCGACGGTAGGCCTGACCGACGAGCAGTTGGCGGAACTCGCTCACGCCGAGGGAGTGACTAAAGCGAGCCGTCGCGACCTGGGGGCGGCGGTCGCACTGGGGCAGACGGCCGCCACCACCGTCAGCGGGACGATGGCCCTGGCTCATCTGGCCGGGGTGCGGGTGTTTGCCACCGGCGGCATCGGCGGCGCACACCGCCCACCTGCCGACTCGTGGGACATCTCGGCCGATCTGCTCGAACTCGCCCGCACTCCTGTGCTCGTCGTGTCGGCCGGGGCGAAAAGTATTCTCGATCTCCCGCGGACGCTCGAAATCCTGGAAACCCACGGCGTGCCGGTGATCGGCTACCGTACCGACGTGTTCCCACAGTTTTACTCGCCACGCTCCGATCTGCCGGTGTCGGTGCGGGTCGATTCCGCCACCGTGGCGGCCGAGGTGTTCGCGGCCCATGTGTCGCTCGGCGGCGGCGGGGCGATCCTGGCGAACCCGCTCCCCGACGCCGACTGCCTGCCGGCCGAGGAACTGGCCGAGGCGACCCGAACAGCCGAGGCGGAGGCTGCGCGGGCAGGAGTGAGCGGGGCGAAGCTGACGCCGTTCCTTTTGAAGCGCCTGGCCGAGTGGACCGGCGGACGGACCCTGACGGCCAACCGCATACTGGTTCTGAGCAACGCGAAACTGGCGGCAGAGGTGGCCGGTTGCTTGTAGAGTGGATCGTCTCGGTTCTCGGCGAGAGCGGGCCAGCCTAGCGGTATCCCATCAGGGCCTTCACCAGCACGACCAATCCGGCGGCCGTCAGGGCGACGGTGGGGACGTACACAAGCCCGAGGTCGAGGCGGAACCACGCCACCACTCCGGCGGCCACGAGCAACCCCACCCCAACTGCGAAGCCCCACCACGCCGGCCGCGTGCGTGAGGGGCGGCGGGTGCGAGTGCCGCCAGCAATCCGGTCGAGCAACTCGGTCGCCTTGTCGTGGGCGTGCCGCGGCGGTTCGGTCCGCGGCGGCGGACGTTCGGGCGACACATCTTCGGCCCACACGGTGACCGGCGGCGGGGTGTTCGGCATGGCGAGTCTCAACACGTTATTGATCCCGGCCGGTGACCAGCCCGCGGATGAGCGAGATAAACCCGATGACCGTGAGGATGAGCATCCAGAACCAAATGATGTCGAAGAAGAGTAGCACGACGAACACCGTCACCCCGATGAAGATGCAGATCGCCCCGCCGATTGTCTGCTTGTTGAACAGCTTGTATTCCGGCTCGCGGCGGCGACGACGGCGCGGGCGGTCGTCGTCCTCGTCGTCTTCGTCCTCAGCTCGCCGACGACGGCGCGGGCGGTCGTCGTCGTCATCCACGTCGGCCAGTGCCCGCCGTCGTTTGCTGGGGCGTTCTTCTTCGTCCTCGTCGTCTTCGTCGCGGCGTCGTTTGCTGGGGCGTACTTCTTCGTCGTCTTCATCGCGGCGGCGTTTGCTGGGGCGGTCGCGGCCTTCGTGCGGGTTGAGCGACCCGGCATACGCCCCGCGCTCGTCGTCGGTCGCGGCCGGACGGACCGGCTTCGCCCGCTTGGCCGGCATCGGGGCGGCAGCCGGCACCCGTACCACGGCCTCGCAGTACGGGCAGCGGGCCTGCAGGCCGGCCAGTTCGTCATCCACTTCGAGGCGTTCGCCGCAGCCACAGTTGAACGTGATCGACATGACAGGACCGGGGTGGGGAGGTCCGATCACTGTACCGGACCACCGCCCGTCGGGGAGGGGGCGATTAGCGCCGGATCAGCCGCCAGGCGAGCACCACCGTACCGACGGCCAGGGCGGCGTTGGCCGTCCACACACCCAGGGCCATCGGCAAGCGGCCGTCGCGGGCATATCCGCCGACCATGAACAGAATGGGGTAGTACACCAGCAGCGCCGGCAGGAAGCAGATGACGAAGATGCTCAGGTAGTCGGCCCGGTTCGCCCACAGCCCGACGGGGCATCCGAGCACCACGAACAACAGGCACCCGCCGGCGATGGCGGGCCGCAGGTGATACTCGTACCGCATGATGCGATCGCGGCGGGCGAAGGCGTCGCGGTGATTGCGGTTGTCGTCGGCCTGCTTCAATCGCACGGCGGGGTCGGCGGCCGGGTGGATACCGACCTCGTCGTGGAAGGCCTTCACTTGGGCGTCGGTGAGCGGCTCCGCGGGTAGTTTCGCCAGGCGGGTAGCATAGAGGTCGTGGCGTGCGGCCAGGGCGGCGGCCTCGGCAGCGGCGGTCGGCAGTTTCGCCCATTCCAGCATACCGGGGTTGGAGGCGTTCTCCACCCGCAACGATTCCAGGCTGAATTGCGGTGGCAGGTCGAACTCGAGTGCCTTCCCTTCGAGGCTGTGCGACCCCGATCCCTGCGGGGCCTTCGACTGATCGCCCGGCCGCACCCAGGTTTCCATCTGTTGGTGGTCGGCCAGTTGCACCTTGCGGGCGGCCTGATCGACCCGAAGCACCGCCGAGTGGATGCGGGTTACCGAGTCGGGGTCTTCCCAGGTCTTGGCGGTTGCCTTTCGTTGCTTTACCACCACTCCGAGGAGTCGTTGGTCTTGCACGTCTCGCACGCTCAGCTTGAGCAGGTTTTCGCCCGAGAGAAATTCGAGCGTTTGCTTCCGCTTGAGCACAAGCGCGATGGTTTCTTCGGGTTCTTCCAGCAACACCTCCCGGCTTCCGCGGAGAGCC
This sequence comes from Fimbriiglobus sp., assembly GCA_025459365.1. Classification (GTDB taxonomy): domain Bacteria; phylum Planctomycetota; class Planctomycetia; order Gemmatales; family Gemmataceae; genus JALHQU01. Next base: position 11,656 of record JALOQR010000026.1, read on the forward strand.
TGGGGAGTGACATCAAACTGCAAATAGGCGGTGAAGGCGGCGGCGAACGCGCCGAGGAGCATTGCAGGGCGGATGACCGAGAGCAGATCGACCCCGGCCGCCTTCAGGGCCACGGCTTCGTTGTCATGCGACATCCGCCCGTAGACCACACACGAGGCGAACAGGCAGGCCGGCGGGGTGATCCACGGCACCGAGGTGGGCACCAGAAGCGGGAGCATCCGCAAGGCCTGAGCAAGCGACGCCCCGAACTGCAACTGCTGAAGCACGGCCAGCAAGGTGAAGATGCCCGCTAGCGCGCAGAGGCACAACAGGAAGACGCGGGCCAGTTCCCAGAAGATCATCCGCTGGAAGGTGCCGAACAGGGCGGCGAACAGGTAGTCGGACAGGCGGCTGAGCACGCGGATACCTCCGACGGTGGGTGTACCGCCCGGCGGGTCGTGCGTCTACTGGAGGTGCATCGGCGTCATTCGGCCGAAGCCGCGCATCTCACCCAAATGCCGCGATCGTATGACCCAGACACCGCACCGTGTCAAGCGGCTTTGCCTCTTGACACCTCGGCCAGTCACGGTATCGTCCCGCCCGATTCGCACTCCGTCGGTAGCGACACCTGTGGTTCGGGGGAACCGGGATGGCCGCTCGCGGTCACGGACGACCGCTGCGACGGGGATGGGGGGATGTCGATGCTCCGCTTCCGCAGGCGGTTGATGCTAGCCGGGCTGATGGCCGGCGTGTCCGGGGCACTGGCCGTGTCGGTCGGCTGCCTCCCGCGGCAGTCGGACGCCGGCACCCGTGCTCAGGCCGAACCCGATCCCGAAAAGGAAAGCAACGCCACCGTCGGGTCGAAGACCCTGGTGGGCAACACCGAGTCGGTGACGGTGTCGGCCGCCGGGCTGGTACTCGGGCTGAAAGGGACGGGCAGTAGCCCACCGCCCGATGGCTACCGCGAGCAGGTGGAGAAGGTCCTCAAGCGGTTGCAGCGGAACCCGAAAGAGATTCTCGACGACTCCGGCCGGACGACCTCGGTCGTGCTTGTGTCGGGTGTCATTCCGCCCGGTGCGCGGGTGGGAGAGAAGTTCGACGCCTCCGTGGTACTGCCACCCGGTAGCAAAACGATCAGCCTCGCCCACGGCGAACTCTTCCCGTGTGATCTGCACAACACCGAACTCGCCGGGAATGCTCGGCAGGCGATGCAGTCGGGCGGTTTGCCGACTGGCAAGGTGCCGCTCGCGTCCGCCGATGCCCTGCTCCTCGGCTCCCGCTTGGCGGTGGCGGAGGGGCCACTCGTGGTCGGTACGCTGGTGCCAACCGGCCAGGAGAAGGTCGACCGCCCGGCGACCGACAACCCGGCCGGGCGGGTCGCCAAGGTGTGGGGCGGGATGACCAACCAACTCGACCGCCCTTACCACTTCCAACTCCAGGGGGAGGGGCCGCAACCGCGGCTCGCCCAGACCATCGCCGCCCGGCTGAACACCGTCTTCCACGGCACGGGCGACAAACTCGGCAAGGTGGCGGAAACGGTCGTGAACGGCCGGCCGATGGTGTCGGTGTATGTGCCGCCGGCGTACCGCCTGAACCACACCCGGTTCCTTCAAGTGGCACGACTGGTGCCGCTCGTCGCCCCGGCCCCGAACGACCCCACCCGCCGCAAACTGGAGCGGGAGTTACTCGCCCCCGAGACGGCTCTGCTTTCCGCCATGAAGCTGGAAGCGCTGGGCACCGACGGTGTGGCTGCCCTGCGGGTGGGGCTGGAAGACAAAGACCCACACAGCCCGTGGGTGCGGTTCGCCGCCGCCCAAAGCCTGTGCTACCTGGGCAAGGCCGATCCAGTCGCCGCCCAAATCCTTGCCGAGTGCGCTGAAAAGCATCCGGCCCTTCGCACCCACGCCCTCATCGCCCTCGCCTCACAAGACGACGCTCACTGCTTCGATCAACTGGCCGAGTTGATGGGCCGGAAGGGTGACCCCGCCTTGCGGTATGGTGCCTTCCATGCCCTGCGGATGGCAAACGAGAAACACGACTCCATCCGCGGGCGCGAGATGGCTCGCTCGTACTGGCTGCATCAGGTCGCCGCTCAGTCGGAACCGATGATTCACCTGACCACCGATCGGCGGAACGAAATTGTGCTGTTCGGCTCGGTGTGGCCGATCGCCGGTGCGTTCGCCTTCCCCCTGGGCACCGATTTCACCATCACCCGGAAGGATGGAGACGAATCGGTGGTCATCAGCCGGACGGTGACCAAGGATGGCGAGTCGGCGGCGGTCAGTGCTCGCTATCGGGCCGATCTCGGAGTCATCCTGAAGGGCTTGGCGGAGATGGGTGGCGGCTACTCGGAGGCGATCGAGTTCATCCGCCGGGTCCACAAGGCCGATGGATTCGCCTGCCCGGTGTGTGTCGATGCGGTTCCGTCCGGTCTGTCGGTGCAGCAGTTGGTACAGTTTGCTCGCCGCGACCCAACGGCTGCCGAGGCGAACAAGGTGGTGGCCGCCACCACTGGCCAGCGGCCGGTCGATGGGGATGTGGTGCCTGTCGGTGGCTTTGACGCCGACCCGCCCGCCGAAACCCTGCGGAAGGCTCCGGCCCCCGCCCCGGTGGTGCCGCTCAGCCGCGACCCCGGCAGCGTGTTCGACAACTGGAAAAAGTGACGGCTAGTTCCGACTTCCGAGTTTCTGGTCCGAGTCGGGGCCGGCCGACGATCGGCTGGCCCGGCTCGGGCGACGAGACAGGTCCTGACCCGGAACTCGGAACCTGGAACTCGGAACTGTTGAGATGCTCACCCGCCTCGAACTGCTCGGGTTCAAGTCGTTCGCCGACAAGACCCGGTTCGACTTCGCCGCCGGCATCACGGCCGTGGTGGGGCCGAACGGCAGCGGGAAGAGCAATATCGTCGACGCCGTGAAGTGGGTGCTCGGCGAACAATCGGCCAAGGCTCTCCGCGGTGGGGAGATGGCCGATGTCATTTTCAACGGCAGCAGCACTCGCAAGTCGCTCGGGCTGGCCGAAGTCACTCTGACCTTCGACAACCGCCGCCGGCAACTCGGCACCGACGCCGACGAAGTCAGTATCACCCGCCGGGTGTACCGCGACGGCCAGGGCGAATACCTCATCAACCACCAGCCAAGCCGGCTCAAGGACATCAAGGAACTGTTCCTGGGGAGCGGGGCCGGACATGGGGCGTATAGCGTCATCGAGCAAGGGCGGGTCGATGCCCTGCTGACGGCCAGCACCGCCGATCGGCGACAGATCTTCGAAGAGGCGGCCGGCATCAGCCGGTTCAAGGCGAAGAAAATCGAAACGCTCCGCAAACTGGAACGTGTTGATGCCGACCTCACCCGTGCCCGCGACATCCTTCAGGAACTCGAAAAACAGCTCCGCACGCTGCGATTGCAGGCGGCCAAGGCCCAGCGTTTTCAGGAGTACACCGACCAACTCCGCGACCTACGGGTGGGCGTTGGGTTGCGGGAATTCCGCGACCTGACTGCCACGCTCGACGAGGAGGAGCGGCGGTTGGCCGAACAGCGGGCCGACCTCTCGGGTGTCACCGAGCGGGAGCAGGAGGAGGAACGGCGGTCGGCCACGGTGGAATCGACACTCGCGGCGGTGGAGGGGGAACTCCGCGGCCACGAGGCGACGCTCAACCGAGCAAAACAGACCATTGCCGGGTGTGAGGCGTCGGTGCGGTCGGAACGCGGGCAGTGCGAGCGAGCCGAGGCTGAGTTGCTCCGGTTGGGAAAGCAGCGGTTCGATCTGAGTCGGCGGTTGCAGGCAGCGGCCGAGGGAGTGCAGGCCGCCAGTGCCGACCTCACCGCCGTGTCGGCCGACGCGGATGCCGAGAAACTGCGAGCCGATGCCGCCGCCGCCATATTGCAGAAGGTGACCGCGCACATCGCCGCACTCGCGGCCAGTTCTCAGGCCGATGTTGCAAGCCAGTTCGACCTCGCCCGCCAGACCACCAAACTCCAGGGCGAAACGGAAGGGCTTCGCCGTGAAGCCGAACGGCTGAAGAAGGAACTGACGGCCAAGCTGGTGGAGGCCGAGCGGCGGGGCCAGCAACACGATGCCCTCGCCGGCGTGCTCGACGACCTCGGCCGGTCGGATGCCGACGTGCAGCAGCAACTCACCGGAGCGCGGCAGAACCTGGCCGAACATCTCGCCTACCGCGACGATCTCCGCCGCCGGGCCGATGCTCTCCAGGCCGACCTCGACGCCGCCCGCGACACCCGCAGTGCCCTCCGCGGTCGGGCCGATGTGCTCGAAGGGCTGGAACGCACCCTCGACGGTGTGGGGGCCGGTGTGCGCGAAGTCATCGCCCGCCGCTCCGCTGGGTCGCCGGAACTCGCCGCCGTCGTCGGGCTGGTGGGTGAACTGCTCTCCGCCCCACGAGACGTGGCCCCGCTCATCGACCTCGCCCTCGGCGATGCCGCCCAGCGGTTTGTGGTCGCTGCGGCCGATCTCGATCCTGTCGCTGCGTCGCTCACCGCCCTTCCCGGGCGTGTTGGGCTAATCCCGCTGGTGCCGCCCGCCCCGCCCGCGGCCGATCACTTCGACACGCTCACCCCTGCCGCCTCGCTGGTCAGCGTGGATCGTCCGGAACTCGCCGGCCTTCCGCACCAGTTGCTCGGGCACGTTTACATTGTCGCCGATCTGGCCGTGGCCCGCGCCGCCTCAGCGAGGTTGCCGCACGCCCGGTTCGTCACTCGCCATGCCGAAGTGCTCGATGCTGATGGCTCGCTCACCATCGGGCCGGTGGGCGGAGGTGGCGGCTTCCTGTCGCGGAAGAGTGAACTGCGGGAACTGCGAGCCGAGATTCGCCGGCTCGACGAACAGGTGCAGTCCATCGAGGCCCAGCAACTCGCCCACCGTCGTCAGGCCGACGCGATGGACGCCCCCGTGCAGGCGCTCGAAACCGAGATCGCCGCCCTGAGCGGCACCGCCGGCACCCTGCAATCTCAGATCGCTGCCCAGCGGCAAGAACAGAAACGGTTGACCGACCTGATGCACTTGCTCCGCGAGGAGGCCCGGCACCTGGAAGCGGAATCGCGTTCGGCCGAGGCTGCTCTTGCCCGCACCCACGACCAGTGGCAACAGGCCGTGCAGCAGGAAGCCGAGGTGGGCGAGCGGTTGGTGAACACCGAAGCCGCCCTCGCCGCCGCCCACGCCGACCGCGACCGCCGGCAAAAGGAGAACACCGATGCCCAGGTGGCCCTGGGTGCCGTGAACGCTCGCCTTGCCGCCCTGCGCACCAAGCACGCCGAGTTGGAAAACGAACTGAAGCTCCGCCGGTTTGACGCCATCAACCTGACCACCGCGGAGAGGTCGGCCGCTGCCCGCCTCGCCGAGAGCCAACTGCTCATGCTCCGGGCGTCGGACACCGCCGCCCACGCTTACCTCGAAAAGGAAGATGCCGAGCGGGCCGCCGGTGTACTCGCCGCCGACCGCGATCGCCTGCGGACCGAGCGCGAGCGGGCCGCCGCCGGCCTGAAGCGGCTCCGCGAAGTGTGGGGCCAGCAGCGGGAGCTGATGCATAAACGCGAGATGGAGGTGCAAGACCTCTCCCTCCGCCGCGATGCCATCGCCGCCCGCATCCGCGACGACTACGCCGTCGAACTGGCCGACCTCGCCGCCGCACCGCCGCCCGCGGGCACCGACGACGATCCCGTGCCCCTTCTCCCCGCCGACCCGGCCGCCGTGCAGGCCCAGATCGACGACCTCCGCAAGAAGATTGCCAAGCTCGGCAGCGTCAACCCCGAGGCGGTCGCCGAACTCGCCGAGGTGGAGGCCCGCGAAACCGCCCTCCGCACCCAGCACGACGACCTGACCTCCGCCCGCGACAAACTGCTCGAGATCATCACCCAGATCAACACCGATAGCCGCAAGCTGTTCCTCGACACCCTCACCACCGTCCGCGGCCACTTCCAGGAACTGTTTCGCAAGCTGTTCGGCGGGGGCATGGCCGACGTGGTACTCGACGGCGACGACCCGCTCGAAGCGGGCATCGACATCACCGCCCGCCCGCCGGGCAAGGAGCTTCGCAGCATCTCTCTGCTGAGCGGGGGCGAGCGCACGCTCACGGCCATCGCCCTGTTGCTGGCGGTGTTCCGCAGCCGGCCCAGCCCCTTCTGCTTGCTCGACGAGGTGGACGCCGCCCTCGACGAGGCCAACACCGCCCGTCTCGCCACCGCCCTGCGGGAGTTCCTCGACCGTTCGCAGTTCATCATCATCACGCACAAGAAACGGACGATGGCGATGGCCGACGTCATCTTCGGCGTGACGATGCAGGAGAGCGGGGTGAGCAAGCAGGTGAGCGTGCGGTTCGACGACTGGCCCGAGGACGAAGAGGCGAAGCAAGCGGCGTGATTGGGTTGGTCCCCACCACTTTCCCCCACCGCATTTGTTCACGACGAGCCATGTGAACCATCCGCCGCCGGTGGGATCCCCACACTGGCCGAGTACGCGTGTCGGTTCAGCTTCGGTTGACCGCCGGCCCCGCCGACCAATACACTCGCACGGTCACCCGCCCGAGTGTTCGCCCCATGACCCCGCACCAGTTCATTGCCAAGTGGCAGCCCGCCGACCTGAAGGAGCATGCAGATTTACCGACGTCCGTTCGCCGGTGATCGATACCGACGATGTCGGCCTGCACACGTGCAAGCAGTTCAAGTCGGCCGAGGATACTGGACTGTTACGAAATCGAACCCGAACAGTTCGCTCAGCGGTTGCCACTCCCGCGCGTTCGTCGACATGGCGTGATCGGCCATGCCCTCAGCCTCCAGGAACATGAGTAGGTCACCAGCGTTCCGGCAATTTCCACTCGTCAAGTCGCAGGTGGTATCGTTTTCCACCCGCTCGATCAAAGTGAGAGACTTTCGGAACTGGTTGGCCGTTTCCCCGCCGGTTTGACCAGGAGGAGACGATTGCGAAGCCAAACGTTCCAGTGCCGCTTTCAACCGAGTTGCGGAGCGGAGTAAGGGTTCGACGTGGCAGTTCATATTCACCCCGCGCTTGCAGGTCGGCAAGTTTACGTCATACGTCGTTTTCTTCAATCGCGGTCGCTCCGTCGCCCGATCGCACCGGAGTTTTTCGCGGAGGACGGAATCCACGCTCTCCGTGAACCAGTCGTAACACTCTCTGATGTGTTCCTGGAGGCTCAGTCGGGCCTTCTCCGCGAGACGAAGATCGTCTGCCTCGGAGATGGTGCGGGAACTGGCTGAGACGGTGAGGAAGTTGTTGAAGATGTGACCGCGGAGGGCACGTTGAGGGTGTTGAGACTCGGTGAGGCGATCTCGCACTTCAGTGAACCGAGCCCCTTTCCGACTGAGCGCACCATGAATGGTAATCATCGTCTCGATCAAGACGGCTTTGAATTCCAGTTGCCCGAAGCTGGTTGCGAAGCGGAATTGATACGGAGCAATCCGATCCCTGATGACCGCATCCCGGTGTCCAGATTTGAGGCGGTCGATCTGAATCGAGGTGTCGAGTAATACCCTCTTGTTTCCCAACTCCGCTCCGGCGGGCTGGTCGCCGACCTGCGACGGACTCATCAGGCTACTCCGTTATTGGTCAAGCTCGCCGGACTCGACCTCAACCAGTTTGAACTGCTTCCGCAGGTTGTCGGCTGAAAGGGTTCCGCGGAAGAGTGGCAGTTTGTGGCTCTTCACCAGATCCGCTACCTCGACGACAGTCGTGTCGTCGATTGAGAAGCGGTTCCGAAGGGCTACGAACACATCTTCCAAGAACGCCACGTGTCGTTGGTCCCAGACGGCGTTGTTGATCTGACTTTCCACCTTCACGACGACGCGCTTGAGGGCATCTTTCTTGCCCCAAGTCACGTCATACAGATCTTCAACCAGTCCTTCGATTTCGGCGGCAGCGGTCATCCAATCGTCCGGCAGTTCGGTCTGGCCTACCCCCGGCTTGAGTCGCCGCACTTCGCGGAGTAGTTCGTCGCAAATGGAACGGAACCGCTTGTGGTGCGCCGGATCGCCCTCCACAGCCGGCAACTTCCGGGATGACTGCACGGGCGTGCCACGCGACTCTACTGGAGAGTGACTGAGGCTGCCCGTCGAGGCGTGCTTGACCGAACCGTGATCGGCGAACAGCGGGGCGCTCACCTTTACGCCGTCCTCGGCGCTGTGGGCCACCAATTGGTCGCCAGAGGTTTGAAGGGCGGTCGAATCGATGTGCAAGGAGCGTGGCATAAGTTCAACCCGGGGTCGCGTGTTGGGCGATGCGGCCGATCGAATCCTTGGCCCATGCGAGACTTTCGGTGATGAAGTCAAAACAGGGGAAATCAGACCTCGCTATCTCGCCTTCAAGTCGGTTTTCGAGTTCCACTTGCACCGCCAGTGGAGACACATCGGGCATCATTTTCTTGGCGGCGAGGACCGCTGTTAGTGCATCACGCTGCTTCTCAGGGAGCAACTTAGCTCGCGTCAACAGTCGCTGGTCAGGGCTTTCTCTCCGCGCTTGACGTAGCACTTGAACTGCTAATCGTCGCGTGTTCTCAACCCTCACTTCGCCCCATCGATCCCCTGCCCGGTGGATCATGGCATAGGTGAGAGCCTGCGGTGTTGCCCCAACGATTTGCGCCACCCGTTCGCTCACACTCACCAATCCCAGGTTTCGAAGTCCCGCTTCCGCCTGCTCTTCTTGGCCGGCATCGAACCCTTTCTGATATTCAACCCCGACCGCTGGCGCGATGAACGTGTCCACTTCGAGCACGCTCGCCAACACGTCGAGAATTTTACACGCTTGGTCAAGAAAGTGGGGAGGGGACAGAACCCCCTCTTGGGTGACGTTCAGGCCTTCAGAATTGAACACCAACTGCATTCCCAGGAGGTCGTTTCGCATGGTGCCCGATTTCGGAGAGATTTCGGCTGGGAGCCACTCCTTTTCAAGTACATCCTCCAGCCGTACCAACGCCTCCCCTGCCCGATCCAAGTAGCGGTAGCCACGGACAAATCGGGCGGAGAGCCGCAACTCGTGCAGGATGAATCCCGATGGCATGGATGAAGTTCCAGATGCTCTGCCAGGAACGGTAGAACATGGAATGAGTTTATTCGGTGTGAGGTCGCCGTACAACGTCGGACTCTTCGGTTCAAGTCGGATCGTACCGAGGCAAGGGAGTGCGAGTTGGATGGTTGACATTGATAGCTGCGGGCGGTGAACAACTCTGCCAGCACGTCGTCGAGAACGTAGTTGCCGACGCGCGCGGGGTCGGCACCGTGAAGTACCCCCGGCTGGTGCCGAAGGACGCCGCCGCCGAAGTCTGGTCCGACGTGGGCCAACTCCCACCGGCCGGCTTCAGGCACCACCTGTTCACTACCCGCACGACCCGCACCGCCGGTACAATCGCCCCTCTCGCTCGGCCCGGTTGGGTGCGGATGTCGTCTCCACTCTCGTTTCTGCCCGTTCGCCCGCTGCTCACGGCCTTCCGCCGTTCCCCGCCCGAACTGGCCGCATCGCCCCACGCCGACTGGCTCGCCCCGGCCGCGTTCGCCACCCTCTCCACCGCCGATCTTGCCACCCGGTTACGGGAGTTCGTGGGACAACTTTCCCCGGTCGTGTGGCACGCCGAGCGGATCGCGGCCCAGGCCGGGTTCGTCCGCCACGGCATTCAGCACCTGTTGCACGGCACCGATGGCGTTGGGCTGCGGTTCGGCCGGTGCGCCACCCCCGGCGGCACATATGCCGTTCTCGGGGCCGGGCGGAGCTTCTGGGCGGCGGTGTGGAAGGCAGCCCACCCGGACGACCACCCGCACTGGACGGCGGCAGTGCAACGCGGGCTGGAACGCTGCGGGCTGCTCGACAGCCGTGCTCCCGATCCGCTCGCGGAGGCTGCCGAGGTGTACCACCGCCTGCGGGCCGAGTTCCCCCCGCTCGACGCGACCGACCTCGATCAGTTCTTCCGGCTGGTGTCGCGGACGGCTGGCCGGGAGTTGGCGACGGCGGACGTGAACGTGGCGGAGATGATCCGCCACCGCCTTCGCACGGTGCGGACGAAGGTGCCGCTGCGGGGGCGGCTGAAGGACGCCGACCCCAGCAGTCGCCGGGTGAGCCATTCGATCCCCGGCGGGGTCGGCACCTCGGGAGTGGGTGCCGGCCTCGCTGCCCTGGACGACGCCTTCTCCGCCACCCTGCCGCACGAGGCGCAACACACTCTGTTCGCCGACGTGACTGCCGTGCTCCGCGAACGCTTCGCCGTCCACCCGCTCGAAGCCGCCGATGTGATTGCCGCCTGCGCGCCGCCCGACCCGCCCGCCGCCGATCCCCGCCCCACCTTCCACGGGTTCGCCACCGAGACGTTCCGCTTCCTCGCCGAACTCACCGAGCACAACGAGAAGGCGTGGATGGACGCCCACCGCGAGCGGTACCAGTTCTTCGTCCGCGAGCCGCTGGTCGAACTCTGCGCCGCCCTCGCCGAGCGGTACGTGGGGCCGGTGCTCCACCGCGAACATGGGTGGGAGATGGAGACCGACCCGCGGCCGGGCCGGGCGCTCACCAGCATCGCCAAGAACGACTATGGCCGCGGCGGGCCGTACACCCCGGACGTGTGGGTGACGTTCTACCGCCGGGCGAGCGGTGGCAAGCGGCACGATGCGCAACTGTTCGTGCGGGTGAGTGACACCGGGGTGTCGTTCGGCTTTCACCTGGGGAAGTCGGCCCGCGAGGCCGGGCGGCGGTTCCGCAAGGCGGTGCAGGAACACGGTGAGGCGCTCTTTCAGGCGGTGCGGGCCGGCGGCTGCACCTTCCGCGGGGCGACCACCGTTCACCCCGTCACCGACGCCGCCGGCCTGCGAGCGTGGGCGGCCGAGAAGGAATTGTTCGCCGAGAGTCACCTTCCGCCCGATCACCCGCTGTTGCGGTCGGATGACCTGGTGGGTGAAATCCTCATCGCCTTCGACCGGCTGGTGCCGCTGCTCGCCGCCGCCCTGGACGACGACCCGCGGCCCACCCTCGCTCGCCGCGGCGGGCAGACGCCGGCTGCCCCGCCGTTCGACCGGGCCGCCTTCCGCCGGGCGACCTTCCTCGGTGACACCTGGCTGTCGCGGGCGCTCGACCTGCTGAGCCTGAAGAAACAACTCATCCTGCACGGGGTGCCCGGCACGGGGAAGACGCACGTCGCCCGCAGCCTCGCCCGCCTGCTGACCGACGACCGCCCCGGCGGTGTGCGGCTGGTGCAGTTCCACCCCGGCTACAGCTACGAGGAGTTCGTCGAGGGCATCCGCCCGCGGAGCGTGGAGGCGAACGGCCGCACGGAAATCACCTACCCGGTGGAGCCGGGCGTGCTGAGCGAGTTCGCCGCCGAGGCGGAGGCCAACCCCGCCCTGCCGTTCGTGCTGATCGTGGACGAGATCAACCGCGGTAACCTGCCCCGCATCTTCGGCGAACTGCTGTTCCTGTTGGAGTACCGCGATCAGGCGGTCACGCTGCCGCACTCGAAGCGGCCCTTCCGGTTGCCGTCGAACCTGCTGCTGCTCGGCACGATGAACAGCGCCGACCGCAGCACGGTGGCGTTGGATCAGGCGTTGCGGCGGCGGTTCAGCTTCGTGGAGATGCAGGCCGACGCGGCGGTGCTGGCCGCGTGGCTGGAGGCACAGACGTCCGGCGGGGGAGACGGCACCTTCGCCCCGCGGGTGGTCAAGCTGTTCGACGAGTTGAACCGCCGGCTGGCCCGCGACCTCGGCCCGGACCGGCAAATCGGGCACAGCTTCTTCATGGTGCCGGGGCTGAACGAAGAGCAGTTGCACGCCGTCTGGCAGCATCACGTTCTCCCCACCCTCGCCGAGTATTTCGCCCACCGGCCGGTGCCGAGCGGGTACGATTTCCACAAGCTGTTCGGCGGCGTGAAGCGGAAGGGTGAGGTGGTGTGAGGGGTGGACCTCACCCCGTGCCCCCGCTCTCGGGAGTGGAGAGGGGGGTGTTCAACCCGCACCGGTTTCCGCCCCAGGGCGATTCAGCGAACGGGGATGGGGCGAATGGGTAGGGTGGGTCCAGCGAGCGTCTCGCTCGCGCCGACCCACGCGGGCTTGCAATCGTGGGTCGGCGCGGCGTGACCGCCGCTGGACCCACCCGACCTGAGGTGACCCACGC
>JALOQR010000240.1 GCA_025459365.1 Fimbriiglobus sp.
CCTGGAAACGAAACTGGAGTACCTGTCCGACCTGAGCACCACCCTCCTCGGGTTCCTCGAACACCGCGAAGGCAAGCGGCTGGAGTGGATCGTCATCATCCTCATCGTGATCGAGGTGATCTTCTCCACCATCCACTTCTTCGAGCCGAAACACTGATGCCCAACTCTCGCCACCTCTGGACACCACCCCCTGCGGAGGTAACGCACCCTCGCGGGCTGGCCGAGGTCGCCGCGGCATACCTCGCACGGCAGGAGGCGAGCCACGTGTTTATGGCGTTCGTGGACGGGGAGCTGGTGACCGTGTGGGGAGGGGTGGTGTACACCGCCGAGGAGGTGGAAGAACTGGCAGAGGCCTACCCGCGGATCGGCAACAGCGCCGTCACCATCTGGGACGGGTTCTACCTCGGCCCGCTGCGGCCAGCCGACCTACCAGACGACGCCGAGTTGTTCAACCACTCCTGCGATCCGAATGCCGGGGTCCGTGGGCAAGCGATCCTGGTGGCCCGGCGGGACATCCGCCCCAACGACGAGGTGACATTCGACTACCAGACGACGGAGACCGGTGGAATGGCCGTGTTCGAATGCCGCTGCGGAGCGGTCTGGTGCCGTGGGCAGATCGACGGCACTGCCTGGCAGGATCCTGCGTTCCGACAACGGCACACCGGCTACCTGACGGAACACATTGACCCCATGACCCCATGACCCGAGTGTGCCCATGCCGACCGAGACCAGTGTCGCTTCGGTGGAGAGTCTGTTCTTCCGCTGGAAGGCATTCCGCGCGGTCGGCCGCGAGCTATCGCCAGCCGCCCTCTGCCGTGATTGCCCCGAACTGGCACCATTGTTAGCCGAACGCATCGCCGCTGAGGGCGAATCGGACGACGACGCCGCGGAGCGTCAGGCAGTTCCGCCGGACTCCGACGGTACCATCGCCCGCCCATCCACCTCGGAGCCTGGTTCCGATCCCTCCGATACCATGCCTGTCGGTCGGTTCGAGGTGGTGCGGGAAGTAGCTCGCGGGGGGATGGGGCGGGTGTGCGAGGCGGTGGACACCGAGTTAAATCGACGGGTGGCGTTCAAGGACATCCAGGGCAAGTTCGCCAACGATCCAGCGACCCGCGGGCGGTTCGTCCGCGAAGCCCTGATCACCGGTCAACTTGAGCACCCCGGTGTCATCCCGGTGTACGGCCTGGGCACCGGGGAGGATGGGCGGCCGTACTACGCCATGCGATTCGTCGAAGGACAGAGCCTGAAGGATGCGGCGGCCGAGTTTCATCGCACCCCGTTGAAACGCCCACCGGCTGGGGAGCAAGCGGTTGAGTTTCGGGGGCTGCTCAAGCGATTCGCCGATGTGTGCAACGCCGTCGCCTTCGCCCACAGCAAACGGATCGTCCACCGCGATCTCAAGCCGGCCAACGTGATGCTCGGGCCGTTCGGCGAAACGCTGGTGGTGGACTGGGGGCTGGCGCGTTCGTTCGCCGACAAGTCGGCCGATGTGGTCGGAGCGACCGAGTGGCCGAAAAGTGAAGCGGACACCGTACCGAACGCCGAGGCAACGGCGGTCAAGTCGGATACCGATGGCACCCGGACCGGGCAGATGATGGGCACGCCGGCGTACATGTCACCCGAACAGGCGGCTGGGCAGATCCGTACCCTCGGACCGGCGTGGGACATCTACAGTCTCGGGGCAACGCTGTATCACCTACTCACCGGCCGCCCACCGTACACCGGCAAGCCGATGGGCGAGTTGATCCGAGACGTGCTCGGCGGGGTGTTCTTGCCGCCGCGGGAGGTGGCCGGCTGGGTGCCGAAGTCCCTTGATGCTGTGGTGCGGAAGGCGATGGCCCGCGAGGCGAAGGATCGCTACACGACCGCGATGGAACTGGCCGCCGAGATCGATCGTTACCTGGCCGACGAACCGGTGCAAGCATATCGGGAGACCGCCGGGGAGCGGGCGCGACGCTGGGCACGGCGGAACCGTGGGTGGGTGCGGGCCGGGCTGATGGCGGTGCTGGCAACGTTCGCGGTGTTGGCCGTGAGCTTGGTGGTCGTGAACGGGGCACGGGAGGCGGCCGAGGAATCGGAGCGGCTGAAAACCGGGGCGCTCAAGCGGGAGGAGAAGTCGAACGACGGTCTGCGGAAGGCCTTGGATAGCGAGAAGAAGGAGAAGGAGCGTAGCCGGGCCGCGCTCGACCTGACCACCGACGAACTGCTCGGCAAGTTGCTCGGCAAACTGGACAGACTCGGCCCGGACGACGAGGCCTTCCTGAACAAACTCATCGCCACGTATGGCGAGCTGGCGAACAATCCAGACGACCAGGCGCTATCCGCCGCCGCTCATATGCGGGTCGGCCAGTTGTACCGTCACCTGGGGAACGTCGACGCCGCAGCTGGCCATTACCGCTCGGCCATCGAAAAGCTGGAAACCATTCCGTCCGAGGGCCGGACATCCGCCCGCCGCGATCTGGGGACGGCAAAGATCGGATACGCGCGGACCGCTCTACTGACCGACGGCCCCGGCGCGGTGCGGGCCCTACGAGAGGCATTGCTCCTGCGTGAGGAGACTTACAACGCCAACCGAGCCGACCCACAGGCGCAAGAAGACCTGGCAGTGGTTCTGTTGAACGCAGCCGAAGTGCAGATGGTCGGACCGATGGCGAACGCCGCGAATGCCGAGAAACAATACCAGCGGCTAGTCAACCAGTTTGCCGACGCTCTACGGTCAAACCCACGGACACTCTCCCCAGTTGTGCGGGAAGCGATCGCGATGGGATCCGACCAACTTGCCATGCTGCATGAAAGAAAGACGCCACCCAAGCCAGGAGAGGCATCCCGTGCCTACGACAATGCCCTCACTGTGCTCGCCGATCTGAAGGACCAGTTCCCCACTGAGCCGCGGTATCAGAACCAGTGGGTGAACGCCATGTCCAATCGGGCGATGCTAAAGGCGGGGGAAGAGAAGTGGGCGGAGGTCTATACCGACCTTTCCACCGCGGTCGCCCTCGGCCGCACACTGGTACGGGAGAACCCCTCGGTGCGGGACTACCGCCAGGTACTCGCCATCGCCCTCGTGCGGCTGGCTCAGGTCGTGGCGAACCACCCAGCCGCGACCGGGAAGGACAAGCCATCTGGCCTCGCGCTGCTGAGCGAAGCCTATGGGCACATGGTCCAGTTGCACACGCGGTACCCTGAGGTAGACCTTTACGGTGAACTTCGGCACGACCTGGGGCAGAAACTCCGAGAGGCCTACGAGCGGGCGGGGCGAGACGCTGAGGCGGATCAACTCCACGAGGAGTTGAAGAAGGCCCCGCCCCCAAAGCGCTAACCTCTTGTCGCGTGTACCTAACGTATTTGCTCAGCACTTCAATACTTAGGCCGGGCTGCGGCTGAAACGGTCGCGATTGCGGATGTAGGTGAGGGTGGTTCTGGGATCGGCGTGACTGGCGAAATCTTGCAGGTCGATGATGTCGGCCCCGCTTTCACAGGCGATGGTGAGAGCCATCACCCGGAACAAGTGGACGGCCACGTTCAGGTGGAGGCCGAGTTTGGCCACGTACCGCCGCACCAGGTACTGCACCCCGCGGCGGGTGAGTCACTGTGGCGGCGGACTTCATCGTCCACATGCCGAAACTTGGCCAGCACTCCAGCGTCGAAGATACCACGCCATCTTCAATCGTGACGGGCGAACGGTCACCGGCCAGGAACTCCACCACCAAGTGCGGGTCGGCCTCGGCATCGTTGGTCACCTGCGGTCGGCTCCTCCGATCTGGTCCTTCCTCCGAAGAGCGAACCTTCCCCAGCCGGACAGCGAGAATCGCGACGGCGCGGAATGCTCCTGAGGGCCTTGCGATAAGATGAGGGGAAGACCGTGGTAAAAGGGTCGAGCGTGACGTGGCCTTCGGACGCAGAACTGTTCACTGCCTGGGACCGGATGTCCGGCGATCCGACCGCTGGTGGGGCGTTCGTTGCCCTCGTACTCCGCCCGTTGGTAAGGCAACTCGCTGCGTGGCGGCCGACCGCCGACCAGGACGCCATCGAATCGGTGGCGACCGACGTTCTTCTCTGGTTGGTCAAACAGCCGGCGAAATACAACCCGGACAAGTCTCCCCTACGCGTTTTCCTCCTCATGGTCGCCCGCCGAAAGCTGCTCACGGCCCTCGAATCCGAGCGCCGGCACCAATCGGGGAAAATTCGGTGGGACGACGTCGAGTTCGCCCTCGCCAGCCGGAATGAAGAGGAGAACGACACTCTGCCGTCGTTCGATCACCCGGCTCTGAAAGATGTGGTGGACTCGCTGAACGACGTCGATCGTCAGCTGTTCGAGTTGATGCGGGACGACGTCCGGGAGTACGCCCGGTTCGCGGCAGTGATGGGCATCACCGGGCTGCCGTTGGAGGACCAAGAGCGGCAGGTGAAGCGGGCTAAAGACCGCATCAAGGCGAGGCTCAAACGAGCCGTGGGAGAGTGCAATGGATGAACTTTTGATTCGGGCAGCCCGTCGGGCATCTACTGACCCGCACTTCCTGGCTTTCGCCCTCGCACGGTACGCGGAGCAGCAGCACATGGACGAATCGGCCCTGGCCACCGCCCTGGGGGCCACCCCGGAAACGCTCGCACACGCCCGCCTGTGCCGAACCCCCCGCACCGATCCGTCCGGCCTACGGGAGGATGTGGACCGCATCGCCGCCGCTTTTGGGCTAGACCGCACCGTACTCGCGTTGGCTGTGCGGGCAGGCGAGGCGGCGATGGTGGAGCGGTTGGCGGCCGGGTTGCCCGAAACCACCGCCCCGCTACTCGCCGCCCGCGACCGCGAGGAGTCGGGGGAATGACCGGCCCGCCGGTGTGGGTGAGCGAACTGGCCGAGCGGTTCTGGGCCGACGCTGGCGATGCTCCCCCCTTCCCACGCGACCTTGAAAGTCCGGCCGCGTTCGCCGTGCCGGTCACCGTCATTCCAGTCGCCAGATTGCGGGTCGGCCACGTCTTCGATCACCTCCGGCGGGCGGGGTTGCCGGCAGATTTCAACGTGGCCGACCGCCCGTTGCGGGCTACGCTGTACTGCTGGACTGGATTCGGCCGCATCTTCCTCGACCCGACCGACCCACCACCCGAACGCCGCTTTTCGATCGCCCACGAACTTGCCCACTTCCTCCGAGACTACGACGCTCCTCGCCGGCAGGTGGCGAAGGCGCTCGGCCCGGCTGCACTTCAAGTACTCGACGGCCTCCGCCCGCCGACCGCAGACGAACGTATCTCCGCTATCCTGCGGAACCGCCCGCTGGCCCCGCACTGTCACCTCATGAGCCGCGAGGCCGACGGCCACCCACGGGGGGACGATGAGCGGCGGGCGGAGGCCGACGCCGACCGACTGGCGTGCGAATTGCTCGCCCCGGCCACACTGTTCCAGGGCGAGACTGATCTAACAGTCGTGGAACACCGTCTGACTGCGGAATTTGGGTTGCCCACCTCCATCGCTTCCAGATACGCCCGCCTGTTGATTCCGCCTCCAGGCTCGCCCTATAGCCTGATTGCACGGTTGAAGAAATCCTCGTAATTTGACGTCGAACACACCTGCAGCCGGTGGAACGTTCGGTACGGAGTACGCCGATGATGAGTGCGCCAGTTGCCACCAGCCCCACCCTGCCGGTGTCGCGGTTCGCCCGTGGGCTGACGGCCGATGAGTTTCGTGAACAGTTCGGTGAATCCCTGCCCGACGTCCTCGCCATGACCGACTGGCAAGACGGGGTGGATTTGGTGCAGGAGTACGCTCGCATCGAGGCGGAGGTAGCTGGCGCAGTGACGGTCGAGCGCCAGCACGAGGTGGAGGTGCGGCGACGGGTATTCCCGATGCTGAAGGACGCGGCTGGTGCTCCGCCGGAAGCCGGACACTACACCGATATCACCCCGAACGAGGTCAAACGCGTTCACCAGGGGCTGTTGTTCAACGGTGGGGTGGAGGCGTGCGACGGCACCGTACAGACGCATGACACACTGGCACTCACCGTGTATCAGATTGGGGTCTGCCTGGTGAGCTATTGCGGGAATCAAGGGAGTTGGAGTACGCGGCTCTTTCGCAAGGACCTGCGGGAGGAGCACGCCGACCCGGTGAGTGAGGTGATCGCGGTGCTGGAGCGGCGGGGGCAGCGGGCCGGCCTGAACCAGCCCGACCGTCGCGACGGGCTGAGCGAACTGGCCCAGCGGGCGGTGATGAGCCTCGCCGAACTGCGGGTGCTAACGGAGCGGGCAACGAAGCCGTGGCGGATGGGGCACGGTAGCCCGGCCCCGTATCAGTTGCTCGCCGGAGCCGGCAATCCGGATGTGATGATCGAGAGCGTGAAGGTGATGCGGCGGCTGATCGCCGAGCACAAGCGGTTCGTGTTCGTTTCGAGCGAGAGCGGCGACCGAGACTTGCTCACGCTCGGCCAGGCCCTGCGGCCACTCGAATACCTGATCATCGGCACCCTGACAGAGCGGATCGAGCGGTTCGTGAGCGAGTTGCAGTTCTCCGGCCGGGTAACGGTCGACAACCGTTGGGACGACCCGTTACCGCCAAACAAGTGGGTGCAGCGATTCTGCGACGACATCGCCGGGCAAGTGCTCGTCGGCGTGTACCGGGCGAGCTGGCTCGCCCCGCCGCAGGTATTCTACTGCCACCGTGAGCACTTCAGCACCGCCGCCCGCATCGCTATCGCCGACTCGGTGTTACTGCCGGACCGGGGATTCCCGTTGCTGATCGACCTGACCGATCGGGCATGCAAGAGCGTGTACGGCGGGGGCAGCCTGCGGGAGATGGCCGACGCCGCCTATGCCCGTGCCGGCGCCGGCACGCGGTACGGGAGCGAACGGCAGAACCGACCGGGCGCGTAGTAAGAGGACGACAGATTGACTAACTCCGCTTCATGAGCGTGATCAGTAGTTCCAGAACCGAGAATGGTGGGTTTTAGGGAGGGAGAAAAATCCCCTTGTCTTTCGACCAAACTCGGCTATAAAA
>JALOQR010000027.1 GCA_025459365.1 Fimbriiglobus sp.
ACCTTGTTCAGCGTCAGGATCTTCGCCCCGCTCGTCACCACCGCCTGCACTACCGCCCCCACCGCCGATTCGTCATCCAGGCTCACCCGCAGTTCGGCGGTGGTCGGGGTGTCGGTGCGGGTGGTCTGGTGGACGCCGTGGATCGTCCCGAGGTCCGGCAACGGCTTCGCCCCCGGCTCGACGGTGATCTCGAACAGCCGGTGCTTCTGAACGAGCCGCTTCAGGTTCGCAGGCGTATCGCACGCCAGCACCTTCCCGTGGTCGATAATTGCCAAACGGTCGCAGAGTTCGTCGGCCTCGGCCATGTAGTGGGTGGTGAGCAGCAGGGTGCGGTCTGGCTTTTCGCTCATCCACTGGCGGAGGTACTTGCGGATGGCCCGGGCGCTGGTCACGTCCAGCCCGAGCGTCGGCTCGTCCAGAAACAGGATCTTCGGGTCGGTGATGAACCCGCGGCAGAAGTTCATCTTCTGCCGCTGCCCGGTGCTCAGGTGGCTGACCCGGCTGGTAGCCTTGTCGGTCATCTTCACCACATCCAGCATTGTGTCGATGCGGCGGTTCACCTCGGCGGTCGGAATGCCGTAGATGCGGCTGAACAGCCACAGGTTCTCTTTCACGTTCAGGATGCCATACCCGCTCGTCTCCCCGCCGCTCACCATGTTGATCTTCGGGCGGACGCTGTGCGGGTCGGTGGCCACGTCGTGCCCGTCTACCCACGCCGTACCGGACGTGGGGGCGAGCAGGGTGGTCAGGATCTTGATGAGGGTAGTCTTGCCCGCCCCGTTCGGCCCAAGCAGGCCGAACAACTCGCCCGGCTGTACCTCCAGGTTGACGCCATCCAGGGCGACGAATTCGGTCGGGGCGTTCGGGTCGGGCTTCTTACCCCACCGCTTGCGGGGCTTCTTGTACGTGCGGCAGAGGTTATTGGTGCGGATCGCGGGCGTGGTCGTCATGCGGGAATTGTACCGCCCGCCTCACGGTGCGTACCACACCACCGGGATGACGAGCGTGCTCGCGGTCGGTTCCGTCAGCGTCACCACCACCTCGGCCGTGCCGCTCGCTCCGGCCTTCGCCGCGGTTACCACCACCCGCACCGTCGCCACCGGGCCGGCGTCCTCGCTGAACTTCACCGCCACTCCTGGCGTCTTACACTCGACGCCCTTGATCGCCACTGTCTTCCCGCCGCCGCGGAGTTGCACCAGGGCCGACGCCTCCCCTTGCCCAGCTGCGAACCGCACGCTTGCCGCGGCCGGCGTCGGTGTCACCCCGTCGGCCGATCGCTTGTGGACCCGCACCGGAATCTCCAGCACCGGGCAAGCCGGGTCGTCCGTCCGTAGCGTCACTGTGTCGGCGTGTGACCCAATCGCCAGTTCTTCTTTCACGCTCACCACCACCTCTTGCACCGTCTTGCCCTCGGCCGACCTCGCTGCCCGCACCTCGGCCGTCACCGCCGGGTTGCTGCTCTCGGCCTTGGTCACCGTCAGCGGCTTCGTCCGGCGGTCTTCCACCTTGAGCGTCTGCGTCACGCCGGCGGCGGTCGAGACGGCGAGCAGCGGCGGGGTGACGCTCACCTCGCGGACCAACTTCGCCGACAGCTTCAGGTCGAGTTTTCCGTCGAACGGCTGGCCGTCGGCCGTGGTCGAGTAGTGAACGGTAACCGGCCACACCACCGCCCCTTCCGGCTGGGTGAGTGTGCCGGTGATTACCGTCAGTTTGGCGACTTCGCCCGCTCGCAGTTGTTTGGCGGAGAGTTCCATCTTCGAGCAACCACATCCGGCCGACACGCCGGTGACGGTCAGCGTACTGCTGCCGGTGTTCTTCAACTCGAACGTGTGGGACGACGACGGCCCCGACTTGACCTCACCGAGGTCGACGACTGGGGCGGCGGTGTGCAGGGGGGCTGGGGTACCGTCGGCCGGGGTGAGGGCGACGATGGCCAGAACAAGGGTGAGGTTCATGACCGCCGTATAGCACAGGCGGCGGTGGAAGTGAAGTGCAGGTGCGGGCGGTCTCGCTTACGGCACCATGCCCATCGGCGGGGCGTCGGGCAGGTGCTTTTGCAAGCCTTTCCCGTCACCGACGACGGCGTTCGGGTCGAACCCGCCCCCATCGGGCGTGATGCGGCGGTTGGCGCCCGGACCATACGACACAGCCAGACCAAGAGCCAGCACCGCCGCCACCGAAGCAGCAAGGGTGAGGCGGGTCCGCCACGGGCCGCCGTGGGGCGCCGGCGGGGGCGCGGTGTCGGTCGGGATCGGTGCCGCCGGGAAGCGGCCCGGCAACTGGGTACGGAAGTACTGCGAGAAGGCGCGGTCGAGGTCGTCCGGGTTCGGTTGGGGAGAGGAGCGGGTCATGGCGAGGTCTTCACTCCTTGAGCGGCGAGTTTGTCGGCGAGTCGCTGGCGGGCGCGGCTGAGTCGCATATGTACGGCAGTTACAGCCAGCCCGAGCATCTCGGCAATGGCCGGGGCGTCGTATTCCAGGGCATACCGCAGGGTCAGGATTTCGCGGTCGGCGGCGGGCAGTTCGTCGAGTAGTTCCCGCACGCGGGCAAACGTCTCGTCCCTTTCCATCTTTTCGGCCGGAGGCACTCCAGTCGCGGCTACAGTTCCGAACAGTTCTGGCGCCTGCGTTCCGTTCCGCCGGAAGGCGCTTTTGGCGTAGTCCTCGGCCAAGTTGCGGGCCACTCGCAGCACCCATGCCCGGGGGTTGTCTAGCGTTTCCCCGGCTTCCAACTGTTTCCACAGCCGCAGGAACGTCTCCTGCGTCACGTCCATTGCCGAGTCGGCGTCCATCCAGCGGGCGTAGGCGAGCGCCCATACCTCCCGCTGGTATTGCGAGTACAGCGACTCAAACCGCTCGCGGATTCTTCCCTTACGGGGCACAGGCGGAGTTCCTTGACCACGACCCCGCCCGCGACACCCATACAGACGCCGCAGGGCAGGGGGAATAACGTACCGTCCGGGCGAAATGAACAGCCCTTCACACACCGCCACGACCGGAAAGCGGACACACGCTACCGGACCACCACCAGATTATCCCGGTGGATCAACTCATCGTAGGGCACTTTGCCTAACACCGTTACGATCTGCCCGTGGTCCAACCCGGCGATGCGGGCCGCGTCGGCGGCCGAGTAGTTGCTCAACCCGCGGGCGATCTCCACGCCGGCCGCGTCCACCACCGTCACCAAATCCCCTTTCCCGAAGTTCCCCGCCACCCCTCGCACCCCCACAGGGAGCAAACTTCGCCCTTTTTCCGCGATCGCCCGTCTTGCCCCGTCGTCCACCGTGAGCGTGCCCTTCGGCCGGGCGGTGTACCCGATCCACCGCTTGAGGGCGGGCACCCCCTCCCCGTGCGGCAGAAACAGCGTGCCGACCGCCTCTCCGCCAAGCACCTCGTCGAGCACTCCGTCGCGGCTACCGTTGGCCATGATCACCGCTCCGCCGGCGGCGGTGGCGAGCCGGGCCGCCTTCAGCTTGCTCTTCATCCCGCCGGTGCCGAGGGCGCTCTTCGTTTCCTGGGCGAGGTCGGTAATCCCGCGGTCGATGTGTGGGACGGTCGGCACCAGCACGGCGGCGGGGTCGGTTCGCGGGTCGCCGTTGTACAGGCCGTCCACGTTGGTGAGCAGCACGAGCAACGGGGCTTGCAGCAGGTTGGCCACCATCGCCGCGAGGTGGTCGTTATCGCCGAACTTGATCTCGGCCACGCTGACGGTGTCGTTCTCGTTGATGACCGGCAAACAACCGTACTCGAACAGGGTGGAAATCGTGTTCCGCACGTTCAGGTAGCGGGTGCGGTGGTCGAAGTCGGAGGCGATGAGCAGGATCTGGGCGGGCAGGATCCCGTGCGGGGCGAGGGCGGTCTGGTAGAGCTGCATGAGGGCGGTCTGGCCGACCGCGGCACACGCCTGGAGGTGCGGTAGGTCGGTCGGCCGGGCGCCGAGTTGGAGTTGCCCGACGCCCGCTCCGATCGCCCCAGACGACACCAGCACGACTCGCCAGCCCTTCGCCCGCGCTCGCTGGATCTGGTCGGCGAGGCTTCGGATGCGTTCGGCGTCGAGGGTGCCGGCAGCATCGGCCAGGACGTTCGTACCCACCTTCACCACTACGGTTCCGGGCGACGAGACGAACGGCAGGCGATCGACGGCGGGCATGGAAACACGGCTCCGGGGGCGGGCCATTGTTGTAGCGGATCGCCGCCGCCGATTGCACCCGTATCGCCGGTCGCGGCTTGGATACCCCCCCTCTCTGCCACACTGCCACCTGCCACACACATACCCCCCCTCGGCCACTTCCACCCTAAGTGTTGCCCAGTCAGCCACTTTCGCCAATCGGCCACGAATACCCCCCCCGACCGCGGGGAACGGTGGTGAGGCGCCGCCAGTTGGAGTCCCGGCTTCAGCCGGTCTTTGCGAAACAGGAAGGTGGGTCTTCTGCCACGAACCCAGGGAGTCGCTCGCCTTCGGCTCGCTCGCCCTGCGGTGGGAGATGCCGCCAGTTGGAGTCCCGGCTTCAGCCGGTCTTTGCGAAACGAAAGTCGGGTGCGAGGGGGTGTCGTTGTGTGCCGACCCCCCCAGCACCGGTTGGAGTCCCGGCTTGAGCCGGTCTACACGAATCCGATGCCTGCGGGCCAGGACGGGGCCGTTTCTGGTCCGTCCCACCCCTTCGGGGTGGGTGCAGCGAGCGCCAGTTCGGGCGGGCGCTTGACTCCTGACACGACCCGGCGACAATACGGCGTTCCGCGCCCCCCGTCCGGAGCCGTCATGTCGGTCCCCAGTTCGGCCCGCCTGCCCCGCGAATGGCTCCTCCTCGTCGTCGCGTTGGTGCTTGTCGGCCTGTTTGTCGTCCCCTTCTGGACCCTCATCCACTCGGCCGACGAACTTGCCCAGGTGCGGACCAAGTGGAACGCCCACCGGGTGGGTCAATTGCTGCTCGGCGTGCCGCAGGTGGTGTGCTACCTCTGCTGCGCCTGGGCGGGGCTGATCCTGGTGCGGCGGTACGTCGAGGTGCGCCGGCAGCGGGCCGCCTTCGGGTACGAACTGCTCCCCACCGACGAAGGCGCTCGCATTCTGCCCGAAGATGCCCGCCCGCTCTCCCGGAAGGTCGATCAGACGATCACGCGCCGCGGGCCGAGCATCCTGGCGAACATGATCCGCCTGGGCCTGAACAAGTACGCGATCAGCAAGAGCGGGCCAGACGTGGCCGAAGTGGTGCGCACCCAGGCCGACGTCGAGCAGGCCCGGCAGGTGGCGACCATGAATACGGTCAACTACCTGGCGTGGGCGATCCCGGCGGTCGGCTTCCTGGGCACAGTACTGGGGCTGGCGGAAGCGCTCATCGCCCCCGAGAAGGCCGAGACGCAGGGCCACCGATCGGCCGAGGAGATGCTCACCGAGTACACCCGCCAGACCGACGCCTACCTGAGCCAGGTGACCGGGCACCTCGGCAGCGCCTTCGACTGCACGTTCGTGGCGCTGGCCCTCAGTTTGGTGCTGATGTACTTGCTGCATGCCGTACAAAAAGCGGAGGAGACGCTCATCATCGACTGCCAGAACTACTGCCAGGAGCACCTGCTGCTGCGGTTGTACGACCCACCGTCCACCGGCGAGCGGCCCGCGTAAGCGGGTTGGTCCGGAGACCTCACCCCCCGTCCCCCTCTCCGGAGCGGCGAGGGGGTGTTCAACCCGCAGAGGTTCCTCCTCGACACCACGAGTGATACGATCGCATCGGTTTGTTCCGCCCCTTGAACACCCCCTTTCCGCTGCGGAGAGGGGGATAGGGGGGTGAGGTCCTCGGAAAATACCCATGTTTGGTTTCGGGCTGAAGAAACCGACCCCCACGACCTCCGAGCGGCATCGGTTGGTTGGGATCGACCTCTCGGCTTCTCGGATGCGGGGAGTAGCCGCGGGGAGTGGCAGCGTGCGGGCATTGCACCTCGACGACCCCCACGAAGACCTACCGCTGACAGTTTCCCTCGATCGCCGTCCGGCTCAGATCGGGCACGCCGCCGACGCCCGCACCCGCCTGCTGCCGCACAATGTCTGCTCGAATTTTCTCCCGTTGTTGGCCACCCCGAACGAGTGGCGCGGCGAGCGGCTCACGCTGTCGCCGGAGGCGGCGCTGGCCGAGTGCCTGAAGTCGGTTCGCCCGGCGATCGAGGCGGAATCGGATGCCGTCGGGCTGGCGTTGCCGGGGTATCTCAACATCCGTCAGGTGCGGACGGTCCTCGAACTCGCCACGACCGCTCGCTGGCCGGTGCGGGGGTCGGCCGCGGCCTCACTCGCCATCGTCAGTCATCGTGCGGCGGGGTTGTCCCCCTCGGCCCGTGGCATCGATCCGACGGTGCTGCTCATCGACGCCGACGATCATGCGGTCTCGGCGGCGGTGATTGCCATCGGCACCGACGAAGTGAAACTGCTCGCGTCGAGTTGCATCCCCAGGACCGGGGTGAAGGCGTGGAAGGACCGGCTCATTGATGGGCTGGCCGACCGCTGCGTGCGAGTCTGCCGCCGCGACCCGCGGGACTCGGCTGCCGCGGAACAAGACCTGTACCTCCACCTCGACGACGCCCTCGATGCGGCCCGGGTGGGGCGGCGGGTGACGCTCGGCGTGCGGGCCGAGAAGTGGTATCAGGATCTGACCGTGTCGCCGGATGAGTTCGAGCAGATTTGCGAGCCGGTGAACCGGGTGGCGATCGACGGGCTGAAGCAGTTCCTGTTCACCCTTCCCCTGGCCGTGCCCCCGCGGGCGGTGTGGCTGACATTCACCGCCGGCCGACTGCCGGGCCTGGCGGCCAAGATCTACAAGCACTCGCCGGAGCAGACCCAGGTGAGCCTGCTGCCGGCCAACGCCGCCGCCGAAGCCGCCGCTGCCCTGGTGCCCCGCTGGCTCACCGGCCAACTGCCGCGGGCCCACCTGGAAGCGAGCATCCCGCACGCCCGCCGGCTGGATGTGCGAGAAGGCGGGGCGAAGGCGTTGCCGGCGAGTTGAGGTCTTCTCCCAGGGGTCGTTTCCATGCGCGCCCGGCACAAGCCGCCCACGCTGGTCAGCATGTGGATGCTGGACGTCTTTTGCTGCGCCCTCGGGTGCATGATTCTGCTGTTCGTGCTGGCCACGGTGCAATCGCAACTCCGCACCATGCAGGTGCAACTCCGCACCGCCGACGCCGCCCGATCCGACGAACGAGTGCGGGCGCTCTCGGCAGAACTCTCCGCCGCCCGCGATCGGTTCGACAAGACCAGCAAGCAACTCAACTCCGACATCGAAGACCTAAAGGGCAAGCTGGCGGCGGTGACCGACGACCGCGACAAGACCGCCCTCGCACTCAAGAACGCCACCGACGACCTGACCAAAACGAAAGACCGCCTCGCCGCCACCAGCGCCGAACTGGTGCAGTCGGCGGCGATGGAACAAGAGCTTCAGGACGAGTTGCGAAAGCGGGAGATGAACGCGGCCAAGCTCGACGATTCGCTGAAGAAACTGCGGGCCGAGGAAGATCGGTTGCTCAAGCTGGTTCGTGGGCTGGAGCAGTCGGCGGACGAGATGCGGTCGGCGAAGAAGACCGCCGACGACGCCCTCTCCGACCTGAACGCCAAGTACCGCCTGCTGCAGAAGGAATCGACCGATGCCGCCGCGGCGATGAAGGCAGCCGGACGGGTGGAGGAGGAACTCGCCGCCGCCCGCGGGGTGATCAAAGACCTGACCAAGAAGTTCGACGACCGCAACGCCACCATCATCGACCTGGAGAACCAGAACAAGGGGCTACGAGACAAGGCCGACAAACTCAAGGCGGAGAGTGAGAGCCGCTTCGCCGGGGTGGCCATGACCGGCAAGAAGGTGGTGTTCGTGATCGACATCTCCGGCAGCATGAAACTGATCGACGAGAAAACCGCCGCCCGCGACAAGTGGCCGGGAGTCGTGGCGACGGTCGGGAAGGTGATGCGGAGCCTGCCCGACCTGGAGAGCTACCAGGTGATCGTGTTCAGCAAGTCGGCCCGGCACCTGATCGGCGCGGGCGAGTGGCAGGCGTACAAGGGGGAGGAGTCGGTGAAAGACGTGACCGACAAGCTGACCGCCACCGACCCCGGCGGGGACACCAACCTGTACGAGGCGATGGACCTGACGTTCAAGCTGCGGGCAAGCGGGCTGGACACGGTGTATCTGTTCTCGGACGGGCTACCGACGAGCGGGGCGACGGGGCTGACGGCCGATCAGGAGCGAAACTTGCCGGCCGACCTGAAGACGGCCGCCCTCGCCCGGCACCTCCGGGGCACGCTGAAGGACGTGTGGAACCGCGAGGAGAACCGCAAACGGGTCCGGGTGAATGCCATCGGCTTCTTCTACGAGTCGCCGGAGGTGGGGGCGTTCCTGTGGGCGCTGTCGCGGGAGAACGACGGCAGCTTCGTCGGGATGAGCAAGCCGTAGGTGGAGTGACGGGACCGGGGTTCCGCTCGCGGCGGCTCGCCCCACCCGTGGCGACCAACTTCCGCCGCTCTGCAGAAAGTGTTGGAGTCCGGGCTTTCGCCCGTGCGGTGCCGACCACGGGCTAAAGCCCGGACACCAACGAAGCCGCCCGGATTGCCGCGAGCAACTCGTCTTCTTGTTCGGCGAACACCGTCCGCAGATCGAGCAGCCACCGCCCGCCCTGCACCCGCCCGACCACCGCCGGCGTGCCCGTCCGTAGCCGTTCCGCGAACGCCTCCTCGCTCATCCCCTTCGGCACCACCGCCACCACGCACGTCGGCACCGCCACGTCTGGCAACGATCCGCCGCCGACGTACGCCACGTCGTCGGTCACCTCCACCGAATCGAGCGTCGGCAACTCCAGTAGCCGCGCCGCGAACGCCCGGCAGCGCTCCCGTAGTTCCGTCAGTGGTGTGGCTAGCATCCGCAGCGTCGGCACCTCCCGGATCGCCTTTGCTGGGTCGCGGTAGAGCAGCAGCGTGGCTTCCAGTGCCGCGAGCGTCATCTTGTCGAGGCGGAACGCCCGCATGAGCGGGTCTTTCTCGATCTTCTGAATCAGCGGGGCTTTCCCGGCGATGATGCCCGCTTGCGGCCCGCCGAGCAGTTTGTCGCCGCTGAAGAGCACCAGGTCGGCCCCGGCCGCGATACCCTCGCTCACCACCGGCTCGCCGGGCAAACCGAAGGCACTCAGGTCGACCGCGACCCCACTGCCGGCGTCGTCCACCACCGGAATATTGTGCTTCTTGCCGAGCGCCACCAGTTCGTCGATGGTCGCTTCCTTCGTGAACCCACGGACGCGGTAGTTGCTGGTGTGAATCCGCATGAGTAGGCCGGTGTTCGGCCCGATGGCTTTCTCGTAGTCGCCGATGCGGGTAATGTTCGTCGTGCCGACTTCCCGCAGCGTCGCCCCGCTCACGGTCATGATGTCCGGGATGCGGAAGCTACCGCCGATCTCGATGAGCTGCCCCCGCGAGACGATCACTTCTTTGCCCATCGCCAGCGCTCGCAGCACGATGACGGTTGCGGCAGCGCAGTTGTTCACCACCGTGGCGGCGTCGGCCCCGGTGATGCGTTTCACCCCATCGCGGATCGGGTCCTGCCGGCTGCTCCGCTTGCCGGTGGCGAGGCTCATTTCCAGGTTCAGGTAGCCGCGGGCGGCGGAGTAGGCGGCCTGCGCCACCGGTTCGGCCATCGGCGAGCGGCCGAGGTTGGTGTGCAGAACGATGCCGGTAGTGTTGAGGACGGGGCGGAGTTGGGGCTTGGCGACGAGTTCGAGGCGGGCGACGACGCGGGCGGCGAGGGCGTCAGGGTCGGCCTGGCCGTTGATTGGATGGCCGGCGGCAATGAGGGAGCGGAGGGCGTCCACCTCGGCCCGCACGGCGTCGGCGACGGCGGCGTGCGGGTGGCGGGTTCGGGCGTCGGCGACGGCGGGAAGGTCGAGCACCTTCGCCACCGCCGGCACCAGGCGGAACGGGTTATCGGGCATGATGTCAGTCGCTGCGGCGGCGGTCGAACTTGCCCGTCAGTTTATCCGCCATGCCGTCGCTGGCCTTCAGAACCCGCTCGATCTCGTCCGGGGAGAAGTCTTTGTCGAGCATGTTCTGGACGAGAATCGCCCGGTATTCGGCCTGCTTCGCCTTGCGCCAGTTGGACGAGATAATGGCGACGATGGGGATCAACAGAGCGATGACGGGGATGAACACCCCCAGGACGGCGGGAAGGTCGTCGGCGAACAGCATGAGGCACCCACGATCAGAGAAAGGGCGTTGGTTGGTGTATTCGCCGGCGACGTGCCGGGATTTCGGGAAATGTGGCGACCGGGCGAGCCGTGCCCCGGCGTGGAGCCGGAGGATGCGAGCACTAGGCCCCTCGCGGGCTTCCCCTCGTTGGTGCGGCGTCACTCGGGGTTGTCGCCCCCTTCCCCTTTGACTACATTCTCTGTTCTTCGCAGCCGGTGCCGGCCGCACCCACCTGTCAGGACCGACGGGACCTCTGCCGCCATGCGGTTCACCCTGCTCGATCGGATCGACGCCCACCAACCGGGCAAATTCCTCCGCGGGTGCAAGTTCCTCGCCCTCGGGGAGGAGTACCTGGCCGATCACTTCCCGCGGTTCCCGGTGATGCCGGGAGTGCTGATGCTTCAAGCATTGACGGAAGCGTCGGCATGGCTGTGGCGGGCGACCACCGGTTTCCAGCACCCGATCATCGTGCTCCGGGAAGCCAAGAACGTCAAATACGGTACGTTCATGCAACCCGGCCGGCGGATGGATGTGTCGGTGGAACTGGTGAAGCAAGAAGGTGGGTGGGCAACGTTCAAGGGCAAGGGGGCCGACGACGAAGGGCAACCGACGGTGTCTGCACAACTGGTGCTGTACGGGTACGGTTTGGCCGATAAAGGTCCGGCCGGGGCCGCAGCCGATGAGAAACTGCTTGAACACTGGAAATCCCGCTGGGCCGTGCTCACAGGCGAACTGCGGTAACGTACTCCGCACCCTCCGGGTGCGGTTCGGATCAGCCGCACCTGGAAGGTGCGGCGTACCTTGAAGATTGACCATGCACCTGAAAGACCAAGTGGCGATCGTGACCGGCGGCAGCCGTGGCATCGGCAAAGCGTGCGTGCAGGCGCTCGCCCAGCACGGTGCGAAGGTGGCGTTCGTCTACCGTGGGAGCGAAGATGCGGCCAAGGCCCTCGAAGCCGAAGTGGCCGCCGCCGGTGGAATCGCCAAAGCGCACCAGGGTGACGTGGCCGATCCGGCCACGGCCGACCGCATCGTGGCCGCCGTGCTGGCCGATTGGGGTCGGGTCGACATCCTGGTGAACAATGCCGGCGTCATCCGCGATGGCCTGTTCGTGCGGATGGAACCCGCCGACTGGAAGGCGGTGCTCACCACCAACCTCGATGGCGCGTTTTACTTCTGTAAAGCGGTTTCGCAGCAGATGGTGTTCAAACAGAGGTCGGGGCGGATTGTGAATGTGTCGAGCGTGGCGGCCGAGTTCGTCAACGCCGGGCAAACGAACTACGCCGCCAGCAAGGGTGCGATCAACAGTTTTACGCGGGCACTGGCCGTGGAACTGGGTGGGCGAAACGTGACGGTGAACGCCATCGCCCCTGGGTTCATCGAAACAGACATGAGCGAGGCGGTGCGGAACAAGGCCGGTGACCTGATCAAGAAGGCCATCCCGCTCAAGCGACTCGGCAAGCCGGCCGACATTGCCGAGGCGGTGGTGTTCCTGTGCAGCCCGGCGGCGGCCTACATCACCGGTCAGTTGCTCACCGTCGATGGTGGGCTAAGCCTCGGCGCGAGTATGGCTTAGGGAATGAAGGGGCACCCCTTGTGGGTGCTCACCAACAGGGGGCATCCACAAGGGGTGCCCCGACAGGAACCACACGACGACGGCCCCGAGGACAGCCTGCCATGACCCAGGACGAAGTGTTCGAAAAGGTGAAGACGATTCTCACCGAGTCGCTCGGGGCGGACGACGACGCCGTCACCCCCCAGGCCCGGTTGGTGGGCGACCTGAACGCCGAGAGCATCGACTTCCTGGACATCATGTTCCGCCTCGAGCGGGAGTTCGGGCTGCCAAAGATCGACCGGAACGAACTGTTCCCGGAAAGCATCTTCCAGGGCGACCCGAAGTTCGTTCAGAACGGGCTAGTGACCGCCGACGGGTTGGCCGAACTGCGAACGAAGATGCCCTACGCCGACATCGAAGGGTTCGCCAAGAACCCACAGTTCGACAAGATCGGCGACTTGTTCACCGTGGACTTGATCACCCGGTTCGTTCACTCGAAGTTGAAGAAGTGACCCGACGACGAGCCGCGACCGTGAGGGAGCGGTTTTTCCCGCTTCCTCGCGGTCGCGGCTCGTAGGAACCGTTCCATGCGCTGGATCTGGATTGATCGGTTCACCGCGTTCGAGCCGGGCCGGTCGGCGACTGCCACCAAGTGCCTGAGCCACGCCGAGGACCACTTCGCCGAGCACTTCCCCGGTTTCCCGGTGATGCCCGCCTGCCTCATCATCGAGGGGCTGGCGCAGACCGGCGGTATTCTGGTGGGAGAGGCGAATCAGTTCCGCGAGAAAGTGGTGCTGGCCAAGATCCCGGCGGCCAAGTTCCACCGCGAGGTGCCGGCTGGCGAGACGCTCACTTACACTGCCACCGTGGTCGATCTGCGGGACGAGGGGGCGGTCGTGAGGGGTACCGCCACCTGCGGCGGCAACCCGGTGTGCGAGGTGGACATCTTCTTCGCCCACCTCGACCGCAACCGCGCCC
This sequence comes from Fimbriiglobus sp., assembly GCA_025459365.1. Classification (GTDB taxonomy): domain Bacteria; phylum Planctomycetota; class Planctomycetia; order Gemmatales; family Gemmataceae; genus JALHQU01. The sequence goes on from JALOQR010000027.1 coordinate 12,731, forward strand.
AGCAGACGTTCGGCGACCACAACTTCGTGTTCACCGGCGAGATGCAGCATCTGCTCGGTATGGCCCGGTTGGCCGCCGCCAAAACGACCCCCCAACTTCCCCCCGCCCCGCCCGCGGACCAGACATGACCAGTAGCAAGCGACGGGCGGTGTTCACCGGGCTGGGCGTCCTCTCCCCCATCGGCTCCGACCCGGCCGCCTTCATGGCGGCCCTTCATGGCGGTGCCTGCGGGCTCAAGGCGATCACCCACTTCGACCCGGTTGCCCTGCCGTGCAAAATTGCCGGTGTCATCACCGGGTTCGATGGCCGCAAGATCATCCCGGCCAGCATGAAAGAGGCCCGCAAGTCGATCGCCCGGATGGCCCGGCCGATCCAACTCGGGGTGGCCGCCGCGCAACTGTGCATGACCGATGGCGGGCCGACCCCGGAGCAGGTTCGGCCCGAGCGGTTCGGCATCGAGTTCGGCTGCCTGATGGGGGCGAGCGAGCCGGAAGACCTTGCCCGTGGCGGGCAACTCAGCTGCACCGGCGACCCGCCCCAGGTAGACCTCGCCCGGTGGGGGGCCGACGGGCTGAAGGCGGTACCCCCGCTCTGGATGCTCAAGTACCTGCCGAACATGCCGGCCTGCCACGTGAGCATCAACTACAACGCCCAGGGGCCGAACAACACCATCACCTCGGTGGAGGCCGCTGGCCTGCTCGCGCTCGGCGAGGCCTTCCGCCTGCTCGGCCGCGACGCCGCGGACTATTTCCTCGTCGGCGGGTGCGACAGCCGCGTCAACCCGCTCAGCCAGAGCCGTTACAACTCGTTCGCCCCGCTCACCCGCACCCACAACGACACCCCGGAACAGGCCGTGCGGCCGTTCGACGCCGCCCGCGACGGTTCGGCCATCGGTGAGGCAGCGGCGGTGCTCGGGTTGGAAGCGGCCGAGGTGGCCGAGAAACGCGGTGCGAAGGTGTACGCCGAACTCGCCGGGTTCGCCAGCGGGTTCGACCGCACCCGGAAGGGGGACATTCTGGCTAGAGTGATCGGTAACGCCCTGCGGGATGCCGGCCTCGAGCCGGCGGACGTTGACCACGTGAACGCCTCGGCCGGTGGGCTGGTGGAGGCCGACGCGTGGGAGGCCCGCGGTATCCGGGCGGCTCTGGGCGGGGTGCCGGTGGTGGCCTACAAGGCGAACGTGGGCAACACCGGGGCGGCCGGCGGGTTGGTGGAGTTGTCCGCCAGCGTACTCGCCCTGCACGGCGGGTCGCTGCCGGGAACGATCAACTGCACGAAAGTTGCGGCCGATTGCCCGGTGAACGTGCAGGTGGGATCGCGGGCCGTGACCAAGCCGGCGGCGGTGAAGATCAGCGTGACCGACGCCGGGCAGATCGCAGTGGCGGTCGTACGGAAGGTGTAGGGTGGGTCCAGCGGGCGTCACGCCCGCGCCGACCCACGCGGGGGGTAACCGTAACCTGGCTGTCAAGGTGGCCAACAGCCGGCAGCCCCGGTGGTGATGTCCTCAGTAACGTTCGTTTTGGATCAAACGCAACTGGTCGGGCGGACCGTTCGAGAGGCGGTCGCCAAAGTCGGTGCGAAAGCGACGAATTGCGAGATCGGGGACGAACCGCCGGGGATCGCACGGATTGTCTACGTCAAGTTGACGGGCGGGCGAACCCTACAGTTTTGGCTTGCACGCCATCCTGGGATGATGCGTGAGGATCGTGACTGGCCGTTCGAGTTGGTGGCGGACAAGCCGGTGGTCCGGGTCGAGTGAGTCGTGCGTGGGTCTAGCGGGCGAGGCGCCCGCTAGACCCACCCTACAAGGGGTTGTCATGCGTCGTCGCGTGGTCATCACCGGGATGGGCGTCGTCACCCCGCTTGGGCACTCGGTGGGCGACACGTTCGCCGCCCTGCTCGCCGGCAAGAGCGGCATCGACCGCATCACCCATTTCGACGCTCGCACCTTCCCCACCACCTTCGCCGCCGAGGTAAAAGGGTTCGACCTGGCGAAGTTCCTCCCCGCCACCGCCGGCCGATACTCCGACAGCGGGCTGAACACCCGCTTCGCCCTCGCTGCCGCCAAACAGGCCCTCGACGACTCCGGCCTGCTCGCCGCTGGGTTGGACCCCACCCGCGTGGGCGTGTACATGGGCACCGGCGAGGGGAGCGAGGACTTCCCGGCCGTCATCGCTGGAAGCGCCGCCGGCGCCGACGCCACCGGGGCGAAGGTGGACCACGGCAAGTTCGCCGCGACGGTTGTGCCGATGCTGCACTCCCGTCGCGAAGCCGAGCTGGAGATGAACACCACTGCCGCCCACGTAGCCGCCGAGTTCGACCTAGCCGGGCCGAACTTCATCTGCCTGACGGCCTGCGCCGCCAGCGCTCAAGCGGTCGGTGAGGCGGCCGAGATGATCCGCTACGGCGATGCGGATGCGTTCGTCGCCGGCGGGTCGCACAGCATGATCCACCCGTTTGGCGTCACCGGGTTCAACCTGCTCACAGCCCTGTCCACCCGCAACGACAGCCCCGAGACGGCCAGCAGGCCATTCGATGCCACTCGCGACGGGTTCGTCCTCGGTGAGGGGGGCGGTGTGGTGATCCTCGAAGAGTACGAACACGCCAAACGCCGCGGGGCACCGATCTACGCGGAGCTCACCGGGTACGGCACCACCGGCGATGCCCACGCCATGACCGACCCGCACCCGCAGGGCCGCGGGGCGATCCGCTCGATGACCGACGCTCTCAAGGATGCCGGGCTGAACCCTGCCGACCTGGGTTACATCAACGCCCACGGTACCAGCACACCGGCCAACGATGAAACCGAGACGCTCGCCTTGAAGGGGGCACTCGGTGCTGCCGCGTACACGGTACCGGTGTCGAGCACCAAGAGTATGCTCGGGCACCTGATCGCCGCTGGTGGCGTGGTCGAACTGATCATCGCCATTCAGGCCATGCGGCGGGCGGTGCTGCCACCGACGATGAATCTGCACACCCCCGACCCGGCGTGTGACCTCGATTACGTGCCGAATGCCGCACGCGAGAAATCCGGCGTGCGGCACGTCGCCAGCAATAGTTTCGGGTTCGGTGGTCAGAATATCACACTCATCGCCAGCCGGATCTGATCGAGCAGGAGAGATCGAGTCGAGATTCGCAACAGTCTGTCGATAAAGCCGACAGGCTGTTGCCGCTCTCGGGCAAAAAATCGGTGATCCTATCGCAAACCGGCGTATCGGATGCCGTTCGCACTCGACGGCGACTAAAACTTCCGTATCTTCTCGATTTCCCCCCGGTCCCGACCGATGGGATATTGAACGAAACCGACTCGGTGGAACCGTGGAGGAACCGCCGCCGTGCCTGATTGGTGTTTGTGGTTGATTGTTGTTCCCTTCGCCCTGGCCGGACTTCTTGTCCTGCTCATGGTGGGTGTCCACATCTACTACCGGGTCAAACTGGTCGATCAGGTGGTTCGGATCTTTGAAGAGAAACCGCTCTTCATCATCCCGCGGGGGGATCAGGTTCCGGACGCTGAGGAGGTCTCGTTTCGTGCGATCGACGGCACCCTGTTACGGGGGTGCTACCTGCCCCACCGTGGGGCGTATCGCAAGGGCGTCATCCTGTTTGGCCTGGAATTCGGTTCTAACCGGTGGGCAAGTGTGCCTTACTGCGGAAAACTGCGGGACGCCGGGTACGACGTTTTTGCCTACGAGCCACGGAACCAGGGGGAGAGCGAAACCGATACGAACTACCGCCCGCTTCAATGGGTGACCGACAAGGACGTGGCCGATGCTCGTGCTGCCCTCAACTACCTGAAAGATCGGCACGACGCCGACCCTCGGGGTGTGGGGGTGTTCGGCATCAGCAAGGGGGGGAGTGTTGGCCTGCTGCTCGCGGCCGAAGACCCCGCCGTGCGATGTGTTGTGACTGATGGAGCGTTCGCCACCTACAGCACCATGGTGCCCTACATGCGGCGCTGGGTGAGCATCTACAGCCCGAATCACCGCCTCCAGAAACTCGCCCCAGATTTCATGTATGGGAGCATCGGGCTAGCCGCCATGAACCGCGTCGCTCGGGCACGCAAGATCCGCTTCCCGTGGGTTGAACGAGCCGTGCGTCGGGTGCGGGTACCAGTGTTCATGATCCACGGCCAGGCCGACACTTACATCAAACCGGCCATGGCCGAGGCACTCTACGAGAAGTGCGGTAGCCCAGACAAATCCCTCTGGCTGGTGCCCAAGGCCAAGCACAACCAGGGGCCTCAGGTCGCGGCGACTGAGTATTTCGAGAAACTCTCGGCCTTCTTTGACGCTCACCTTGCCCGCCTTCCTGACCCATCCGACGAGTTCGGCAACGACCTGCGTGAGGTGCTGCCAACCCCGCGGATCGCGTGGGAAGATCGCGAACTCGCTCCCATCCCACGCCTCGCCCCTGCCAAGTAAGCGGATTGCCCTCGGTTTTCTTCTGGGGCATTGTGAATTCGATCTGCCCTCATTTTTTTCGACTGAGTTCCGCCAAAGGCGTAGACAGTCGCGACCTTGTTCTATGCTGGGAAGACGTGACCGTCGTTAGGGTCATTCTCCCGTGTCCCAGCAACCCACTCTTTCGATACGTCCAAGAACGTCGTCGGGGGATGTTGTTCCCACCGCGCTGGAACAGTCGTCCGACCTACCCTCGGTGCCAGGGTATACCCTCCACCACCTGCTCGGCCGCGGGGGGATGGGAGAAGTGTACGAAGCCGATCAACACGACCCACCACGTCGCGTGGCAGTGAAACTGGTGGCCGCCACTCGCCTGGATCCGGACGCTGCCGCCCGGTTCATGATCGAGCGTCAGGCCATCGCCCGCATGGACCACCCGAATGTGGCCCGCGTCTACGATGCCGGTGTGACCGCTGCCGACCGCCCGTTCTTTGCGATGGAACTGGTGGACGGCCCCCCCCTCACCACCCACTGCAACGACCACAGGTTGGGGGTGCGGGAACGGCTCGCGCTGTTCGTGCAGGTGTGCCGGGCGGTGCAGCACGCCCATCAAAAGGGGGTCATCCACCGCGACCTCAAGCCGACCAATATCCTGGTGACTCAGGTCGATGGTCGGCCGACCCCAAAGGTGATCGATTTCGGGGTGGCCAAGGTGGCCGGCAGCGGGCCGGGCATTACCCTCTTTGGGTTGGTCACCGGTACCCCCCTCTACATGGCCCCTGAGCAGGCCGACCCTTTTGCCCACCTGGATACCCGGGCCGATGTGTACGCTCTCGGCGTCGTATTGTTTGAACTGCTCACCGGTCGGACACCACTCGATCCGGTTGAGTTGAACGCCCTTCCTTCGGACGAAATGCTGCGGCGGGTGTACACGCAGGAACCGGTGCGGCCGAGCACTGCCGACTTCGGCAGGCAGGTCGTCTCCCCCGAATCTCGCGTCCCCAGCGTACCAGGTGAACTCGACTGGGTGGTACTCCGGTGCCTGGCACACGACCCGGCCGAGCGCTACCAGACGGCTGACCGCCTTGCCGACGATGTGGAGCGGTACCTTCGAAATGAACCGGTGACCGCCCGCCCGCCCAGCCGGCTCTACGCCGCTCGTATGTTTGTGCGGCGAAATCGCGGGCCGGTGGCCGCTGCGAGCATCATGCTGTTGCTGCTCGTGGCCGGCGTGGTTGGTACGACGGTCGGGCTGGTACGAGCGGACCGCCTACGGCAAGCGGCCGAGAAGGTGACGGCCGTCGAACGCTGGGAACGCTATCGTGTGAGCTTGCGGGCCGCGTCGGTCGCGCTGGACGAAGAGAACGTGGGTGTCGCCCGTCGGGCGCTCGACGATGCCCCGGCCGATCACCGTGGGTGGGAGTGGGAGGTCTTGCATGATCAACTCGACGCGAGCGACAGGGCCATCCATATCCCTGGACTGGATCAATTGACGGTTCGATTCGACGGACAGAAACGGACGGTTGTTGCCGCCGGGGAAGACTACACCCTGCGGCAGTGGGATCTGGCCACTGGCCTGGCCTTGCAGTCGAAACCCGCACCTGGCAGCGGCCCACGGGGTAGTCCGAAGGGAAAACTTGGGCTTACGGTGTCTCCAGACGGGAGTGGCTTTATCGCCGCCGGCCCGGATTCGACCCTTCACCTGGTGCCGCTCAACAACGACCTGGAACAAGTATTGACTGGTCACACCGGCGAGGTGGCTCATGTCGCATTCGCACCTGCTGCCCCACGACTCTTGACCAAGTCGAAAGACTCCACCTTGCGGGCTTGGGATTTGTCCACTGGCCGCGGTATCGCCACCCTCCTCCATGATGAGGCGGCAGGGTACCCCGTGGCGATCAGTTCCGATGGTCGGTGGGTCGTCACTGGCGGGGTGCGGCACACATCCTCGACACTCTGGGATGTCAACACAGGAACGACCCGCCAGCTCTCGTTTCGGGCCATGAGGGCGATGTTTCACCCGGACGGAAAACGACTCCTGGTGAGCAAACCATTTCCCGAAACAGACCTGCTCGTGTACGACCTGATCTCCGACCGGGTGACGGCCCGCCTGAGAGGGCACACCAACGAACCTTTGTGCCTGGCCGTGAACGCGGCTGGCACCGTGGCCGCCAGCGGCGGGTACGATCATCGGGTGTTCCTGTGGGATCTGGCGACCGGGGAGCAACGGGCGAGCCTGATTGGGCATCGCGGTGGCATCCACGCGGTGACGTTCAGCCCGGACGGCCGCATGGTCGCCACCGCCAGCGCGGACAAGACCGTCCGCCTTTGGACGATCAACGGTGAACTGCTGGTGGTTCTCCACGGCCACCGGCGCGAAGTGTGGTCAGTCGACTTCTCCTCCGATGGCGAGGAACTGTACTCGACCAGTGCGGACGACACCATCCGGGTGTGGTCGGTGTCGACCGCAGCTCGCCGCGGTGCTCTCCGCGGGCACTCCAGTTTCGTGTACGGGGTGAGCTACTTTCCCGATGGCCGCCACCTCGTGTCTGGCAGTTGGGATGGAACCGTGCGTGTGTGGGACACCGTCTGCGGGCGAGAGACGAACCGCCTCACCGTTTCATCGGCCACGACTGGCCCGAACTACGTCCAGTCGGTGGCCGTCCACCCGAACGGGCGGTTGGTAGCCGCCCTCACCCGCCAGAACACCATCTATCTGTGGGACACGAACTCTGGCGAGACCCGCGAAATCAGTACCCAGACTGACGACACCGTCACCACTCGTTTGCGGTTCAGCCCGAGCGGCGAATGGCTGGCATCTGGGGGGGTTGATGGCCTGGCACGGGTTTATCACACCGAAAGCGGGCGTCTGGCGGGCACACTCGATACCGGCGATGGGGTGGTGTGTGAGGTCGCGTTCAGCCCAGATGAGCGGACGCTCGCCCTCGGGGGGCTACGCTCGGTTCAACTCTGGAACACGACGACCTGGCAACCGACAGCAAAGTTGCTCGGGCACACCAACAAGGTCAACGGTCTGGCGTTCAGCCCAGACGGGCGATACGTGGCGTCGGCGTCGGAGGACGAGACAGTGCGAGTATGGGACGCGGAAGAGAAGGCGGTGGCGATTCTTTCGCATGGAGTGCGCGTTCACGCCGTCGCATTCCATCCTAATGGCAACCGACTGGTGAGTGGGTGTGATGGTGGGGTGGTGCGGGTCTGGGACACGGTCCACTGGCAGGATGTGGCCGAGTTCCGCGGGCACAAAGACTATGTTCACGCGGTGGCGTTCACTCCAGATGGTCGACAACTGGCCACCGGTTCCGGCGACAACACCATCCGGGTGTGGGACGCCGGACCGGGGCGCTGAGAGGTTACGGCTTCGCCAGGAACTTGATGCACACCGGCCCGCCCACCTTCACGCTCACGTCCGTCTCCTTCGCCATGCCGGTTTTCTCGTCGATGGCATAGACACCCACCTTGTTGCTGGCCTGGCTGGCGATCAGCATCCACTTCCCGTCCGGGCTGATGTTGAAATTGCGCGGCGTCTTGATGTCGCCCCGGATCTGCCCGACCTGCGTCAACTTCATCTTCTCCTGATCGAAGGCGAACGCCGCGACCGTGTCGTAGCCACGGTTGCTGACGTACACGAACTTGCCGCTCGGGTGGATACGGCACTCGGCCGTGCTGAACGCCGGCACCACCTTCTCGCCTTCGGGCAGCGTGCTCACTGTCTGCACCACCTCGAACTTGTTGCCCTTCACGTCGAGTTTCACCACGCTCACCGTCATGTCGATCTCGCCGTTCACGAACGCCATATCGTTGCTTGGGGCGATGTGGATGTGCCGCGGGCCGCTGCGGTCGGGCATCTTGATGAACGCCGGGTCGTGCGGAGTGATGGCGCCTGTCTCGCGGTTCAGCTTGTGCAGCATCACCTTGTCCAATCCCAGATCGCACACCATCACCAGTGATCCGGTGGCATCGAAGAACCCGCAGTGCCCGTGCGGCCCGCCCTGACGCTTGGCGTCGAAGACCTTTCCTTCGTGCTGAATGAACCCGGTGCGGCTGTCCAGGCTGCCGTCTGGCTTCAGCTTGAACAGGGTGGCGCTCCCCCCGCCGTAGTTCGACACCACGGCGAACTCGTTCTTGGCGTCGGTGCTGATGTGGCACGGCCCGGCGCCTTTGCTGGTGAGCGACACCTGATCGCTCAGCTTGCCGGTCGCCGGGTCGAGTTTCCACGAGTACACCCCACCTCCGTCCTTGCCCGCCGCTTCGCCGACGGCGTAGAGCGTCTTGCCGTCCGGGGCGATGTGCAGGAACGACGGGCTACCGACTTCGGCGGCCAGTTCGGGCGTGCCGAGTTTCCCCGTGGCGGAGTCGAACTCCGAGCGGTAGATACCCTTGCTGTCCTTGCCGGTGTAGGTGCCGAAGAACACCCAGTACTTGTCGGCGGCGAGTGACGGCAGGGTGAGCAGTGAGAGTGCGAGCAGTGCGAGCAGACGGGGCATGGGATGCTCCGAAGGGGAGGGACCGCCGGACGCGGCGGGCGGGTATTGTAGCGGAAGGTCCCCCCCCTCTCTGCCACACTGCCACCTGCCACACACATACCCCCCCTCGGCCAATGTCACCCTAAGTGTTGCGCAAATCAGCTTTTGGCTCAATTCTGCCACCCATCCCTGCTTGGGCCGACGGCGGTCGCCCGGTGGACGCGGTGTGGAGGAAGGGGGGACTGCCTCTTGAGGGGCGGCACATTCTTTGGGCATCGGGTCCGGGTGAACGCCTACTTCTTGCCCTTCTTCACTTCCTGCACGATGGTACGTTTGTTGCCTTGCATGCGGTCGAGCGCTTCTATGAATTTCGGCCGGTGGCGGTACTTCATGCGGATGTCGGCCACGAGCGTGTCCCACTCGGCGGCGCGGTGGAGCGCCTCGTACACCGTTTTCAGCTTCTTCAGGTAGCCGGCGGCCTGGGCGTAGGCGTTCTGGTCGGCGTGCGGGAGTTGAGAGTTCAACGCGGCGGTGAAGATCGCCAGCGCACGTTCGGGGTGGGTGTCCGCCACCGCCGTTGCCACCTGGTCGGCATACCCCACCCCCATGCGGTAGCCGAGTTCGGGTTTTGGCTTCGCCTGGAGTCGGTCATACCACTTGAGAACGTCGGCCGTGTTTTTGGCGGCGAGGGCGATGTCGAGCAGTACTTCCAGGCGCGGCCGCGGGGTGGTGTCGTACCCGCGGCTGGGGCCGATCATTGGCTCCAGATACGCGGGCACGGGGAGCGGCCAGTTGGGGTCGATGGTCACGCGGCTCGGTGGCACCACCGGCCGTGGTTTGCCGGCTTTTCGTACGGCGGTCGATGGTTTCGCGGGTGTTGTCTTCGTAGTCGCGGTGGTCGTGTTCGGGCTGTACGGCATCACCCCGGTTTCGAGGAAGCGGAGTGCCATTTCTCGCACCGGTTGCTCCACATTGGCTTTCTTCGCGGCGCTGACGAGCTCATGGAACAACTCGCGACTGGGCTGTTGGAAGAAGTGTGCGGCGGCATGGGCGGCGACCACATCCCATTGTTTCCGCCGGGCCGCCAACTCGGAGAGCTTGGCGGCCAGCGAGTGAGCGATGCCCGGCCACTTCTCGGCAGTCGCAGCGATGCCCTCGCTGGCCCACGTCGTCGCTTTCTCGTGTTCACGGCGTTCCAGGTAGAAGTCGACGATTTCCTTGTAGCTGCCGGTGGCGCGGGCTTCCTGTTCGTACAGCGTTTCGAGTTCATCGTCGCGGCCGGCGGCGGCGAGTGCTCGCGTCAACCACTTGGCGACCTTCTGGCGTCGGTAGTCGCGGGAGATACTGTCCTCGTCCTCGTCCTCGAACGTGGTACTCATTCGCTTCGCCAGTTCGTCGGCCACGGCCGACCAGTCGGCCTTCGTCCACTGGCGGTCGAGCAGTTTATCTGCGGCACTCGCAAGAAGGTCGTATTCGTCGGCGAGTATGGCATCGATCACGAATAACAGCCGCTGCGGGCCAGTTATGTCCGCCACCGCGACCGCCTCAAAGACAACCGGAATCACCCGCGAGAACGCACGCGAGGTTTCGCCATCGTCGTTCGACTGGCCGATCTGCTGTAGGCCGTCGCGGATGAACTCGTGGCCGAGCGTGACCACTTCGTTGGGGTGACCGAGTTCGAGCAACCGCTCGAACCGCTGGGAAATGGGGGTGTAATCTGGGGTATGGCCTTGGCCGGTCCACCGTGTGCGCCACGCTTCTTCGGCGGTGATGCGTTTGATGTCGCGGCGGGCCTCGTTCACGATGCGGCCGACATCGCCGCTCATCAGGGAGAGCCGATCCTGAAACTCCTTCCGCAGTTCGGGGAAGCGGTGGGTGAGCGACACCACGAGGTCGGCCAGTTCGCTTTGCGACTTCCCCCGGAGGTGCGCCTCGATGTCGGCGTCGGTCGTTTTCTGCGGCTTCGCTCCAGCCGGCGAGTCGCTTTCATGCTCGCCGAGGTCGGCCCAGCGTGGGTCGTTGCGGTCGGTGGCAGGCACGGCCCGCTTCTTCCCGAGGGCGTCGAGGTACTCGGCGACAACAGCGACGGCGTGCTTGCAGGAGGACCCGACGGGGCAGGTGCAGTCGGACTGGAGGGAGGAGCCTTTCCGGCCAGCCCCGAGGGAAACGGTGGTGGTGTAAAACGGCTGGTGCGAACCCCGGACACGGGCGAACAGTTCACCGGAAGCGCTGGTGGCCAGATCACTGAC
>JALOQR010000241.1 GCA_025459365.1 Fimbriiglobus sp.
CCGCTGACCGACCGCGGGGTGCGTGCCCTGTTGGACAAGTACGCGGCCCTCATCGGGATCGACCTGCACCCGCACCTGCTCCGGCACACGTTCGCCCACCAGTTCTTGGCCGACTCCGGGAACGACCTCGTGGCACTGGCTCAGGTGCTCGGCCACGAGTCGCTGAACACGACGGCCCGGTACACCAGGCGGTCTGCCGAGGCGTTGGCCGCGACCGCGGAGAAGCTCACTTACTGAGGGGGAGAAGGCCATGAAGACGTTCGCGGTCGTCGCCCTCCGGCGGGCCGATCTCACCGAAGCAATCATCGCGTGGCGGAAGGACGAGGGGGAGGCCCGCCGGTTCGCCCGCCGTTGCGTGGCGGCGATGCCTGAGACGTTCGCCCGCTGCCGGGTGCAGCCGGTGGACCTGACGGTCGAGCAGGTGCGGGCGGTCTGCTTCGGCTGGGGCCAGGAAGCGGCCCGCGATGGCGAGCCGTTGACGAGTGAGTTGACCGGTGTGTGCGGCGAGGCGTACCGCCGCGGGTACGAGTCGGCAATCCTCGGCGGCTCCGGCGGACCGAAGGCGAGAACGTCTGACGAGGAGGCGGGACCGTCATGACCACCTGGCTCGCCGCCATCGACGCCAACGGGTTCGACGGCGAGGTCCGCACGATGCTGATCCGCGAGGCCCAGCGGACCCGATTCCCCGGCGACCTGCCCCCCGGCTTCGGGTTCCTGCAAGGGCCGTTCGTGGACCTCGGCTTCGACCGGCTCGGCCTGGAGCCTGCCGACCTCGACGCGGTGCTCCTGGCGTTCGTCGGCACCGGTGTTCGTGTCCCCGGCACCGACCACAGGTTGCGGTTCATACGCCCGGTGATGTCGGTGGTCGAGCCGGCGGACGGGAGGGAGTGTGCGACCCTACCATATCATTGGAGGCAGGGCGTCATGCGGGTTGTTACATCCGTGAGCACGTCTTGACCAAGCCGCGGAACGTTTCCCTCCGGGCGGCACGCCAACGCCACCAGGCGAGTTCGGCAGGCGGTGAAGCTGGACGCCGAGTGAGCCGGCGTGAACGCCACCCGCACCCGCTCCGTCACGAGGAGATGACTCGGCGAACCCGTCACTCCGGGCTGGCCGACGACGAACGGCCACTCATCCCCGGACACGCCGCCGGGGGACGCGGGCCGGTGGCCGGGGCGGACCACTTTCAAAGGTGGTGGCCCCGCGAGCGGTCCGCGGGGGATAAGGCTACAGCACCCCCGCGGCCAAACCGACGCCGACCCCGACGAGCATCGCGGCGACGACCCGCTGCACGCCCCGCATGGTGATCTTCTTCAGGTAGCGGTTGCCGAGTACCGACCCCAGCCACGCCGTCAGAACGGCGGCGGTCAGGAGGCCGTAGTCGAGGTCCGCGGCCCCGGCCACGAGCGGGCGGGAGTACAGGGCGAGCCGGGACACGTCCACCAGGCAGGCGACCACGACCCCGGTGCCGATGAACGCCTCCTTCGACAACCCGGCCCGGACCAGGAAGGCGGACCGCAACGCCCCCTGCATCCCGGACAGGCCCCCGAAGAACCCGCTGACCGCCCCGCCGAGCGGCAGGTAGCGGGGGTCGAACTCTAGGTCGCGGAGCCGGGGCACCACTTCCACCGCGGCGAACACCAGCAGCAGGACGCCGACCACGGCCTTGACCGGCGTGACCTCCAGGCGGCGACCGAACAGGGTGTAGTCGAACAGCCCGCCCAGGCCGGTCAGCCACACCAGCACCCCGGCCCCGGCGAACGCCGCGGCGATGGCCGGGAGGCCGAACCGGACGACCACCCGGCGGTCGGCCTGCCGCCCGACCAGGGCGAGCTTGAACAGCCCGTTGAGGAAGTGGACGATGGCCGTGAGGGCGATGGCCCGGTCCACCGGCACGAACAGGGCGAACGCCGGCAGCAGGAGCGTGCCAAGCCCGAACCCGGAAAAGAAGGTCAGCCCCGACGCCAGCAGGGCGACCCCGCAGACGACGGCGTAGGTGACGAGCACATCCGACATCCCGCTGCCCCCCTCGACCTCGTTGACGACGGCTCTCCCGCACCCGCCCGCTCGACACGAAGGGCCGGGCCGACGGACGACCCGCCCGGCGGCTCCGGCGGGCGGTCGATGACCTACTTCTTCTCCCTCACTTTGCCGGGGACCACCGGCGTGTCGTCGGCGTTCCCCCACTCCGACCACGACGGGTAGTAGTTGCTCACGTCCTTCGACCCCATAAGTTCCAGCCCGAACGCCATCACCGCCGCCCGCCCCCCGGACTGGCAGTGGGTCGCGGTCGGCTTCGTCGGGTCGATGCCCGCCGCGGCGAACAGCTTCTTCAGGTCCGCCGCCGGCTTGAACCGCTGGGTGTCCTTGTCGATCAGGTCGATCCACTCCAACTGCTTCGCACCGGGAATCGCCCCGGCCTTCTTGTTCGCCATCTTCTCGACCCCGCAGAACTCCTTCTCCGACCGGGCGTCCACGATCTGAAGCCCGCCGCCCGTGAGCGACTTCAGCAGTTGCTCCTTCGTCGCCAGCCGGTCGGGCCTGGCCTTCGCCTCGAACGCGACGGGGGCCGGCTTCACCTCCTCCTTGCTGGTCGGGTGCTTGCCCGCCAGCCAGCCGTTCCACCCGCCGTTCAGCAGCCGCACGTCTTCGACGCCCCAATACCGCAGGAGCCACCAGATGCGGGCCGCGTCCTTCGTGGAGTTGTCGTCGTACACCACCACCTTCGTGTCCGGGCCGACGCCCAACGCCCCGATCCGCTTCGCCCACCCGGCGGCGTCACCGCCGTGGCCGAACGCCTTGGCCCACGCCGCGTGATCGACCCAGCGGGCGTTCGGGACGTGGCCGTCGTCGTACCTGGCCTTCTCGCGGGCGTCGAGGACGACGAACCCCCTCGCCACGTCCGCCTTGCCGAGTCGGGCGGGTTCGATCAGCAGTTCCGGGCGGGGGTACGGGTCGTCCCCCGCACGCACCACGCCAAGCGTGGCGAGCAGGGCCGGGAGAAGAAGTCCGACTTTCGTGGTCATGACGGCCTCCGTGCAGTAGCGACTCGAACAGTCTGGATGGTAGTCCTCCGGTCCGGTGCCGGAACAGCCCGAACCGCCAACCGAAAGTGCAGCCGTCCGTTACAATACCAACAGGCCATCGACTTCGCGGAGGTCGTGCGGGAAGCGGCAAGAGGGCGGGGAGCCATGAACACCGACGACATCCAGCTTCCACACCTGGAAACCTTCTCAAAAGCCGCGGAGTTGAACAGCTTCACGGGGGCGGCGAAGGCCCTCGACTTGACCCAGGCGGCGGTCAGCCAACGCATCCAGACCCTCGAAAAGACCCTCGACAAGAGCCTGTTCCACCGCCGCGGCGGGCGGGTGCTGCTGACCGAGGCCGGGCACAAGCTCTACGCCTACGCCCGGCGGATCATCGACCTGCACCGGGAGGCCCGGCGGGAGATCACCGGCCACGAACCCCCGGTCGCCGGGGAACTGGAGATCGCCGCCAGTTCGATCCCCGGCGAGCACCTGCTCCCCGCCCTGCTGTCCGTGTTCGGCCAGAAGTACCCGCACGTCCGGGTCCGTGCCGCCGTCAGCGACAGCATGGCCGTCATGGGCCAGGTCGAGCGGGGCGAGGTCAGCGTCGGGCTGGTCGGGCGGAAGGCCGACGGCCCGAATTTCGAGTTCACGTTCCTCACCGCCGACCGCATGGTGCTGGTGGCCCCGCCCGGCCACACCCTCACCAAATTCAAGCAGATCACGGTGAGCCAACTCGCCGCCCACCCGCTCGTCTTGCGGGAGGCCGGGTCCGGGCTGCGGCACTGCTTCGAGAAGGCGTTGGACCGGGCCGGGCGGTCGATGGCCGAACTGCGGGTCGCCCTCGAACTCGGCAGCAACGAGGCGATCAAGGAGGCCGTCAGCCGGGGCGTCGGCGTGGCGGTCCTGTCCGCCCTCGCCGTCCAGAAGGAGATCAAGTCCGGCACCCTGCACGCCGTCGAGGTCGAGGACATCCGCTGCGACCGGCAGATGTTCGTCGTGCAGGACCGCAGGCGGGTGCCGCCGCTCCCGGCCCGGCTGTTCCTGAACTTCCTCGCCGCCAACCCCGTCCCCGACGTGACCCCATAAGCGGTGCTTATGGCCCGGCCCCTGGGTATCACCCCTCGTCTCTCACGCCCTCCGAGCCGCACCCCTATCGTGCGAGGGGTTCGTCCGTCGCCGGAGGACACTGTGGATACCGTAGACGAGATCAGGGACAAGATCAGGCAGCGGTTCGTCAAGGTCGCCACCGACCCGACCGCCCCGCAGCGGCACCCGCACGGCCCGGCCAGTGCGAAGAAACTCGGCTACGACGCCGCCGAGATCGACGCCCTGCCGAGCGTCGTCACGGAGTCGTTCGCCGGGGTCGGGAACCCGCTCGTCCTGCACCCCGTTCGCCCCGGCGAGACGGTGGTGGACATCGGCTGCGGGGCCGGGGTGGACAGCATCCTCGCCGCCCGCCGGGTCGGGCCGTCCGGTCGGGTGGTCGGCGTGGACGTGACCGCCGAGATGGTCGAGAAGGCCAAGGCGAACGCCGTGGCCGCGGGGGTGACGAACGCCGCGTTCCACCAGGGCGAGGCCGACCGCCTGCCCGTCGGTGACGGCACGGCGGACGTGGTGATCTCGAACGGGGTGTTCAACCTCTGCCTCGACAAGCCGCGGGTGCTGGCCGAGGTGTACCGGGTTCTTCGACCGGGTGGCCGGGTTCAGATGGCCGACATCCTGCTGGGCGAGGCGGTGTCGGACGAGCAGGTGGTGCAGAAGGGGGCGTGGTCCGACTGAATCGGCGGTGCGGTCAAGGGGCGGTCGCTCCTTCAGATGCTCGCCGAGGCCGGGTTCGCGGACGCCGTGTTCCACGGCTGGACGGGGTACGTCACGTCGTCCACCACGCAGGGCGGGTTGGTCACGGCCCGCAAGCCGGGCGGCGAACCCACCCGCGGGGACGGCGGGCCGGCCTGACGGGCGGTCGGCTCCGGCCCGCCGGGAACCGGATTTGCACCAACGTCCTGACCAGAGGAAACAAGCCGTGGCGACGATCCCGCCGATCCCTGATGCCGAAGCGGGTGGGGCCGCTCGGACGGCCTTCGACGTGCTCCGCTCCCGCGTCGGGGCGGTCCCGAATATGTACCGGACGCTGGCCCACGCCCCCGCGGTCCTGGACGCCGTGATGGCGACCGGGCAGGCGATCCGCAGCGGCCTCGACCCGAAGTTGCGGGAACTGGCGTACCTCAAGACGACCCGGCTCACCGACTGCCACTACTGACTGCACTACCACCTGGCCCTCGGTCGGAGGGCCGGACTGTCGGACCGGCAGGTCGCCGACCTCGACCACTTCGAGGCCAGCGATGCGTACTCGCCGGTGGAGAAGGACGTGCTGCGGTTCACCGAGCAGTGGACCAGCCGCGGGCGGGTGGCCGGGGACGTGTTGGAACGGCTGGCAGCCGCCCTCACGCCGGAACACGTCGTCATCCTGGCCGCGACGGTGGGGCAGGCGAACTTCACGAGCCGGTTCAACGTCGTCTTCGGCGTCGAACTGCCCTGACGGGCGTCTCGCCCAGGGCACGTCCCCCGGCCCGCATCAGGTGCCACGTCCGCGGGGCTGTGGCCGGCCCGGCCAGTCCACCAATGACCGGGCTGCGTACTCACCACCCGTAGCTCGCCTGATCCCGGCGGCGAGAACGCTCCCCGGCGAGCGAAGCAGTTCGCTCGCCACGTCGAGGCCCGCTCCTCGTGTTCAGGCTCTCGCCGGACGCCCGAAGTAGCAGCCCTCCCCGTTCAAGTTCCCACCGAGCCTGACTGCCCGCATCGGCACGCTCCCCAAATCCGCCGGGCCGTGGACCGCCTCATCCCCGCACACGATGAGCACCCACCGCATCAACCGCCGGTGGGACCACCCGATGTGGTCACACCGGACGGTGCCTCTTCCGCCTCGCCGGGTCGCGGCAATCGTTCACGGCACACCCACCAGCGACTCCGAACGAGGTGTCCAGAGGTCCGTCCGCCGGCATCGGTCGCGTGAGCGGCCCCGCCGCGTTCCGAGGATGTAAAGATCGGGTGAGGTCGAACCGCGTCAAAGTGCGTAGGCGTCGAGCGACCGACGCGGAGGCATACATGACGACCACGACCGACCACACCGCCGACGCCAGGCACCTCGTCGGCGACTTCGTTCGGCGGGCCGGCAAGTCCGTTCTTGTCGTCCGCTGCGGCGACGGGTTCGGGGGCCAGCAGACGATCCGCGTCACCCCGGACGACGTGGCAGAGTTCTTCGCCACGCAGGCCACGAACCTGTCCTCCGGTTGCCGCACGCTCGCGGGCCTGACCGGCGACTGGCGGGGCGTCTCCGAACTGGCCCAGGCGTGCCTCGACTGGTTCAAGAACGTGAACGCCGCCGGGATGAGGCGGGCCGCTCGCCGCCGCGGCCTCATCCCCCGGTTCTAACCACGAAAGCCACAAAGGAGCCGAGACGTGACCGACCCGACGGAGCAACTACACCGCGAGCGGATGGTGGAGATCGCCGCGGAGGCGACCAGCCGCGAGTACCTGGAAGCCAAGTACGGTCAGGTCTGGGACACCGCCGAACTCACGCGGGACTTCACCGTCATCGGGTTCGTAGCCCCGCTCGTGGTGGTGCGGCGGAAGGCGGACGGTGTGAAGGGGAGCCTGGAGTTCCAGCCGCACCCACGCCTGTACTTCAACTTCGAGGAGCACCACCAGCGATGACAGCCAAGTTCCACCCCGGCCAGGTCGTCGCCACTCAGGGGGCCGTTGAAGCACTGGCCGAGAGCGGCCAGGACGCGGCCTTCTTCCTCGACAAGCACCTGCGTGGTGATTGGGGCGAGGTGGACGCCGACGATCAGAAGGCGAATGACCAGGCCCTCCTGGACGGGGGTCGGCTGCTGTCGAGTTACCGCACTCTG
>JALOQR010000028.1 GCA_025459365.1 Fimbriiglobus sp.
GCCAGGCACTTTGAAGAAGTCCTCACGAACGGTCGCCTTGATCGGCTTACCGTCCTTGTCCCGCTCGACCCCTCCCGCCAGGTTGCCCGACAGGATGATCGGCCGCTGATTCGGGTTGTTGACCGTGAACTGACCGAGCATATCCATCACGTTGTTCTGGAACTCGGTACGGCCCAGGCCGACGGCCACGTATCCCATCTCCTTCAGTGCATTCATGGCGTAACCGTACTTCTTCAAGTTCTGCTGGGGCAGGCCTTTGTTTCCAGCCGGGGCGACCTCGCCCACGTCGACCCCGATCACCTCCCACCCTTTGCCCTTCAACTCCTGGATGAGGTTGTACCGCCGCTCCAGGCCGCCAAGTTGTGGCCGACTGCACCCGCACGGCGACAGGTAGCCGTACATTTGCCCACTGACCACAATCACCAGATCCGGCTTCTCCTTTGGCCACGTCTCGAACAACTTCACCCCGCCCACCGTCACGGCATCGCTCCCTGTGCCGGGTGCTGTCGGTTTGCTGCCACCGGGCACTTCGGCCAGCGGGTTCGGCTTCTGTTGGGCGTACCACCAAAATCCGACGGTGGCGGCCACTGCCACCAGCACAGCCAGCACACCGACCAACCGAACGGCCACCTGGCCAAGCCGGCGGGGAGAATCAACGAGCGGCAGCGACTGCACCATGAAACGACCTCCAGACGCGAGACTGTACCTAATTTGATACCCATTTTTCTCCATCCGGGGGAGGTGAACTTGGGGCGGTGTCCGGGGGGAGGCCATTTGCAGTGCCATGGTCGCAATCCCGTGCTAGCTTTCCCGATGGTGTGGGTGTTGTTGGGAGCATTGTGAGATTTCAACCGCAGGAGTGGGCGCCATGAAACTGACACGGCAGGTGGCGCTTCGCGCGGTTCTGGTCGTCGCGGTTCTCGCCCTCAGCGTTTGGCTCTGCCAGAAGCCGGGAACCTCCTTCGCCGACCGCGTCGGCCAGTTGCAAGCGGGCATGAGCTGGGACGAGGTCGAGGCCGTTATGGGCTGCCCGCCCGGCGACTACCAGGCCGCGTGGGGGAAACCGTGTTTCTGGGGTCGGTCAGGTTGCATGAAACTGGGCGGAGGGCCCGTTGTCCTGATGCGACCGTGGAATGGCGAAGATGGAACCGTTTGGGTTTGGGGTAGTTCAGACTCACCCGCCATCTCACGGGTCGAGTGGGAGCCTCACAGGGAACGCACCCAGGCTCGAACCCACGCGCATCTCATCTGCGAAGAGGTCGAGGCGATGGGGGAAGTGGTCTCGGGTTGGTGCAAACAGGTCCGTGAGTTCCTTCAGTTGCTCGCCTCGTAACTCGGCGGCCGGGCCGAACCTCACCGAACCTCGCCCTCCGATCATTTCCCGCTTGCCCCATCTCCTCACATCGGGATAATCGCTCCGTCTGTATCCCGCCGGAGTTCCGCATGTCCCGCCTTGCTCTCCCGTTGCTCGCTGCGCTCGCCATCGCCGCTGTCGCCCCCGCACAAGAGGTGACGCGGAAAGATCTCAAGCCCGGTCTGCTCTTCACCGCCAAGGACAAGTCCGGGTTCGCCGTGTCGCGGCTCGAACCGGGCGTCGGCCTGACACTCAACCCCGGCGAGGCGGCCCACCCTCGCTCCGATAGCGGGGAGTCGTTCACCTGGACCGGCTACGTTCAGGTTGTGTCGGCCGGCAAGTACACCTTCGCCGCCGACTTGCTCGGCAAACTCACCGTCACCGTCGGCGATCAGACCGTGCTGACCGAAACTGTCGCTGGTGACAAAGCAGCATCGGTGACTGCAAAAGAAGTTGAGCTGAAGCCTGGCATTCAACTGTTCACTGCCACGCTGGAGCGGACCGGCCCGGCCGCCCGCGTGGCGCTCCGCTGGCAGGGGCCGCGGTTCCGGATGGAGCCGGTGCCCTACTTCTTCTTCGGGCACACGACCAAACAGCGGCCGGCCACCTTTGTCGACGACCTCAAGCGGGAGCATGGGCGGATACTCTTCGAGGAGATGGCGTGTGTGAAATGCCACACCCCCGCGGCCGACGACAAAATGGCGAAGGGGTTGACCGACCGCACCGGGCCTAACCTCTCCAAACTTGCCGAGCGGGCCTACCCCGGCTGGGTAGACTCCTGGCTCAAGGACCCGAAGTCGCTCCGCCCGCATACCGCCATGCCGGCCGTGTTCGCCGATGACGCGAACGGCAAGGTCGAGCGGCACGCAGTGCTGAGCTACCTGTACTCGCTCGGAAAGTCGCCGACCCCGTACAAGCCGCCGCTGGTGTACCCAAACGACGTGAAAGAGAGCATCGCACGCGGCAGTAAGCTGTACCTCACCGCCGGCTGCGCCGCCTGCCACGGCGACCAACTCACCGCTCCGCCGACCAAGAAGAAGAACGACGACCCCGATGCCCCGGACGAGAAGCCGTTCGAGGCCGAGAGCAGCCTGTATGGTGCTGGGGCGAACCCTCAGAGCTTCTACCAACTCAACCAAGTCGGCAGCAAGTTCTCGCCCGACACCCTGGCGAAGTGGCTGAAAAACCCGACCGAGACGAACCCGCATGGACGGATGCCAGCGATGGCCCTGACGGACGGCGAGGCCCGCGACCTGGCCAACCACCTCTGCACCGTCACCAGTGAAAAGATCACCCCAGGGATGCCCGAACCGCCGCCAACGGGAGACGTGAAGATCGACTGGGTGAAGAAGGGGCAGGAGGTGTTCGCCGCGAAGGGGTGTGCCAACTGCCACGCCGTTGAAGAGAAGGGCAAACCGCTCGCCGCATCCGCGACGTTCGCGAAGCTCACCGACGTGGCGAAGGCGGCCGAAAAGGGTTGCCTGAGTGAGAAGCCATCGGCGAAGGCAGCGAACTACGGCCTCTCTGCCGAGCAGCGATCCGCTCTGCAACTGTTCTTGAAGGACGGGCTGACCGGGGCCGGGTCGGCGTCGCCGGTCCACGCCGCCCGAACTGCCGTCAAGCGGTTCAACTGCCTGAACTGCCATCAACGAGACGGCGAGGGCGGCATCGACCTGTTCCTCGCCGACAAGATGAAAGCGTTGGAGAACGCCGAAAACGCCGATGACGTGCAACCGCCGAAGCTCACTGGCGTCGGGCACAAAATGCGGACGAGCTGGATGAAAGACGTGCTACTGAACGGCGGGCGTGCGCGGCCGTGGATGACCCTGCGGATGCCGCAGTACGGCACCGCCAACGTCGGCACCCTGCACGATCAATTGCCGTTGCTCGAAGGGGCGGTGACGGACGACACCGTGGCCAAGCCGACGTTCACCAAGGAAAAGATCGACACCGGGCGAGCGCTGGCCGGCAAGCAGGGGCACGGGTGCATCTCGTGCCACGACATCAGCGGGCAGCGGGGCGGCGGTACCCGCGGGCCGGACCTCGCCACCACCAACCAGCGAGTGCGTTACGACTGGTACGTGCGGTGGATGCACCAGCCACAGCGGATGGTGCCGGGCACGAAGATGCCGTCCGCGTTCATCGAGGGCAAGTCGCTGCTCGACCAGTACTACAAGGGCGACGGCGACCAGCAGATCGACGCCTTGTGGGCGTACTTCTCGCTCGGGCCGGGCCTGCCACTGCCCGCCGGCATGGAACCGACCCGGGGGATGTCGGTCGTGGTGCGGGAGAAGACCGAAATCCTCCGCACATTCATGCCAGACAACGCCGGCACGCGGTGCGTGGCCGTCGGCTTCCCCGGAGGCATCAGCACCGTGTTCGACTCGCACCAGTGCCGGCTGGCCTACGCCTGGGCGGGCAACTTCCTCGATGTGCAACCGGTGTGGGACGGCCGCGGCGGCAACCCGGCGAAACTCCTGGGCACCAAGTTCTACACCAGCCCGGCCGGGTTCCCGTGGGCGTTCACCGACCCGAGCGGCACGCCCGACTTCGACAAGATCGCCAGAGACGCGGCACACGGCGGGCCACTCAAGGACGCTGAGGCATACACCGGGCCGATGGCGGTACGGTTCAAGGGGTACGCCACCGACGACGCCGGCCGGCCGACCTTCCGCTACCTGCTCACCCCAGACGACGGGAAGACCGCGCTGAGTATCACCGAAGCCCCACGGCCGACGACCGTCAGCGTGGTGAACGGGCTAAGCCGGAAGTTCACCGTCGCTGGGCCCGACGGCAAGGCGGTCTGGTTCAACGCCGCCGCGGCCGGCAAGGAGCCGAAGTTGCTCGACCCGGACGACAAGGAACTGAAGCTCACCGAGTCGGCCCCCGCCGCCGTGCGGGTGGTGGTACCAGCCAACGGCGACGCCGTGACGGTGTACGGGCTGAGTAATCCGCCCGCCGGCGCCGAGTGGCGATTCGTGAAGGATGGCAGCGGGTACAAAGTGCTCCTCAAGCTGCCGGCTGGAAAGAGCGAGTTCACCCTGAACGTGTGGGCACTGCCCAAGCCCGATCCGGCGTTCCTGAAAGAGTTGAAATAACGCAGTGAACCACGAAGGACATCAGGGGCACAAAGAAAGCAGTCTGAATCGACTCGTTCTTTGTGCCCCTTGTGTTCTTCGTGGTTCGATTCCTGCTCACCGAGGCATCCATGCGACCTCTCCTCGCCCTGGTGTTGTTCACCGCCGCTGTCGTCGCCGCCCCGCCGAACGTGGTCGTCATCTTTTCCGACGACCACGCCTACCAGGCGGTGAGTGCCTACGGCCACCCGCTCAAACTGAACAAAACACCGAACATCGACCGGCTCGCCAAGGAGGGGATGCGGCTCGACCGCCACCTCATCCCGAACAGCATCTGCGGGCCAAGCCGGGCATGCTTGCTCACCGGGAAGTACAACCACGCCAACGGCTTCTACGACAACACCCGGAGCAAGTTCGACGGCACGCAGTTCACGTTCCCGAAGGAGTTGCAGAAGGCCGGCTACCAGACCGCCCTCATCGGCAAGTGGCATCTTGTGTCCGACCCGACCGGGTTCGACCACTGGCACATCCTGCCCGGCCAGGGCATCTACTACAACCCGCCGATGCGGAAGAACGGCGTGCAAGCGAAGGAGACGGGCTACGTCACCGACATCATTACCGACCGTTCACTCGAGTGGCTGAAGGCCCGCGACAAGTCGAAGCCGTTCCTGCTCATGTGCCAGCACAAGGCCCCGCACCGCGAGTGGGCACCGGCCCTGCGGCACCTGAACCACAACAACGATCAACCGTACCCGGAGCCGGACACCCTGTTCGACGACTATGCCGGCCGCGGCAAGGGCGAGAAGAACCAGGACATGACCCTGGAGAAGACGTTCACCGACCTCGACGCCAAGTTCAAGTACCCAGCCAACATGACCGTCGCGGAAAAGGCCGAGTGGGACAAGTACTACAAGCCGCGGAATGAGGCGTTCGAGAAAGCGAAGCCGACCGGCAAAGACCTCGTGCGGTGGCGGTACAACCGCTACCTGCACGATTACCTCGGGTGCATCCAGGCGGTCGACGAGGGCGTCGGAAAGCTGCTCGACTACCTCGACGCCGAGAAACTGACCGACAACACCGTCGTGATCTACACCTCCGACCAGGGCTTCTACCTGGGCGAACACGGCTGGTTCGACAAACGGTGGATCTTCGAAGAGAGCCTGCGATCACCGTGCCTCGTCCGCTGGCCAGGGGTGACGAAGCCGGGCAGCACCAGCGGTGCGATCACCAGCGTCATCGACTTCGCCCCGACACTGCTAAGTGCCGCCGGCGTGAAGGTGCCGGAGGGTGTCCACGGCCGCGACATGACGCCGGTGCTGAAAGGCGAATCGCCGAAAGACTGGCGGACGAGCTTCTACTACCACTACTACGAGTACCCCGGCCCCCACAGCGTGCCGAAGCACTACGGCGTCGTGACTGATCGATACAAACTGGTGCGGTTCTACGAGAAGGAGTTCGACTACTGGGAGCTGTTCGACCGGCAGGCCGACCCGAAAGAGCTGAAGAGCGTGTTCGACGACCCCAAATACGCCGACAAGCGGAAAGAGTTGGAGGCGGAGTTGGCCAAGTTGCGGAAGGAACTCAAGGTGCCCGACCCCGACCCACCAGAAACCGATCTGCGGAAGCGGTAGGGGCGGCAGACCCTGTACGAGAATCCGAATCGCAGGCCGCTCTCGGGGAGAGCGGCCCACCCTCACTCGTCACTTCCCCACCTTGGTGCCGCGGTCGGCGACGGTGTGAGCCACCTCCCGCAACTGCTTCAGCAGACACGCCCGGTACCAGCTCGACCCGATTTTCATGTACACCCGCTGCGGGCTATCCTCCCGCCGTGGGTCGTCCGGGGTCTGGTACAGGCGAATCGTCCCCGGACGGCCGTCCTTGTACCGGACGCGGATCTCGCCGAGCATGGCGCACGCCGGCCACTGGTTGTGCTCGATCAACTCGGCCTCCCGCAGAGGGGCGAGGATCGCGTCGAAGTCGCCCTTGAACAGGTCGGTCTGCGGGATGTCGTCGTCGTGGTGGCTGGAGGTGTTTTCGTCCGGCTTGACCGCCGGGAGGATCGGCGGCTCGGGGCGGTTCTGCGGCCCACGGACGAGGTTCCGCATCTGGATCTGGACGGTTTCCAATTCCTCCGCCTTCAATTCATCGACGGAAGCGAACGACGTCCGCTGGAGCCACAGAATCATGGCCGCGGCAACCAATAACGGCACGGTAACGAACACGGCGGCGAGGATGAGCAGCACCGCCACATTAATCTTCTTTGGGGCGGGCGGGGCGGCGGGGGGCGGTGGGGGGTCGTTGCGGATCACGGCGATTCCTACGGTGGGGGAGGTGGGTCTTTCGTACAACCGCGAACCGCGGCCGTTCTACCACCCTCTTGTCATCTAACACGGTAGGCAGCGGATCGAGAAGAGCAGCCGGGGCGTCTATAATGCCCGCTGATCCTGCTCCGACCGCAGTTCCTGAGGCCGTGCCGTGGAAGCCGTCGTCGTCACCCCTCCGGTCCACCTGTCCCCTCCATTGCCCCCACCAACGCCCACCGATGACCTCCTCCGCGAGTTGATCGAGGTCCAGCGAGAACAACTGCGTGTGCTGCGAGCTCACGCGGCGTCGGGAGACGAGCGGGCAAAATGGCGGGGGATGCACGCCCGCCACGCCGACGACTTCCCCGACCTACCAGCCGAGTGCCGAGCAGTGCTGCCGCTGGTCGAGCGGGCTTACCTCACTGCTGTCTCCGACTTGACCGGGCAACTGGCCGACCCGGAGGCCAACTGGGACGAGTTCAGCGTGGCCGAGGTACTCGACCGACACGTTCCACGGCTCGGACAGTTGTGGTCGGTGCTCACCCAGGTCGGGCAACTGGCTGCGCCGTCCGATCCGCGGTGAACCGACGAACGGCGGGACGTGAAACCGCTATCCCCAAGCGACGACTCGCGGCGGACTCTCATCCCGCCATCGCCCAACCGAACTGAGGACTCCCCGTGCCGCGGGAACCGCACACGCCGCCCGTTTCGATCCCCCCGGCGGAGCTGGCCCAGATCAAAGAGCTGTACCTCGCGGGCCGGTATCGCGCCGCCTACAACCTGGGCGCCGAGTTCGGCCCACTGCGTGGGTGGGCTGGCCCGGCCGCCCGCTTGCTCGCCGGACGATTGGCCATGCAACTCGGCGATCCTCGGCTCGGCCGACGATTGCACGCCATCGCCTTCCGCGAAAGCCCGGCCTACCCGGAAGCTGTTTACTACATGGCCCGCTACCGGCTGGAGCGGTTTGGGCCGCTTGGATGCTGGCGATTCATGAAGGACCAAACCGACTGGTCCGAGGCTTCGCCGGAGTTGCGGGCCGACTGGTACGCCCTGCACGCCTTCGTCGCCTCGCGGTTCCGTGACTTCGACCGGGCCGACAAGTTCCTCGCTCAGTCTGAGGCGACCTGTCCAGACCGCCCCTGGCACCACGTCGAGCGTTCGAGTGTTCTGGAGCAGCAAGACAATCTACCCGACGCACTGCTGGCGGCGAGGAAGGCTCACAGCCTCCAACCGTGGTTCCGCCCCGCAGTGCAGGCAATCGCCCACCTACTCGTCCGCCAGGGGAAGGACACGGAAGCGCTGGAGTTCCTCACCGATGCCGCCGGTCGGATCGAGAGTGGGCTGGTGATGGCCCAACTCGCCGCACTTCAATCCGACCTGAAACAGTACACCGACGCCAGCGCCAGCCTTGACCGTTTCGCCGAACTCTCCCCGCTAATGGCGAAGGACGTGGGCGAGTGGTTAGCCGCCCGCCGATCCGACCTCGCCTACCACGTCGGCAACGACACTGAAGCGATCACCCAGGCGAAGAAGGTGTCGGCTGACGACAAGTTCTACCCGCGGTTCGCCGTCTCGCTCGAAGGTCGAACACCAGGGGTTGCCGACGTGCGGCACGTTCTGGAGTTGAACGCCGCGGCCGAGGGGAGTTCGTTACCCTCACCAGCCGACCTCATCACACGCTTCTGGGCCAGCCCACTCCCGCCCGGTGCGGATACCCCTCCGTCGCTCGACGGCATCCCCGACCCCGCCGACCGCCGACGGTTTGAGGCCGCCGGATGGGTCTGCCGCGAGTTTACCCTCACCTTACCGGCCGCCGCTGAACTGATCCGCCGGGGGGTGCCCTTCGTCGTGACGTTGTTCGAGACTGGCTTCGGCCAGCCGCGTGTCGTCTGCGGGTATGACCTGATCCGGGAGTCGGTGTTCCTGGCCGAACCGGGCGAGCGAAGGCCGGTTGAAGCACCCATGCACTTGATGACGGAGCGCTTCGCCGCCACCGGCCCGCGGTGCTTGTTGGCCGTGCCCGCCGCCAAGGCCGACTCCCTCGCCGGACTCGACTTACCCGACGCCGAACTGCATGAGAAGCTCTTCGCCCTGACGGCTGCCCTCGCCGACGCCCGGCTGGCCGATGCCAAATCAGAACTCCAGCGACTGACCACTCAACACCCTGGCCATCGTGTCACCAAGTTGGCCACTCACGCCTGGGCGCGGGCGATCGCTCATCCGGTGTTTCAACTCGACGCCATCGATGCCTTGCTCGCCGACCACCCCCACGACTCCACCTTCGTGCTGGCGAAGGCGAATATACTCCGTGAGCGTGGCCGGATCGACGAGCGAACAGCCTTCCTCAAGGCCCAGGCCGAACGAGACGAGGCCGACCCGGTCATCGTGCAGACCTATGCCCAGACGGTACTCACCCACCCGCGAGAGCAGATCGAGGTCGATCGCCTGCTGCGGGCCTCGATCCGTCGCCGTCCGCATGCACCATCCGGGTACTTTCTGCTGTCAGCGCACCTGTGGGAACAGCAGCGATTCGCCGAATCGGTGGAACTTCACCGCATCGCTTGTTGCCTGGATGAGCGGGAAGAGCAGTTCGCCGAAGCCTACGTGCGTGTGGCCCGCGCCACGGGTCAATTGCCTGAAGCAATCCGTCTGTTGCAGCATCGCGTGAGGCGGGCAGAACTGCCAACCCCGGCGGCAGTCCGTTCGCTGTACTTTGGGCTGATCGATCTGGGCGAGCCGGACTTCGCCTGGACGGCCATCAACAAGGCCATCGAAAAACTGGGGGATGCCCCCCCCTCCCATGCTCCTTCTCTCCCAGGGGAGAAGGGTGCGAGGCAGGCCGAGATTCGACTGTTCAAGGCCGAGTTGCTGGCGAACGAGGGACGCTTCGACGAGGCGGAGAAGGAACTTGCAGCGGCGGAACAGGTCGCCCCGCCGGTGGTGTGGCTGAGGGCAGCCGCAAGGATCGCCCGTACCAGACCCGACTTTCACGCTGCCCTGGCATTCCTAAAGCAACTTCTCGACCGTGATCCGCTCAATCAGGAGGCCCAGCGGCTGTACGCCGGACTTCTGCAAGATGCCGAGGGGCGAGACGCCACACGCGACTTCCTCAACGACCTGTGCGGTCGGTTCCCCGATTTCTATCCCGCCCTGCGTCTGCGGGCCGAATTTCTCTCCGCTGATCCAGCCGAGGCGGAGGCGGCCACTCGCCCCATGCTGGAGCTTTGCCCGGCCGATGCGTGGGCGCACCGGCAACTGGCGTTGGTTCTTGGCGATTTACGGCGATTGCCCGAGGCGGAGGCAGCGATCGAACGGTCGGCCGAGTTCGAGCCGGCACACCCATCGTATTTCGCGGTGAAGGCGAACGTCCTGCGTCGGGCCGATCGCCCCGACGAGGCCATGGCAGCCTTCCGTGCCGGATTGGAAAACTACATCGACCACGAGCTTGCCATCGCCGAACTGATCCGCACCGCCCGCGGAGCAAAGGAGAAGCGAGCAGCCTTGCGGTTCGTCCTCGATCAACTGCACGCCCAGCCGACGAACGGCGAGGGACTGCTCGCCTACCGCGATCACGCGATGCAAGCGGTCACCGATCCGGAAGACCTGGAACGCCTCCAGAGTGAGTTAGAGCAATTCCTCGACGAGCGACCCGACCTGTGGCAGGCATGGTCGCTCGTTGTGCAGCAGTTGTTGCAGATGCAGCGCGCCGAAGAGGCCTACGCACTGGCCAAAGACGCCATCGCCCGCTTCCCCCTCCTCGCACGACTGTGGATGGACGTGAGCGAGGCATGCCGGGCGACCAACCGCCAGGAAGAGCGGATCGATGCGATCCGCAGTGCCTTGAAATGCGCTCCCGGTTGGACAACCGCCGCCCGCGAGTTGGCCGAAGCGTTGGCCGAGCAGGACGAGTTCGAGGAGGCGGTGGCGGTCCTCCAGGCCAATCTGGTTCGCAGTCCACTCGACCCGCTCGCCCACGGTTTCCTGGCCGAACGGCTGTGGAACAACGATCGCGGAGAAGAGGCGATCAAGCACGCGGAGACCGGGGTACGGCATGAACCAGGTTACGAGTGGGCGTGGCAGGCAGTGAATAACTGGGGCGAACGACTGGAACGCCCGGATGCCTCGCTCGACCTCGCCCGCAGTCTGGCCAAGGACCGGGCGGGCGACTCACGGGTGTTTATGAAGTTGGCCCGCTACCTCTACCGCTACGACCAGACGGAGGAGGCGCTGGCCGCTCTCGACAAAGCGATCGCCCTCGACCCCAAGAACCCCGAACCGCATGACCTCAAGGCCGAGCGACTGGCTGATGTTGGGCGATACGACGAGGCCATCGAGGCAGCCAATCCGCCGCATCTGTCCGACATGCCAGACGACCGGCAACTCCTCCTTCAGGGAAGGGCGGCATGGGTGGAGGCCCGGCGCGGCAACTTTGGTCGCGCCATCCCGATGATGCAGGCCTTGGTATCGGTCGATCCGCAGTACTACTGGGGATGGTCGCAACTGGCGGAATGGTACAACCAGACCGGCAAAGCTGAAGCGTACCTGGAAGCGGCCGAAGAACTGAACAAGCTCCGCCCCGACCACCCTACCCCGCTCACCATGCGGGGGGAAGCCCGCCTTCAGACGGGCGACCGCGAGGCTGGCAAGGCCGACCTGCGCGAAGCACTCCGGCTCGCACCTGGCTACTCGCCAGCCGCCGCCATCCTGTTCGACGCCTGTATGGAGGACGACGAACTGAAGGATGCTCGCACCGCACTGTCGGTGTTGCAGGAGCACATGACGGGGCCAGAGGTGCTGGTCAAGCAACTCGGGTTCGCCGTCCACACCGCCGACGCCGACGCAGCCAGCCGCGCGTTCACCGAACTCTGTGCAGCCGATGGAGAAGGCCCGCCCTCGTCCATGCATCAAGCCCACGAGATGATGCGGAAAGCCGAATTGGAGGATCGGGCGATCGAGGCCATGGCCGAAGCATGGCGGAGCGGAGAGAAGTTCAACCCCTGGGCTGGGCTGTTCTGGATGGATTCACCGGCCGGTGAAGCGGGCACCCCGGCCGATCGACTCGCCGCCTGCGATGCTGTCATCCGCGAATATCCGCGGTTCATCCCCGCACACGACCGCAAGGCCGAACAACTCGCCCGTAGCGGGCGATTCGACGACGCCCGCGCCGCGTGTGCCGCCATTGGCATCACCCCCACCCCCATCACCCTCCGGGGTCGAGCAGCATGGGTGGAGGCCGCCCGTGGGGAGAAGGAATCCGCCGTCAAGATGATGCATGAATGCCTGACCGAGGACCCCGACTATCTGTGGGGCTGGCGGCAGATCGCCCACTGGTACGACGAACTGGGTCGGCACCGCGACTGCCTCGACGCGGCGGATCAACTCGTGCGACTTGCCCCCACCGACCCCTACGCCTATGGCATCCGCGGCGAGGCCAAGCGCATCCTCGGTGATCACCGTGGCGCGAAGGACGACTACGCCAAGGCCTTCGAACTCGACCCGCAGTTCGACGCCGCCGGCCACCAGTTGATCTCCGAGCAACTCGCCACTGACGACCTCGGTGGGGCCGAGAAGACGCTCGCCGCCATGCGGACCACCGGCGACGGCCCGCTCCTACACCTCCGGGCGGTGCAACTGGCGGCACGCCAGCGGAATCTCCAACAGGCCAAGGCCGCCCTGCGGGCGATGGCCGCGGACCCAGCCGTTGCCCGCCCCACCCTCCGAGACGCCGCTGCCGCTTTCGACGAACAGAACTGGACGGCCGAGGCCGACGAAGAACTCGCTGCGGCCATCGGCGGAGAAACGGCGACACCCGCGACCGCGGCAGTCTGGGCCGAACGGCTCGTGGCCGCCGGCCGTGGGTGGCAGGTGGCCGACGCTCTCCGTGGATTGGCCGACCGCAACCCGGAAGCCGGGCGCGAGGCGGTGTTGGTGTACGCATGGTCGATGGCTGTGACGGGCGAGCAGAAGACCGCCGTGGCGACCGTTCAGCGGTTCTCCGAACTGCTGCGGGGGTCGGATGAATCGTGGGGCCGGGCCGGGGCGACCCTGGCCGAGGCGAAGGAATGGGGCCTCGCCGCCGCATGGCTGGCAGACTGGGAAGATCGGGAGCAGGTGGAGGTGTGGGCACTGCGGGCATTGGCCGACGCCCGTCGGGCGACCGGCGACGATGAAACCGCTCACACCGTACTCCTCGCCGCCGAGGACACCGCCGCCGACACCGACGAGCCGCTACCGCCGGAAGCCACCGCCTGGCTGGCTCTCGATTTCGCGCTGGGCGGGGACGCGGCAGACGCCCGACGCCGGCTCGACCGCATCCCCCCGACCGGATTGTCGGACGCGGCCGCGCTCCTGCGGGTCATGGCGGCGGCGGTGCTCTCGGTGCGGGCAGCAGCGGACAAGGGGAAGGCCTTCAATGAGGCGAAGGCGGACCTCAAGGCGGCCGCCGGGGCGTGCCCGAAGGCCGAGTTGCCACCGGGCGTGAGCCGAGTGTTCCAGAAGGTGGTGGATGCGCTGGTGAAGGACGCCGGCGGGCTGATGGCGAAGGCGTGGGGCTGGTGGCAGAAGGTGAACCCGCTGGTGAAGGAGGGGTGACCTGCTCATCCGCTTGTGTCGTGAGTTGGGGCCGACGGCAGCCCCCCCGACCGACTTTGCTTGACCCCCGGCCTACACATAGGGCCCGAACAACTCGGTGGTGAAATACCGCTCCATGCGGTCCGGGAACACGGTCACCACCTGCCAACTGGCGTCGCCGCGTCGCTTCAGAACCTCCACCGCCGCGGCGTAGTTCAGCCCGCTGCTCGGCCCGACCGGGAAGCCGAGTTTCATCAACTTCCGCGTCGTCGACATCGCCACTTCGTCCGGCACCTCGACCGTCAGCAACCCCGGCAACCGCTCTTCCGAGAAGATGGTCGAGATGCGGTCCACCACTCCGGGAATACGGCCGCTGAAGCTGCAACACTCGGCGTCGCCGTCGCCATACAGGTTCACCGGCCGGGCGTGAACCGGCGTCACTGCACACCCCACATCGCGGCACCCGAGGTACAGCCCGACCAGCGTGCCGCCGGTGCCGACTCCGCTCACCACCGCATCCACCCGCCCGCCGGGAATCACGTCCACCACCTCGCGGGCGGTGGTGAACCGGTGGGCGTCGGCATTGTCGTCGTTGGCGAACTGCCGCGGCAGGAATGCACCGTTTTCCTTCGCCAGTCGCTCCGTCTCGGCGATTGCCCCGCGGATGCCAGCGTCCTTTGGCGTGTGCCGCACCTCCCCGCCGTAGGCCTTGATGATGAGCACCCGCTCGCTGCTCACCCCTTCGGGCATCACGGCCACGAACTTCAGCCCCATCTGGGCGCACGCCAATGCCAGGGCGATGCTGGTGCTCCCGCTCGACGCCTCGGCAACAAGGCTGCCGCACGTCACCCGCCCGCCCCGCCAGGCCTTTTCGAGGATGAACCGGGCGATGCGGTCTTTGGTCGAGCCGGACGGGTTGAAAAACTCGAGCTTGCACCAAACGGGCGGCAGTGACGTGTCGAGTTGCACCGGCACCAGGGGTGTCGGTGCAACTCGGTTCAGGTAGCGGTGGCAACCGGGTAGGTCGGACATGGGGAATACGGTAGGTGTCGCCGCCGTAGTGGCACCCGCAGGTGCTCATTTCTTGTCTTCGCTCGCCTTCAGGTACTCCCTCAGAATGTTCACCTTCGCGAACCCGTCCACCCGCACCGCCTTTCCCTGGCGGGTGGCGGTGGCAGCCAACGTGCCGGCCAACCGTTTGCCGAGCGAAGCCTCGTAGGCCGTGAACGAGTCGTTCAGAATTCCCTGGACGGTGCGGGCTGCGTCGTCGCTGGTGGCGGTGAACACTCCCACTGCGGTGGCTGTGTCTCCTAACGTCACGCCCACGCACACCGACTTCAGTCCCTTCACCAACTTCTTCACCTGCTTGCCAGGCTCGCTCAGTTTGCCCGCCGGGGTGATCATCCACTTGCGGTTACCCATCAGGGCGACGAACGCCAGTGAGCACCCCTTGACTTCGTCCCACCCGGCGGGCATCGTCGGGACCAACTTGCCCCACTCGCCCAACGCCGCCACCATCTTCTCCGCGTTCTGGTCGAACACCAGCGTCCGCTCATCCGGGGTGTAGAAGCCAAGGGTGAACTCGAACCCACTGAACTTGACGCCGGCGGTCAGGTACTCGCGGCCGGCATGCGTCTTCGTCTGGGCCTTCGGGAACGTCTTCTTGATCAGCCCGGCCCAGTCGAACTTCCCTTTGGTGCAAAGGTAACCGAAGTTCGTACCCGTCAGGCTGAGCGTGCCCTGCTCCTTTTGGGTGCTCAGAGTGAGGGACAAGTTCAGGCCGAGTACAACCTGCTCCAGGTCAGCGGCGGCCGGCAGGTCTTCCACCTTCAGTTCGCCGTCGATGAACGCGGCCACCGCTTTCGCGAACTGGGCCACGACACCACCGACCGCCTCGTCGGTGTCGCCCGCGAGGACGGCCAACTCGGCCGGGCGGACGCACACCAACCCGTTGTCGGGCGGGCGGGTGAGCAGGGATAGGTCGAAGTCCGCTCGGCCGGCTGGCAACTCTTTGGCGGGCGCGACTGCGGCGGTGAGCAGAACTACGAGTAGGACAACGGACCGAGGCATCGATGCTCCCTCCATGAGTTCAGGGAGCCGGGAGATACCGTCGGCGAACCGGGATGACAAGTCGGTTCAAGACAGGCAAACGAAAATCGATAGATCCCGCACCCTCCGCAGGTGCATCAGACCTTCGCCTTGAAGTATTCGAGCGTCTTCTTCAGCCCCTCTTCGCGGTCCACCTTCGGTTCCCAGCCGAGGAGCGTCCGGGCCTTGGTGATGTCGGGCTTCCGTTGCTTCGGATCGTCCGGCGGCATCGGTCGAAACTCGATCTTGCTCTTGCTCCCGGTCAACCGCAGGATTTCGTCGGCGAACTGGCGGATGGTGATCTCCGCCGGGTTGCCGATGTTCACCGGCATGTGGTGCCCACTCATCAGCAGTTTGAAAATGCCATCGACCAAGTCGGTCACGTAGCAGAAACTGCGTGTCTGCTGGCCCTCGCCGTACACCGTGAGTGGCTCGCCCCGCAACGCCTGGCCGACGAAATTGGGCAGCACCCGCCCGTCGTCCAGCCGCATCCGCGGACCATAGGTGTTGAAGATGCGGACGATGCCTGTGTTCACCCCGTGCTCGCGGTGGTAGGCCATGGTCATGGCCTCGGCGAACCGCTTGGCCTCGTCGTACATGCTGCGTTCGCCCACCGGGTTGACGTGCCCCCAGTAGTCTTCTGTCTGCGGGTGGATTTCCGGGTCGCCATACACCTCGCTCGTGCTGGCCAGCAAGAAGCGTGCACAGTGAGCTTTCGCCAGCCCGAGCGCCACCCAGGTGCCGAGCGACCCGACCTTGAGCGTCTGGATGCTGCTCTTCACGTAGTCGACCGGGCTGGCCGGGCTGGCGAAGTGCATGACGTTGTCGACCAAACCATCGATGAACAGCGGCTCGCTGGCATTGTGGACGATCACCTTGAATTTGGGGTTCCCCCGGAGGTGAGCGATGTTGGCCGGGCGACCGGTGATGAAGTTGTCCACGCAGACCACTTCATGCCCCTCGGCTAGCAACCGGTCGCACAGGTGCGATCCCAGAAATCCGGCTCCGCCGGTGATGAGCGTCCGCATGGTCGTCTCCGCTGAGTGTGCGTGAAGATTCAGCCGGGATACAGGCGAACGGCCGACATTCAAGGGGCGGAACGCCTTGCCGCGAGAGGTGGCCGCGGGGATACTGCAACGATGACCCCATCCCTCCGCGATGCGGCCCGCGGGCAACGGAACCTGGACGCCATCCGCAAGGCGGCCGGGGAGGAGCGGTTCGCCGAACTCCTCGTGCCGCTCCACCGCGTACTCGCCCGCTCGGCCGACCCTGATCTTGCCCTGAACCACCTCGAACGGGTGCTTGGCACGAGCCACGGCCTTGCGCAACTGCCGAACCTGCTCGCCAACAAGGCCCGTGCTCTGGAAGGGTTGCTGCAACTGCTTGCTGTGTCGCAGTTCTTCGCCGACACCTTCGTAACTTACCCCGAGGCGTTCGACCTGCTCCGCGCGGCCCCGCGCCGCAACCCGTCTACCGACGAACTCACCGCGGAGTTGAAGGGGTTGGTGGATACCTGCACCGACGACGCCGCGACGCTGCTTGTCTTCCGGCGTTTCCGTCACCTGCACATGCTCCGAATCGGGGCGAACGACATCCTCCGCGACCGCAGCCTGGAGGAGGTCACCCGCGAACTGGCCCGCATTGCCGACTCATCCATCAAGATCGCACTTGCCACCGCTCAGAAGACGGTCGGCAAGCGGTTTGGTACCCCGATGGCCGGGGGCGTGCCGGCCCGCATCGCCGGGTTCGCATTCGGCAAACTCGGCGGCGATGAACTCAACTACTCCTCCGACATCGACCTGATGTTCGTGTACGACCGCGACGGCGAGACAAACAAGAAGAGCGGTGCGATCACCAATGCCGAGTACTATTCCCGAGTGGTGACGGAAGTGGTGCGACTGCTCAGCAGCGTGACCGACCGCGGGTTCGCTTACCGTGTCGATCTGCGACTGCGGCCCGAGGGAAAAGCCGGCCCGCTCGCCCGCTCCCTCGATAGCACACTGAGTTACTACGACCTCCGCGGCCGAACCTGGGAACGGCAGGCACTCATCAAACTCCGGCCCGTTGCAGGCGACCGGGAACTCCGGAAAGAAGTGATGACGGCCATCGAGCCGTTCGTCTACCGCAAGTATTTCAGCTTTTCCGAGATTAACGAGGTCAAGGCGCTGAAGCGGAAGATGGAGCAGAACGCCACCCGTAGCGGAATCGACGACACCGACGTGAAGACAGGCCGTGGGGGCATCCGCGACGTTGAATACACAGTGCAATTTTTGCAACTACTCAACGGCGGCGACCTGCCAGCGGTGCGGCAACGGAACACACTCCTCGCCCTCGATGCACTCGAGATCGCGGGCTGCCTCACCCCACAAGAGACGTATTTGCTCTCGGATGCCTACCGTTTCCTTCGTCGCACCGAGCACCGCCTGCAACTCCTCTTCGACTGGCAGACTCACAAACTCCCGACGGGCGTGGACGAACTACGAACGCTGGCGCGGCGAATGGGGTACGAGTTCCGTGGTCAGAATTCACCCGACCGAGGCCACGAAGCCGCATCCTCCGAGTTAACCCCCGACCTACGCCATCGCACTGCCCAGAAGAGAAGCCCGCTGGACGAATCGCCCGAGCCAACGCTCGACACCCGGCAACTGCTCGTCGATCCGCTCGACCTATTTCTGAAGGACTTTCACGATAAAACCGCCCTCAACCGCAAGATCCTCGACCACCTGCTGCACCAGACGTTCGCCAACGACGCGGGGGGGAGCGAACCCGAGAGCGATCTCGTCCTCGATCCCGACCCCGACGATGCGACCGTGCGGGAAGTCCTCTCGAAGTACCCCTTCCGCGACGTGAAGGCGGCCTACCACAACCTCAACCGATTGGCTCAGGAGGCAGTACCGTTCCTCTCCCACCGACGCTGCCGACACTTCCTCGCCAGTATCGCTGCCCCGCTGCTCAAGGCGGTAGCCGAGACGCCCGACCCGGATGGCACACTGAACGACTTGGAACGGGTGACGGCCAGCCTTGGAGCAAAGGCGGTGCTGTACGAACTGTTCAGCTTCAACCCGCCGAGCCTGAAACTGTACGTTGACATTTGTGCGAGTAGCCCATACCTGTCGGGCATCCTTACCAACAACCCCGGCATGATCGATGAGTTGCTCGACAGCCTCGTACTCGACCAACCGCGGACCAGGGCGGAACTATCGGCGGAACTCGCTGCCCTCCTGCGCGGAGCAAGCGATGTAGACCCGATTCTCCACAGCTTTCAGGACAAGGAACTACTCCGCATTGGCGTTCAAGATCTACTCGGCAAGGCCGACATCCGCACCACGACTGCTGAGTTGAGCGACCTCGCCGAGAGCCTGCTGAACGCCGTGTTCGATATGACCGAACCGGTAGTGCGCGGGAAACTCAGTGACCCCGGTGGAGAATACGCGGTCCTCGGGCTGGGTAAGCTTGGCGGCCGGGAGATTAGCTACCATTCCGACCTTGATATCGTGCTGGTGTATGCCAACGGCGATACCGACCGTCAGCATTTCTACACCACCCTCGGCCAACAAGCGATCAAGCTCGCCAGCCGGCCGGGGCCGCTTGGCAAGCTGTACGAGGTTGACATGAGGCTTCGGCCGACGGGCAAGTCGGGCAGTCTGGCACTGTCACTCGACGAATTTCGGCGGTACTTCGGCGGCACTGCCCAGGTGTGGGAGCGGCTGGCACTTACCCGGGCACGAGTGGTGCGTGGAAGCGGGAGGTTGACCGACGAATTGGCTGCGAGCGTTCAAGAGGCAGTGACAGGAAAATTGAACGGCCCGGTGCCGACCGCCGAGGTCACGGCGATGCGGGCAAAATTGGAAGGAGCAGCTAACCCGCGGAGTCTGAAGCGGGGCCGCGGTGGGCTGACCGACGTGGAGTTCGCCGTGCAACTGCTGCAACTGCGGCACGGGCGGACGCACCCCGAGGTGCTTCGGGCGAACGTATGGGATGCCATCGACGCGCTTGCCGCATCTGGCCTGCTAGCGATGACAGCGGCGGCCGACCTGCGAGACGGCTACTCGTTCCTGCGATTCGTGGAGGCGAGACTACGGATCGTGACCGACCGCCCTCTGACAGAGGTTCCGGAGAGTCTCGACGACTTGGCGAAGCTCGCCCGCCGCAGCGGCTTCACCTCGGCCGACGCCTTCCTGGCGGAGTTGGCCGCGAAGCGGGCGGCGGTGCGAACGGCGTATGAGGAAATTGTCCGTTAGGCATGCGGCAGCGAACAGGAGTGACCCTCACCCAGTGGGGGCGGACCTCGAGTGTCCGCCCCGACCCACCGTGTCGATCAGTGCCGGAACAGAAACTCGCGGGTGTTCAGGATCGCCCACATCACGTCTTCCCACGCCTTGCGCTTATCTGCGGTCTTCGCGACGTGAGTGAGCGCGACCTTAGTCTCTTCGGCATCAGGCTGCCGCGACAGTGCCACCGCGTACAGTTCGGTCAGGATCTCACCCTCGCTTTTCTTCGCGGCTAGCAGTTTGCCGACGCGGTTGTCGGGGTTCTTGACCTTCTCG
Source organism: Fimbriiglobus sp. (assembly GCA_025459365.1). GTDB lineage: Bacteria > Planctomycetota > Planctomycetia > Gemmatales > Gemmataceae > JALHQU01. The sequence continues at coordinate 19,940 of JALOQR010000028.1, forward strand.
TTCACCGTCGGGCCGTTGATGAGCTGAAGTGCTTGGGCGAGATTACCGTCCGACTCGCGCTCGCACTCGCACGCCAGTTCCCGCGCCGGCTGGCCGAAGGTCTTCAGGAACGGGTGATTCACCTCGCCGTCGGGCAGTTGAATCGCCCGAGTACCGGCCGGCAACCCGGTGAACTTCTCCGGCACCCCGGTGAAGTCGCACAGGGCATCGAGCAGTTGCTCTGCCGTCAGGAGTTTGGTCACTGCTCGGCTGAAATATTTGACGTCATCGCGGTTGGTGTCGTTGGGTAGGGCGCTCAGCTGATAAGTCCGAGACTTCAATACAGTGGTGACCAGCCTCCGCAGGTCGTACCCGTTCTTGGCGAAGTCGGCGGCGAGTGCGTTGAGCAATTCGTCGTTGGCCGATGGGTTGCTCTCACGGAAGTCGTCGACCGGATCGACGATGCCCCGGCCCATCAGGTGAAACCACACCCGGTTGACGACACTCTTGGCAAAGAACGGATTGTCCACGGCCGTCAGCCAGTCGGCGAACGCTGCCCGGCGATCGGTGCCCGGCGGCAGGTCCTGATCACCCTTGCCAGGGAAGCGTGGCTTCATCGTCTTGCCGGTGCGGGGTTGACTCACTTCGCCGCCGCGTTCAACCAGCACAACCTCGGCGCTCTCGGCGGGTTTCGGGGCACGATCGGCGGCCGTTGCGGCGGGCTTCGTCTTCACCCGCGCGAACACAGCGCTTAGCCCGTAGTAGTCGTCTTGGCTCCACCGCTCGAACGGGTGGTTGTGACACTTCGCGCACTGCATCCGCACACCGAGGAACAGTTGGGCGGTGCTTTCGGCCAATATGGTCGGGTCTTTGCTAATGCGATAGTAGTTCGCAGGGGGATTGGTGTAGCTGTTGCCGGTGGCGGTGAGCAATTCCTTCACCACTTCGTTAAACGGGGCGTTGCTGGCAAACCGCTCACGCAGCCAGGCCTGGTACCCGGTGCTGCCCTTGAGTTGGATTGTCTTGCGGTTGGATCGGAGCACGTCGGCCCATTTGAGTGCCCAGAAATCAGCAAATTCGGGGAGCGTAACGAGCCGATCGATCAGGCCGGTTCGTTTCGTCGTCGCAGTGTCGGAGAGGAACTGGCCGGTTTCGGCAGGGGTGGGTAGGCGACCGATACAGTCGAGGTACACACGGCGAACGAATTCGTTGTCGGAGCAGAGGTCGCTCGGGGCGATGGTCATTTGCCGCAGCTTGGCGAACACGTGTGAGTCAACAAAGTTGTGTTCGGGCGGGTTTGGCCACTTGAACCCATCTCGGGGTTCGAGGTAGGTGAGCCGTACGCTCACTATCTCTTCGAGATAGCGTGCGAGGACGGCCACTTCACCGGGTCGCTTGAACTCGACCAACCCGGTCGGCGATACATCAGCCACGGCCGGGTCACTGCTGCTAAAGTTGGTCAACCGTGTCACATCGCGTTGCACGCCATCGGTAAAGGTGGCTCGCACGGCGAGTTGCTGCCAGCGAGCTGGATTCAGTTGCACACGGCTACCAGGTAGCACTTCTATCCCCTTCACCGCTGGTAGTTCTTTCTTGTCGTCGGGGAGTCCACCGGCGAGCCAGGCAGCGAGCATCTCAGTTGGTAGGGTATTCACGCCAAGGCGTGCGCCCCCCTCGTGCGGAACCTGGCCGACTCCCTTGAGGAGCAACAGTGCGTTTTCAGGATGCTGGTGATCGGTGCGACGGCCGAACTGATCGCGTGTGAGTTGCAAGAAGTCGGCGGCGGGGTCGAATCCGCGGAGGGAGAGCTTAAAGCCGTTCTTCCCGCTCGGTGTGCCATGACACGCCCCCATATTGCATCCGCCGACATTGAGTGTCGCGATCACATCGTGACGGAAGCTCGGGGGTGTGGGGGAGGCCGAATCCTTCACTGTCACCTTCACGGTGACCGCTTTCCCACCGGCGGAAAGGGTGACGGTGGCAGTACCGTCCTTCGTCGCCCGAAGGAAAAGCCCGGCTTGCACGTCCACTACACCGGCCGGTTCAACAGCAACAGCAACAAACGGTGTCAAATCGCGGACCAGACCATTCGAGTATTTCCCAGTCACGATCAACTGATGTGCCGCCCGCGGTCCGACAAGAAAGACCTCCGGAGTGGCAACAGCCAGTTCGGCTGGGCGATCCGTGATCTTCTTGCGAGATTCCTCATCGGTCGGAAACGCAGCGGGCGAGAAGGAAGGAACGAACAGAAAAATAGCCAGAGCGGCACGCCTGCGCATCGGATGCCCTTCAGGGGAGCGAGGGTTGGGCCGACACGACGGACGGCCCGGCGGGAAGAACCGCGGAGGTTCGTGTTCTAAGAATAATCGATCCCCAAGATTCGATCGAGTGAAAATGCTGCCGGCGGCACATGGTCATGCCATTGCGTCCCCAGCCGCGGGGATCGACCCGTCTGCCAAACCGCAACAGGGAATCGACGCTCACCATGAACGCCGCCCCACCGCCGACCAGCCTCACCCGCGAGGAATTCTTGGCCGGCGTGCGCGTGTCGGGGGTGCTCTCAGACCGGCAATGGGACCGAGCCGTGGGGTCGCTCACGGTCTTTCAGAAGTCAGCCCGTGAGGTGGCCGAATTCCTGGTGAAGGGTGACTGGCTAACTCGCTTCCAGGCGGAGCGATTGCTACAAGGCAAGGCCGACGGGTTCATCCTTGGTTCGTATGTCCTCACCGATTACCTCACCCGAACCAACAGTGGTCGGGTGTACAAAGCCAAGCATCGGACGATGAATCGGGCGGTTTCGGTACTGCTTCTACGAGCCGAACTGACCGCCACCGACAGGGTGCGGCAGGCCATCCAGGCACAGGCGCGGGCGGCGGCCCGGCTTGCTCACCCCAACGTGCTGACCCTGCTCGATGTGAATACCTGGGGCGGGCGGATGTACCTCGTCCACGAGTACATGGACGGGACCGACCTGGGCCACCTCGTGCAGGTCGAAGGGCCGCTTGGGGTGGCCCGGGCATGCGAGTTCACCCGCCAGGCCGCCCTGGGGCTTCAGCACGCACACGAGAAGCAGACCACCCACGGACTGCTCAACCCGAAGAGTCTGCTTGTCGGCCGACCGGGAGGCAACGGCCCGCCATCTAAACCCGTGGTGAAGGTCAGCGGTTTGGGTCTTGGTCAGTTCACTGTTGATGGATCGACTGAGGGATTCCTCGCTCCTGAACTGGCGATCACCCAAACCCCCACCCCGGCAGCCGACGTCTACTCCCTCGGCGGGGTGCTGCATTTTCTTCTCACCGGTCTGGCACCGCACCCCGCTGTCCCGCTCGGCACCCTCCGCCGCGATATGCCCGCCCCTCTTGCTGCCATCATCTCGGCACTGCTCTCCGCCGATCCAGCCGACCGGCCCACCATCGCAGCTACCACCAACGCCCTTGCAGCCTTTGCCACGGACGACTCGGCGTTCGTCGATTTCAGCCTCCCGACCTGTGGTACTTCATCCAAAAGCACACTCTCTGCTACGTCCGCCTCACATCCCAACCTGCCTTTGGCCATCCCCCTCCCTGGTCCCTCACAGTATCC
>JALOQR010000242.1 GCA_025459365.1 Fimbriiglobus sp.
GGGCAACGCGGTGACGGAGCCGACGCAGTGGCATGGCCGTGGGCTGTTGTGGTGCGGGCAGTGTTACAGTGATTGGGGCGGAATACCCACCGGCCGCGAGGGAATCAAGGGCAACCTGCCGGAAGGTAAGTCGATGCAGGGAAGCGGAATGGGGCGACTGGAGAGGGTGGGGCCAGCGAGTACACCGCACGCTGGATCCCCCGGCACAAACCTAATCTCTGAGACTCCGCCGGCACGATACTTGCCGATTTCTCACGCTGACGATGCCCAAGTCGCCATCACATCTGGGGAGGGTCATGCAATGAACTGGGATCAAATCGAGGGCGGTTGGAAGCAGTTCATGGGGCAGGTGAAGCAGCGGTGGGGCAAACTGACCGACGACGACCTGACCACCATCGCCGGCAAGCGGGACCAACTCGCCGGCAAACTGCAACAAGAGTATGGGTACACCAAAGAACGCGCTGAGAGGGAACTGGACGAGTTCGCCCGCGACGTCGAGTCGCACTGACGGGCAGGTCTCGACCGGCGGCGTACCATGGGGGTATCTGTCCGTTGAGTGTCCCTCATGCCGATGCCCGTCCGGTCGCTGCCGACCGTGCAAAATTGGGACTGCCACACCTGCGGCGACTGCTGCCGGACGTATTCCGTCCGGGTGACTGCCGAAGAGAAAGAACGCATCCTCAAGCAAGGCTGGATGAGTGCCCCCGAACTCGCCGGCCAGGAACCACTCCGGCTGGAGAAGGCCTCTGGCGAGTACGTGCTCAATCACACCGCTGAGGGCAATTGCGTCTTTCTCGGGCCAGACAACCTGTGCCGCATCCATGCCAAATTTGGGGCCGCGGCCAAGCCGTTCGCCTGCCGGCTCTACCCATTCGTGATGGTGCCCGCTGGCGATCACTGGAAGGTGAGCCTGCGGTACGCCTGCCCGTCGGTGGCCGACAACCTGGGCCGCGGGTGTGCTGCTCATGCCGGGGAATTGACCGCCCTGAGCGGGTTGGTGGAGGCCGACAACCCGAAGGCCATCAACATGCCCCCGCCCGAATTGCAGCGGGGCCAGGTGGTGCCGTGGGACGACCTGAACCGCTTTACGAAAACCTTCCTGCGGATGGTGACGAACTCCACGTTTCCGCTCGAACAGCGGTTGCGGCAGATCGCGTGGGTGGCAGACGAGTGCCGGAACGCCCGATTCGACAAGGTGAGCGGCGGGCGGTTAGATGAGTTCCTTCGGATCGTGTCGGGAGCGGCTGTGGAAGATACCCCTGCCGACCCGGCGGCTGTGCCCCGGCCAGGGTGGGTCGGGCGCACACTCCTTCGCCAGCAATCCGGGGTCTATTTACGAGCCGACCACGGGCCGCGGGCCGGTGTTGGGCGTCGGGGGAAGTGGGCAAGGTTCGTGGCCGGGATACGGTTCGCCGTCGGGGTGGGGACGGTGCCGCGGTTGCACGAGTTCTTGCCGCAGGGAGTACCGTTTCAGGCCGGTGAGGTGCCCCTGGGGGAGTTGCCGGCGGCGGCCGGCGACCTGCTCACCCGGTACTTTGCGGTGAAGGTGGAGAGCGGGCAATTCTTCGGCCCGACCAACTTCCACCACCGCTTCTGGCACGGGTTGGAGTCGCTGCTCCTGGTGTTCCCAACACTCCTCTGGACCGCCCGACTCATGGTGGCTGCCGGTGCGGATAAACTCACCGCCGTGACGAAAGCCTTGCGGATCGTGGACGAGAGCTTTGGCTATAACGGGATGCTCGATGGCGGCGGGTTGGCTTCGCCTGTGCGGGCGATGTCGCAGAAGGGAGAAATCCCCCGACTGATCGCGTGGTATGGGCGGTGAACCTTCGACGTGTGGGTCAGCGTGAGCGCTTCGCCCGTGCTGACCCACACTCCATGGTCACTTCAGCGTCATCAGGTACTCGATCAGGTCGCGCATCTCGCGGTGGGTGAGGGCCTTGTCTACCGCGGGCATGGCACTCACCGGGGCGGTCTTCGTGTCGATGTCGGCGGCCTTGACCGTCACCAGCTTGCCCTCGGGTGTCTTCACCTCCACGTCGCCATTCGCCTCCGTCATGAGCGTGCCGGCCACGGTGCTACCGTCGAGCTTCGTGATGGTGATGCTCGCGTAGCCGGGGGCAATCTTCGCATTCGGCTTCACCAGCGATTCGAGCAGGTGGTCCCGCGTCTTGTCCGGGTATCGCGTCACCAGCCCGTTCAACTCCGGCCCGGCGTTGCCCCCGTTGTCGCCTGCCTTGTGGCACCGTACGCACTGCGCGGCTGTGTGGTTGAAGAAGATCTCCTTGCCGCGTTCGGCGTCGCCCCCGGTGCGGCTCATGGCGAACCGGCCGACCGGGTCGGGCGGAAGTGTCGCCTCGAACTTCTGCCGGAGCGGCTTCCGCTTCGCCGTCTCATTCGCCTTGAGTGCGTCCCACACGTCGACCTTGAGCTCGTCTGGCACGGTGCCGGCGGCCAGTTTCTCCGCCCAGGTGTCGATCTCGGTGGCCCCTCCCTTCAGTCGGGCGAGGGTGACGACGCCCCGCTGGCGTTCGACCGTCGGCGCGTTCTCGTCGTTCAGCACGGCGGCGAGCGTCTCGGTGGCCTTGTCCGGATTGACCTCGGCGAGCAGGTCGCGGGCGGTGGCCCGCAGTGCGGGGGAGGGGTCCTTCACCGCCGTTTGGTACGCGGCGTCGAACCCCTTCGCCTTGCGAACCGCCAGGAACCGCAGGGCAGCGGCGCGGAGGTTCACGTCCTGTTTGGCGTCCGCCGCCCACGCCTCGAACTGAGCCTCGTCGGCCTTCACCCCGAGCGCCGCTACTAGCCCGATAGCGTCGGCCTGCAACTGCCCGCTCGTTTTGCCCAGTAGGTCGGGCAGCCCTTTCTCCACCACCGCAGAAACCGCCTTCCCATCGCGCTTCTCCAGCGGACGCCAGAAGCCGTTCACCCGATCCCGCGGGGTCGGTTCGACCCACTGTTTCAGGCAGGCGAGGGCTTCGGCTCGCAACGGGGCGGAGTAGTTCGCATCGACGACGACGCCGAACACAGCCTTCGCCCGGTCGGCCCCACCGAGGCGGTAGGCGGCATGCAGCGCCCGGCGGGCGAGGGCGTCGGACTTGGCAGTGGGGGCATCCGCCAGGGCGGCGGCGAGCGTCGGCTGTTCGCTCTCGATCGGCAGGTCGTTGATGGCTCGCGCCGCCTCGGCCCGCACCAGCACTTCGGCGTCTTTCAGGAACCGTGACACCCGCTTGTCAGCGAGTTTCCGCAGAGCCAGCACGGCCCCCATCCGCACGGCGGCGGAAGCGTCCGTTGCCCTGGCGGCGACCGCGTCCGCGTCGCCGATGCGGGCGAGGGCGGTGGCGGCAGCGTGCCGCAGGAACGGGTCGGCGTCGGCGTTCGCCTTCAGCACTTCAAACAGTGGGCCGACCGCCGGTTTGTGCTTCATCTGCCCGAGCGCCTGAGCGGTGAAGTACCGCACGCGCGGGGAGTCGTCCTTGAGCATTTCAAGCAGTTTCTCGGTGGCCGGTTCGTGCCGGCGGTCGCCGACGACCTTCGCGGCCTGTGCCCGCACTTCGGCGTCTGTGTCGGTGAGCAGTTCCGCCACCGTCGGCAGCACTTTCAGGTCTTTGCGGCTGAGTTGCCACAGCCCCCAGATGCCGTGCAACCGCGTGAGTTGGTTCCCGCTCTCCTTCGCGGCGGCAGTCAGTTCCTTCACCGCTCGCTGGTCGGCGAGGGCGAACTGTGCCCGTTGCCGCACCTTCAGTTCCGGGTGGTCGAGCAGTTTCGCCAGTTCGTCGGGTTTCCTCTGTTTGAAGCCTTCGGCGAAGAGTTGCTTCATCTCCTTCACCGGTGTCGTCTCGATCTTCGCCGGGTCGAACACGGTGTAGACCCGTCCGCCGGCGCTCCGCCCATCCCAGTTCAAATCGACGTAATCCGACAGATACAGTTTGCCGTCTGGCCCGAGGTCCACGTCGGTCGCCTTGATCGGTTTGAGGAAGTCGTGGTAATCGACGATCTCGAACCCCGCCCCCTGCGGCTTCAACTTCCACGCCTCCAGTCCGCCGTTGCCGGTGTAGTTGCACATCAGGAAGGCGTTCTTGTAGCGGTCGGGCAGGCTCGTGCCGCTGGTGAACAAGAAGCCGCTCGGCCCGGTGCCGATGCTCCCCACGCACGGCACAATCCACGCCGGCTGACCCGCATGCGGCAGGTGCCACATCCGCTCCGCATGCCACGGGCCGGTCAGGTATGGGTCGGGGATAGTCTGGTACGCCATGTTCCAGCCGCTATCTCCGCCGTCGCACACATACACGAGCCGGCCGTGGTCGCCCTTGTCGCAGTTGTTGTCGTCGGCGAACAGGTTGCCGTACTGGTCGAAGGCGAGTTCCTGCGGGTTTCGCAGCCCACGGTGGACGACTTCCAGGTTGCGGCCGTCGAGGTCGCAGCGAAACACCCCACCAGTGCGGGGGCCGACGAACTCCCGTCCTTCTTTACTCTTCACGTTGAACCCGCGATCGCCGACGCTGAAGTACAACCGCCCGTCCGGCCCGACGATCAGCCCATGCAGGTCGTGTCCGAAGAAGGCGATATTCGGCCCGAAACCGGTGAGCAGTTCCTCCCGTTTGTCGGCCACGCCCTGGTTCTCGGAGTCGGTCAGCTTCCACAGGCTGGGGATGTTCGTCACGAATACGTCGCCGTTGTGGGCGAGCACGCCGGCCATGATGCCGTCGAGCGGGCGGTTGAATCCGCCGGCGAACACGGTGCTCTTGTCGGCTTTACCGTCGCCGGTGGTGTCTTCGAGCCGTCGCACCTGGTCGGCGTACTTCGTGTACCAGTCCATGCCGCCGGGTACGCGGCTCTTGTGTTTCTCGTACACCTTGAGGCGATCGGCGGCGGTCTGGATCTGTAAGTCGTCGTCGAGGAAGAAGCTGAACGGGAAGGCGGGGTTGTCGCGGTTCTCCACCACCCCGCGGCCGAGGCGATGAACCTCCGCGGCGAACACTCGGCCTTTGTCGTCCACGCTGATGGCGACGGGCGAGAGCACCATTGGCTCGGCGGCGAACAGTTCGGCTCTCATCCCCTTTGGCAGGTTGAATGCGGCGAGTTGCTTGACCGCCTTGTCGGTGCCGTCGGGCAGATCGGGTTCCTTCACCGGATCGGCGGCGATCAGGGCGACGGGGAGCGCAAACAACGGCAACAGCCAGAACAGGCGACGCATGGAGACACCCAAGCGGGAGAAAGCCGACGAGTAGCGTACCACTCACGGCCCGCGATCGCGAGGGCGTGGAACAAAATTCTGTCGATCACTCGCCTATCACGATTCGATCGTTGCACTCTGCCACACTGCCACCTGCCACGCACATACCCCCCGCCACTCTGCCCCGGCCACCGCCACCACCACGCCGAGTATTAGTCCAACCGCCTCAAGGGTTTACAGCGACTACAGCCTCTGTCGCACTGCTACCGATCCCACGCGGTCGCAGTTCGTCAGATCGCCTCCGGACCGCGTTCGCCGGTGCGGATGCGCACCACGTCTTCGAGCGGGAGGATAAAAATCTTCCCGTCGCCGATGCGGCCCTCCGGCCCGGTGCGGGCGGCGCTGATGATGGCGTTCACCGTCGGCTCGACGAAGTCTTCGTTCACCGCGATTTGCAACTGCACCTTGCGGAGCATGTTCACGGTGAGTTCGTGCCCGCGGTACAGTTCGGTCTGACCCTTCTGCCGGCCGAACCCCTGCACGTCCACCACGGTCAGGCGGAACACCTCCACCTTGTTCAGCGCTTCCTTCACCGCTTCGAGCTTGTTCGGCTGGATGATGGCAAGGATGAGCTTCATCAGACCCTCCAGCGGGCAACGCGTGGACCCGGATCAGAGCAGATCATTCACCGCAGAGGGCGCGAGAGGGCGCGGAGAAAGACAGTTCTGTTCCATCCCCCCGCTCCCTATGGTCTTCACTCCGCGCCCTCTGGCGCCCTCTGCGGTGAACTGCCTTCCGCGTTCATCGTCACTTTCCCGTGCCCGAGGTAGTCGTCGGTCACGGCGTAGTTGGCGAACCGCAGGGTGTAGGCGTCCTCGAACCAGTCGCGGATGTGCGGGACGGCGGCGGTGTCGTAGGCCGGTTCGACGCACACCGTCGGGCCGTATCGCACTCGGCGGATTTCGCCGTGTTCGACGATCAACTCGCCCGCCTTGAACACATACCGCGGTAGCTCGAACATCCCCTTGATGTCCGCCCCCGGCGTGTACACGGTGATGTCGGCGTCCGCCCCGACGCCCAGATGCCCCTTGTGCTTCAGGCCCAGCATCTTCGCCGGCCCGGCCCGCGTCACGATGGCGATCTCGTTCAGGGTGTATTCTCGCTCGAGGTCGGCCAGTGTGCAGCGTTCTCGCACGGTCGCCGGCACCCGTTTCAGTTGTTCGCGGCGGTAGTCCTTGCTCATCAGCAGGGCGATGATCTCGGGGTACGCCACGAAACTGCCGCCGTTCGGGTGGTCGGTGCTCATGGCCACCCGCCAGGGATCGGCGACGAGCAGATACCACTCCAGCCCGATGGCCCATTGCAGGGCGTGGACCATCGATTTGTCCTTGTACGTGATCGGCACGATGCCGCACCCGCCCTCGCACTCGGTGTCGCCGTTGAACCACTTGCGGCCGGTCACGCGGTGCAGGTAGTGCCCGAGCGGGCCGTCGCCGGTCATGCTGGTGGTTTCGCCGAACAGCACCTGCCCCACGTCCACGGTGATGTTTGGGTGGGTGTTGACGTACTCGGCGAGTTGCGGCACCTTGCTGCAAAACGTCCCCTGGTCGTCCGGCCCGCCGCCGTAGCTGTGGAACTGGATGTGGGTGAAGTGCCCGCGGTGGCCATCGACCGCATTCATGGTGTCGAGTGTGGTCGTCCAGTTGCCCGGCATGCCGAGTTGGTTGCAGTGGAT
>JALOQR010000243.1 GCA_025459365.1 Fimbriiglobus sp.
TCTCGACGCCACGCTCGGCCCGCACGGTGAAATGCGTGACGGCCTGCCCGCTCAGCGGGATCAACCCTGCGAGGTCGTCTGCGTTCACATCGTGGACCTTCAACCACTTCTTGTCCAGCCCGATCATGCTCGTCAAGTAACCACCGGCCGAGTGCCCGGATACGAACACCTTCTTCGCCGACCCGCCGTACTTCCCCGCGTTGGCGATCGCCCACGCCACTGCTGCTGCCGCGTCTTCGATGTACTCCGGCGCCTTGGCCACCGGACTGAGCCGGTAGTTGGCGGCAATCACGATCACGTTCCTGTCTTGCAGACCCTTCGGGATCGCTTTTTCGCCCTTGGTCAAACCCCCGCCGTGGAACCACACCACCGTCGGCAGGTCTTTCCCTTTAGCCGGGAAGTGGATGTCGAGCTTACACCGCTCTTTCATGGCGGTGGTTAGCCTGTCACCGGTACGGTAGGGGATGTCTTTCTCCGTTGTGTGCGTCCCTTCGGTCGGCTTCTCCTGGGCGGCGGCGACCGAGGTGAAGAGAAGAACGAGTAGGCGGGCGATGGTGGTCACGGGCGGGTTCTCGCGGCGGCAGGCGACCCGAGTGTAGCGGCCTGGTCGGGAAAGAACACCACCCGGCACCATTTCGGGGCCGGGTGGGAGGGAGACAACACGGAGGGAAGATGACGGTCCATCCGCCTGCGTCAGTCGAGGTTGTACACCTCGCCGTTCGCGCGGGTCACCATTGCGGCCACCGTGAACGCCGCTGTGCCCGCCCGCAAGCTCCGCACCGATCCATCCCCCATACCCACGTTGGCCACTCCGCTGTGGAAGGCGTACAGGCCGAGGTCATTCGAGCAGTTGATCAGGCAGGTGCGGACAGGCGAGCGCGGGCAAGGTTGTGCGGTGCAGGGGTTGGTGGCGTAGGAACCGTCGCCTGGGGAACCACTCAGAATGGCATTGCTGCACGTCGCGTCGTTCCATCCACCGGATCCGTTGTAGTAGGTCTGGATGGTGGCCCGTCGCCCATTCTGCCACAGGAATGGGCGGCCGGCGATCTCGGGCATCATGATGGTGTTTGACAACCCGTCGGTCACATCGGCGATGCGTGTGACCCGGTCTGCCTGAAACATGCCAGCCAGGTTGCCGGTGGGGAAGCCGGGGATGCTGGCGGCCAGGGTGGGATCGACCCCACGGATGGGGCCGTAGTCGCCAGGAGCGATCTGCCACGAAAGAGCCATCGGCGGGCCGGGGAAGTTGTACGTCACTGCTCCCAGCGCTGATCCGTCCGGGTTCGATGGGCAGACAAAAGTCCGCACGCGGGTGCTGCTTACCAGTTGGTTATTCGCCGGCCCACCGAGGTTAACAAATGGCGGGGCATTGAGGGTGTACTGCCGGAAGAGGTTATCTTGCTCGATGGCGGTGAGTACGTTCAGACCCCATCCGAACGAAGCTGTCGGGGCGTTACTTCCGCTGAGCGGAAAAGCACCGAGTGCGCTCTCCTGGTTGAAGTAGGCCAGCGTAATCTGCTTCAGGTTGTTCTGACACTGCATGCGGGCGGCGGCTTCCCGTACCTTCTGTACGGCGGGCAGCAGCAGGCCGATCAGGATGGCGATGATGGCGATCACCACCAGCAACTCGATCAGCGTGAAGGCCTTTCGGCGGATAGCAGTTCTCATGGATGCCAGGACTTCGGGGGGTGTGAGTTGAGGTCGAGCCAGGTCGGTGTGTCATCTTGGCTTTACGGCAGATGTTCGACCTTAAGCTATCAAGTATTCATAGACAGAATCGGCACGCCCGACCACACCGATGGCGAGCCGTGGGCAGTCGTCGGGTGCATCGGTCGTCGTATCTGAGTCATGCGAGTGCGTGGTGTGGTGGTCGCAGGGAGTCAATATCCCACCGCCGCTCCGTCCTTGCGGCTCTCGGTGCCACCGCGGAGGACACCCGACTTCGGCTCGATACGGATGCCCTGATACCCACCGCCGTTCACCTTCACCCGTTTCACAATGTGCCCGCGGGCTTCCAACTCCTTGACTACCGCATCCGGGATACCCAGTTCGGCCTGGATCGTCCCGCCGCGTTCCGCTTCCGGTTTACCGGTCGGTGTGGCCGACCCGACGTGCTCCACACGCGCTGCGTCGCCGGCTGCCTGCACCCCCATGCCGAAGTCGAGCATGTTCACGAGTACTTGCACATGCCCCTGCGGTTGCATGTCGCCTCCCATCACCCCGAACACAAAGAACGGAGCGCCGTCCTTTGTCACCATCGCCGGGATGATGGTGTGGAAGGGCCGCTTCCCGCCTTCGAGCCTGTTCGCGTGCGTCTCGTCGAGGGCGAACAGGCAGCCCCGGTTCTGAATGCCGAACCCGGTACCAGGGGCCGCCAACCCCGACCCGAACCCAGCGTAGTTGGACTGAATGAGCGACACGCAGTTGCGGTCTTTGTCCACCACGCACAGGTAGATGGTGTCGGCCTTGCCCACCTTGGCATCGCCGGCGGTAACGCCCACGCCCGCCTTCTTCGGGTCGATGAGCCTGGCCCGCTCGGCGGCGTACCCTTTGGAAATCAGGGTGTCCGTCGGTACCTTTGCGAACTTCGGGTCGGTGTAGTACTTCGCTCGGTCGGCGTAGGCGAGTTTCTTCGCCTCCACGAGCAGGTGCCAGTAATCGGGCGAGGTCGGTCCGAGCTTGGCGAGGTCGTGCGGTTCGAGCAGGTTGAGCATTTGAAGGGCGGCGATGCCCTGGCCCGGTGGTGGCAGTTCCCACACATCGTACCCGCGGTACTGTGTGCTCACTGGATCGATCCACTCTGCGTGGAAGTCCGCGAGGTCTTCCTTCGTGAACAGCCCGCCCTTCGCGTCGGACAACTTTACAATGGCGTTCGCCGTCTCCCCCTTGTAGAAACCGTCACGGCCGTGGTCGGCGATCCGCTTCAAGCTCGCGCCCAGGAGCGGGTTCTTGAACAGTTCCCCAGCCCTCGGGGCGCGTCCGTTTCGGAGAAACGCTTCGGTCAACCCGGCGTCCCCACTCAGCATCCGCTCGCTCGCCTTCCAGTACCCGGCGATCACTTCCGTGACGACGAAACCTTCCTCGGCGTATCGGATAGTCGGGGCGAGCAACTCCGAGAACTTCTTACTGCCGAATTTCGCCCGCAGTTGGTCCCAGCCCTCGACGCACCCTGGCACGCTCCAACTCAGCGGCCCACGCTCGGGGATGGCATCGAGTTTCTTCTGCTTGAAGTATTCGAGTGTGGCCTTCCTCGGCGCCGGCCCACTGGCATTGAGCCCGTGGAGTTTTTTCGTCTTCGCGTCGTAGACGATCGCAAACAGGTCGCCGCCGATGCCGCAACTGGTCGGCTCCATCAGCCCCATTGCCGCACTGGTGGCGATCGCGGCATCGACGGCATTTCCGCCGTTTTTCAGCACCTCCAGGCCAATCTGAGCGGCGAGAGGGTGCGAGGCGCACACCATGCCGTTGTTGGCGACCGTTTCGGAACGGAGGGCCTGACCGGGAAGCGGGGTGGGGCGGTCGGCGGCGAGGAGGGCGGAGGCGAATAACAGAGCGGCGAGCGCGGGGCGCATCGGGCAGCCTCGATGGGATACAGAATGTTCCCCGTTATACCCCGTCAGCGAGCACTTCGCCCTCGGTTTTCCCGCGAAGCAGGGCAGAAGTGACCACGTTCATCTGGAGTTCAGCCAACGGGAGAATCACCTTCTCGAACGCGGCGTTGGCCTGCTCCAGAGTTGGCAGGTCGCCCGCCGACATCGCCACTCGCAGTTCGGCCGATGCCACATCGATGGCGGATCGTTGCTCGTGGGTGAGTTTGTCACCGTGGGCGGCGAGCGCCTTGGTCATGTGGTCGAGGGCACTCTCACCCTTGCGGCGGAACTCGATCACCCGGCGGGCGGCGAAATCCTCGTGGGCGTGCTCCACGCTCTCCAGCACCAACCTCTCGACTTCACTCTGGCTCAGCCCGTGAGCGGCCTTCACCTCCACCGCCGCCTCGACACCGCTACGTTCTTCTTTGGCCGACACCCGGAGCATGCCGTTGGCGTCGACGCGGAAGGTAATGAGCACCACTGGGAAGCCGGCCGGCATGGGCGGGATACCGCTCAGCTTGAACTGACCCAGCAACTTGTTCGCTGCCACCACTTCGCGTTCACCCTGGTAGATGTTGACCAGGATCGCGGTCTGGTTGTCCTTGTGCGTGCTGTAGCGTGTGGTGCCAGTGCAGGGGACGGTGGTGTTGCGCTCGATGATACGGTCCATCGCCCCGCCGAGTGTCTCGACGCCCAGTGACAACGGGATGACATCGAGCAACAATCGATCTCGGCGGCCGCTACTCAGGATGTCGGCTTGCACCGCCGCGCCGAGGGCAACGACTTCATCGGGGTTCAGGTCGGTGTGCGGGGTGCGGCCGAAGAACTCGGCGACCCGCCGCCGGACGAACGGAATACGAGTGCTGCCACCAACGAGCACGACCTCGTTCACGTCGGCCGGCGTCAGTTCGGCATCCCGCAGTGCCTTGCGGCACTTCTCCAGCGAGCGGTCGATGAATGGGGCGAGCAGCGAATCGAGTTCGGCGCGGGTGAACGTGCGGCGGAAATCGGGAATGGCGAACTCGGCGGTCTCGCTTGAACTCAGGGCGATCTTGGTCTTTTCGGCTGCATCGCGGAGGTGTTGCAGCAACCAGGCGTCCTTGGTCGTCGTCAGGTCAATCCCCATCTCCTTCGCAGCCATGCTCATGATCGCGCGGTCGAAGTCGTCGCCGCCAAGGTGCGTGTCGCCGTTCGTGCTCAGCACCTTGAAGACGCTGTCGGTGAGTTGGAGAATGCTGCAATCAAACGTGCCGCCGCCGAGGTCGTACACCGCGACCACTCCGGTGCCCTTCGTGTGGAGGCCGTAGGCGAGGGCGGCGGCGGTTGGCTCATTGATGATCCGCAGTACGTCCAGCCCGGCGATGCGGCCGGCGTCGCGGGTCGCCTGTCGCTGGGCATCGTCGAAGTATGCCGGCACGGTGATGACGGCTTTTGTCGGGTTACCAGCTCGTTTCCGCACTTCCTTCAGGATCATCGCACTCAGTTCTTCCGGTGTGAACTCGCGGCCGTCGATGGTCACCCGCAGCACCTTTCGCCCAGCCTCGGCATCGCGTTCCACGAGTTGATGCGGGATGTGCGGCAGGTCGGGTTGCAAGTCAGCGAGGGTGCGGCCCATCAACCGCTTGACGCTGAAGATGGTGTGCGTGGGGTCGGCGAGTGCCCGCTCGCGTGCGGCACGACCGACGAGCACGGTGCCGTCTGGGTGGAAGCTCAGGCACGACGGTACGAGGGCGTTGCCGGACGCATCCCGCACGACTTCTGGCACGCCATTCAGGACGAACGCGGCGAGGCTGTTGGTGGTGCCCAGATCGATACCGACAACGGTAGGGGTAGTCATGCCTTCAGCGTAGGTGACAGTGCGATGGGCCGGCGAGCGGTTCGCCGGAAGAAGTGGGCCAAGTGGACGCTACAGGGTTCGAACCTGTGACCCCTCCCGTGTAAAGGGAGTGCTCTACCGCTGAGCTAAGCGTCCCGCAGGTCGCGGAGAATGCCTCGGAGGTACTTCGCCGCGTTTAACTCCTTGCGAATGCCAATCAGGTCGCCGCGGTCGAACAGCGGCACCAAGCCGTTAAACAGCACGTCGAGCCGTTGCCTGGCAGCCTTCTCGTACTTCAACTTGCCTGCGGCATCCGCTCGCTCGATCTCCTCCCGTAGGTCCATCATCTCCATGAGGAACGCCGGGGGGATCTCCTTTACTTCAGCGGCCGACGGCCCACCTAGCAAGGTCAAAAGATGCTCGGCCCGGCGGAATGGATCCTTGAGTGTGGTGTAGGCCTCGTTAACGGCTGCCGTCAAGGCCTCGGCTGCGGCTTGCTCGCCCTGACTCCCGGAGTGATGGAAATCGGGATGGACTGCCCGCGACCGGTCCAAAAAGGCGGTTTCGAGGGCGGTCAGGTCAAGCGAAAAGCGCCTCGGAAGGCCGAGGCGCTCGAAGCAGTCGATCATCGGTCGGCGGTCACATGGAGTAGGACGACCCGCAGCCGCAGGTGCCCTTGGCGTTCGGGTTCGTCACGCTGAACCCACGTTTGTTCAGGTCGTCGTGGAAATCGACCACCGCCCCGGACAGGTAGAGCATGCTCCGCTTGTCGATCACCACCTTGATGCCGGCGGTGTCGAACAGATGGTCGAGCTTCTCGTTGAAGGTCGGATCGAGGTCGAGCTTGTTCTGGAAGCCCGAGCAGCCGCCGCCCTGCACCCGCAACCGCAGGTACATTTCGCCTTCCGTGGCATCGCCGCCGGTCTTGTAGTCGGCGATGGCCCGCAGCACTTCGCTGGCGGCCTTGTCGGTGATGGTGACGGGGCACGGCACGACAACCGGTTCAGCGGCCTTGCTTTCGGTGCTGCATGCCGTTTTGCTGCCGCAGCAGCCTTCGCCGCTGCCGTGGGTGTGGGTATGATTTTCGTGAGCGGTGGCGGTGGCCATTTTTGTTGATCTCCCGAAGGGGTCTGGTTCAGGGAATTATATCACGCTGGGTGATTTCTGCTCACACAGCGGCCAGTTCGCTCTCGGCGGGGGCAGCCTCGTTGGCTGGTTCCTTCACGCACTGCTTCTCTTGCAAGTTTTTGACGGCCGCCTTGATGGCGTCTTCGGCCAGCACTGAGCAGTGGACCTTCACCGGCGGCAGGGCCAGTTCTTCCACGATTTCGGTGTTTTTGATCGCCAGGGCCTGGTCGAGCGTCTTCCCCTTCAGCCATTCGGTGGCGAGGCTGCTGCTAGCGATGGCCGATCCGCAGCCGAAGGTCTTGAACTTGGCGTCCTCGATCACGCCGGTGTCGGGGTTGACGAG
>JALOQR010000244.1 GCA_025459365.1 Fimbriiglobus sp.
CCCTTGCGGGGGAGGTCGTCGTGGTGAGCGGAGCGAACCCGGCGGGTGGGGGGACCTCGACAAACAGACCCACACTTTACCCCCGCCGTCTTGCCTTCCCCCGCCCGCCTACCTATCACTTTGCTCACGCTTGGGGCGAGCCGGTTGCTCACACGGCCCACTCGACACGGGCGATAACTAACCGCTGACAGCCCGCCACCGAGGGCCTGCACTGTATTGCAGGCTTTGGGTGGCAGGACATAGGCCGGAGACCGCTCCCACCTCAATCGAAGTGGGAGTGGTCTCCGGTTTTTTTACGTTCCAACCGAGGCCTCCATGCTCACTTCGTTCCGCCGTTCGACTGCCGTCGGCAAGCCGAGTCACTCGACCACCCCGCGATTGGCCACGTTCGAGCGAATTCCGACTGCTCACCGCCAGCGCTACGCCGTCGAAGTTGCCTACTATCACTCTCAAGCTTGCCTTGCCGACTGCCTGGCTGTACCGGTGAGTGGGCGGCGGGTGGTGCTCTTCGGCGGTCAGGGGATGCTCCCGGCTCAGTTGACCGAGATGACAGACCGAGTGGTGCGTGCGGCCGATGTCGATCCATTCAAGGCCGCGGTGGTGGCGGTGGCAGGGCTGAAGGACGGCGACACCCTCACCGTACTGCTACCCTCCGACTGGGCCGGCCCGGCCGCCGAAGAAATGCTCGACTACGCCCGCCGCTGGTTCGCCACCCCACACAGCAGCGAAGACGAAGCGGTTTGATTGACCCCGGCGAGCGGAGGGCATCAGCCCCTTGGTTCGCCACACACCTTAACCCATTCACCAGGGGGCTGACGCCCCCCGCTCGTTACTCAGGAGTTCGTAGACATGCCCGTGAAGACCGCCGACGGCAAGACCCTGGTCACCCTCATCCCCGGTGATGGTATCGGCCCGGAGTGTGTTGAAAGTGCTCGCCGCATCATCGATGCCGCCGGTGTGAAGATCGAGTGGGAGGTCCGGCACGCTGGCGAGAGCGTGTTCAAGCAAGGGGTGCCGTCGGGCGTCCCTCAGGACACCATCGAGAGCATCCGCAAGACCCGTCTCGTGCTCAAGGGGCCGCTCGGCACCCCGGTGGGGTACGGCGAGAAAAGCGCGAACGTGACCCTGCGGAAGCTGTTCGAGACGTTCGCCAACATCCGCCCGGTGCGGGAACTGCCTGGCGTGAAGACGCCGTACAGCGGCCGTGGCATCGACCTGGTGGTGGTGCGGGAGAACGTCGAAGACCTGTACGCCGGCATCGAGCACATGCAGTCTCCCGGTGTCGCTCAGTGCCTCAAGTTGATCAGTCGCAAGGGGTGCGAGAAGATCGTGCGGCTGGCGTTCGAATTCGCCCGTAGTGAAGGCCGGAAGAGCGTGGCCTGTGCCACCAAGTCGAACATCATGAAACTGACCGAGGGGATGCTGAAGCGGACCTTCGAGGAGGTGGCGAAGGAGTACCCGGACATCCAGAGCTGGCACGTCATCATCGACAATTGCTGCCACCAGCTGGTGAAGAAGCCAGAGCAGTTCGACGTGATCGTGACGACGAACATGAACGGCGACATCATGTCCGACCTGACGAGCGCGCTCGTCGGCGGACTGGGGTTCGCCCCATCGGCCAACCTGGGCAACGAGGTGGCTATCTTCGAGGCGGTCCACGGGTCGGCCCCGAAGTACGCCGGCAAGAACGTCATCAACCCGACTGCCGTCATCGGTTCGGCGATCATGATGCTGCGGTACATGGGCGAGTTCGACGCCGCCGCGGCCGTCGAGCACGCGCTCATCGTGACGATGGAGAGCGGTCAGCACCCGACCGGCGACATCGTCGGGTACGACAACCCGAAGGCGACCACCACCACCGCCTTCACCGACGCCATCATCGCGAACCTGGGTAAGAAGACAGCCAACTACGCCGTGCGGAGCCACAAGCCGATCAAGATGCCGGAACTGCCGTCCGACCCGGTGAGCGTGCGCCCGAAGCAGCGGCGGGTGCTCGGGGCCGACATCTTCGTGGAGACACACTTGCTCCCGGCCGAACTCGGGCCGAAGCTGGAGGCACTGGCCGAGGGGAACGCCCTCAAGCTGAAGATGATCTCCAACCGTGGCACGCAGGTGTACCCCGCTAAGGGGGCCATCACGGATTGCGTGGATCAGTACCGCTGCCGGTTCGTGCTGCGAGAAGCCGCCGGCGAATTGGCCGAGGCGTCGCTCATGGACCTCCTGAACAAGGTGGCCGGTAGCTTCCGCTGGATGCACGTCGAGAAACTGCAAGAGTTCGACGGGCAGCCGGGGTACACCAAGGCCCAGGGCGAAGACTGATCGCACGGGCGGGCCGTGCCCCGGAGGGGCCGGGTCAATCATGACACCTGGCCCCTCCGGGGCACGGCCCGCCGGACAACTCACCACCTGGTCGGGAACGTGACCATCGGCGGCGGTTTCCTCTTCGGCGCGTCGCCGAACTCCTTCTGTTAGTCCCGCTGGTATCGATCCACCTCCCGCTCCGCCTCACTCGTGGCTTGCTGATTCAAGGCCCACCCGACGGCGATCACCGCCAACACCGCACCTGCCACCGCCAACCCCTGGAACAGGGTCCGCCGGTCGCCGTTGTCCCCCTCGCGGTCGAGGTGCGGGTGGTGGTACTTGGCGCCGGCCCGCCGCCGGGCGTGCTCGGCCTTCTCGGCCGTGGTCATCTGGTCGAAGTCTTCGTCGCTCGGCTCGCGCATGTTCAGCCACCCCCGCGTGGAGTAACAAGCGTAGAGCGAACTCCCACCCCTGCCAAACCGACAGTTCGCACCCCTGCCCTTCCTTCAGCTTGCCACATCGGCAGACCCGCAGCCTGCGGTCGATTCGCCGTAAGTTTATCCCCAATCGGCTTTTATGTGATCGCCCATCATGGGCACGGTTGTTGCTTTACCCGGCCGCACCACTGATCCGGAGATCTGCGACGATGAACCTCACCCCCATCGGCGACCGCATCATCGTCCGCCGCGAAGCCTCAGAAGAAAAGACGGCCGGCGGTATCCTTCTGCCCGACACCGCCAAGAAGAAGCCACAACGCGGCACCGTGCTGGCCGTCGGCCCCGGCAAGCTGAACCTGGAAGACGGTTCCCGCATGCCGATGCAGCTGAAGGCCGGCGATGTGGTGCTGTTCACCGCTTGGGCCGGCGACGAGTTCCAGGACAACAAGAAAGCCGGCGAAGTGCTTGTTATGCACGAGAGCGATGTGATGGCGGTGGTCGGCTGACCTCCCCGCCGTTCGCCTGAAACCACTCGCGGTGAGCGCCCTGGCGGGCTTGTCCTCGTGGTTCGAGCCTGTACCCGCCAGCGGCTTTAAACCCCTCACCCGACTGACCCGCCGCACCGGCCCCCGGTGTCGGCTAACACGGAGAGACGATGAGCGCCAAGCAGATCGCATTCGACCAGGAAGCCCGCGAAGCCATGAAGCGGGGCATCACCAAGCTGGCCAAGGCCGTGAAGGTGACCCTCGGGCCGAAGGGCCGGAACGTCATCATCCAGAAGTCGTTCGGCTCGCCGACCGTCACGAAGGACGGCGTGACCGTCGCCAAGGAAATCGAGCTGCCCGACCACTACGAGAACATGGGCGCTCGGATGGTGAAGGAAGTGGCGTCCAAGACCTCCGACGTGGCCGGCGACGGCACCACCACCGCCACCGTGCTCGCCGAAGCCATCTTCAACGAAGGGCTGCGGGCCGTGGTCGCCGGCACCAACCCGATGCTCATGAAGCGGGGGATGGAGAAGGCGGTTGAGTCGATCACCGACAAGCTGCTCAAGATGTCGATCCTGGTGGAAGGCAAGAAGGGGATGCTGGAGAACGTCGCCACCGTCGCCGCCAACGGCGACGAGAAGATCGGCAAGATCATCGCCGAAGCGATGAACAAGGTGGGTAAGGACGGCGTCATCACCGTTGAAGAAGGCAAGACGATCGACACCAACCACGAGTTCGTGGAAGGGATGCAGTTCGATCGCGGCTACCTATCCCCGTACTTCGTCACCGACTTCGAGGCGATGGAAGCCGAACTGGAAGACGCCTACCTGCTCATCCACGAGAAGAAGATCAGCAACAGCCGCGACCTCATCCCGGTGCTCGAGAAGGTGCTCGGCCAGGGCAAGCCGCTGGTCATCATCGCCGAAGACGTGGACGGCGAAGCGCTCGCCACCCTGGTGGTGAACAAGATGCGGAACCCGAACTTCCGCGTGGCGGCCGTAAAGGCCCCCGGCTACGGCGACCGCCGCAAGGCCATGCTCGAAGACATCGCCATCCTCACCGGCGGCCAGGCCATCTTCGAAGACCTGGGCATCCAACTGGAGAAGGTGGAACTGGAGCAACTCGGAAAGGCGAAGAAGGTGAAGATCGACAAGGACAACACCGTCGTCATCACCGGCACGAAGGCGAATGAGGCGGTCAAGGCCCGCGTCGCTCAGATCCAGCGGGAACTGGACAAGAGCACGAGCGACTACGACAAGGAGAAGCTGAGCGAGCGGATCGCCAAGCTGCAAGGGGGCGTGGCCAAGATCAACGTCGGCGGGGCGACCGAGAGCGAAGTGAAAGAGAAGAAGATGCGGGTGGAAGACGCCATGTTCGCCACCCGGGCGGCCAACCAGGAAGGCATCCTGCCGGGCGGCGGCGTGGCCCTGCTCCGGGCCAGCGAAGGGCTGAAGGCGAGCGGTCTGACCCACGATGAAGAGATCGGGTTCGGTATCGTGGTCCGGGCGTGCAAGGCCCCGCTCAAGCAGATCTGCGACAACGCCGGCGAAGACGGCAACGTGATCGCCGCCGAGGTGCTGCGGAACAAGGACCAGAACTACGGCTACGACGCCCGCGCCGGCGAGTACACCGACATGGTGAAGAAGGGCGTCATCGACCCGACCAAGGTGGTGCGGAGCGCCCTCCAGAACGCCGCTAGCGTCGCCACCCTGCTGCTCACCAGCGATGCACTGGTCGCCGACATGCCGAAGGACGGCGAGAAGAAGCCGGCCGGCGGTGGCTACGGCGACATGTACTAACTCGGTCAACACCCCCTGATCCTCGGATCGGGGGATACCAGCCGACCCCGGACAGCACCCGGCCTCGTGAGGGGTTGGGGGCTTTCCGGGGTCGGTCGTCGTTTGGCCGCCGAACGCGTGTTCGGTGATCGGGCTACAGTTTACCCCCCCTCTCTGCCACACTGCCACCTGCCACACACATACCCCCCCTCGGCCACCGTCACCCTAAGTGTTGCGCCAATCTGCCTTTGGCTCAATTCGGCCACTCCCACCCGACCCCGCGAGGGGGCAGCTCCCTTTCTGACCCCCGGCCCGTCTCGCCTAATTTCTTCGGTGAACTTGGGAACTCCCGCCGTGTCGTTGTCGTCGGATGGGTGTTCCCCTCGGGAGTCGGCTCATGTCTCTCCGCGTTCGCCTCGGTTCGCTCGCCCTGTTCGCCGTCGGTGCGCTCGGTCTTGCCGCCGACCCGCCCAAGCCCGACGCCAAGCCTGCTGAGGTGAAGCTCGGTGTCTCCGCCGACCCGCTGCCGGCCAAGAAAGCGGCCGACCTCGGCCTGGCCAAGAACACCGGGCTGGTGGTGACCGCGGTGGACGCCGACGCCCTCGCCGGAAAGGCCGGGGTAAAGAAAGGCGACGTGCTGGCCGAGATCGGCGGCAAGCCAGTTCCGAACGACCTCGCCGCCCTCCGCAAGCTCGCCCAGGAGTTGCCGAAGAACGAACGGCTGCCGCTCGTCGCCTTCCGCGACGGTGCCAAGACGGAACTCATCGTCGGCCCGTTCGACCCGGCCGCCCGCGGCGGCAAGCTGGAGAACGAGGCCAGGAAGGAGAACAAGCTGGAGAACACACCGGCTTCGTACGGCACCACCAACTTCAACGTGATGACCGCGTTCGCCGACCAGGACGGCTTCCGGGTGTTCGCCAGCGGGGAGGGGCTGACCTATGAGATCAAGGGGCGGTTCCGGGCCGGGCAGAAGCTCCCCACCGCCATCAAGATCACCGACGACGGCAAGGTAGTCGCTGAAGTGGCGTCGCTCGACAAGGTGCCGGAGGGGCACAAGAAGGCGGTCGAGTTCCTGCTTGGGGCCGTGAACAAGAAGTGACTCCGCCCGGTGCGAGTGTGGCAGAGGCTGGGGGGATCGTCGGCGGCCGTCGCCCGCGGGCACGCCGGTTCCCTACAACTATCTGCACACACTCAAACCCCACGCGGACCCCGATTCATCATGGTCAACAACACCCTTTTCTGCGGCATTGCCCTCATCGTCATCGGCCTGTTCTCGTACCTCATCGATGCCCCTGGCGACATGGTGGAGAAAGCCCAGAAGGAGAAAGTCGCGGCGATCGAGAAGGCGGCGGCCGAGAAGGGTGAGCCAAAGCCAGAACTCGACTGGAAGACGGTGAAGCTCGATGATCCGCGGTCGGAGCCGATCACCCCTGGCAAGGTGAGCATGACCGCCCTCATTCCGGCCGCCATCGGGGCAGTGTTGGTGGTGTTGGTGGTGCTCGTCATTGCCAAGCCCGGCCTGCGGAAGCACGCCATGCACGCCGGTGCCGCGGTCGGGCTGATCGGGGCGCTTGGCGGGCTGTACCCGCTGGTCAAGAAACTGTCGGGCGGGGTTGGGTTGAGCTGGGAAGACTCGGGCGTGCGGTCGGGTGTGCTGACGTGCCTGGTGAGCGCCGTGTACGTCGGGCTGGCGGTGAAGTCGTTTATCGATGCCCGCAAAGCGCGGGAGGCGGGCACGCCGGCGGCACAGTAACGGCGAGCGGCGCGACGTGAGTCCGCCGGTGCTACCCACAGGCGGGGGCACCGGCGGTTCGCCGGTCAGCGAATGCCGTCGGCGAACTCTTCGGTGCGGGCTGGGGTGCCGGCGGTGTGCGGGGCCTTCGGGGCCGGGCCGTGGGCACCGTGGGCAATCATCCGCTTACCCGCCGCGACTTCGGCCGCCATCGCGTAGCCGGTGTCTTCGTAGTCGCCGGCGTCGTAGTCGTCGTACCGGCACACATAACCCGGTTGCTTGGCTCGCTCTCGCTCTTCGTGGAAGCTCCGCACGACGGCTGTTTCCATCGCCACCCGGGCGCCGGCGTGGATGGGGTGAGCGATGTCGGCGTGCAGTTT
>JALOQR010000245.1 GCA_025459365.1 Fimbriiglobus sp.
GTCCCCGAACACAAACTTCACGGCCTTCTGAAACCCACCGGGGGCCTCACACCGCCATACCTCGCCAAACCCCCCCCGCCCGATCCGCTCGATCAGCCGATACCCGTCCAGGGGCGGGGGCAGGGTCAGGGTTGGGGCGGGATGGAACGGCATCGGCGCAACTTCCGATCGCGGGCCGGTGGAGCCGCGGGGGCGAGCAAAGCGTGTGTGTCTCTTAGTTCACAGCGGGCGATTAGCAAAAACTGGGTGCCGCCTGAGTCCGGTTCCGAGGCGGAATGATAAAGTGAACCGTCCGATTTATGCCTCGGCGTGAAAAGGTGTACGCCAGGCTGAACCGCCGGACCGTAGGAGCCACGATGGCCGCCTGGGTCGCCCTGTCTGTCAAACAACCGTGGGCGGCCCTACTTGTGGCCGGCGTGAAACTGGTGGAGGTCCGCACCTGGGGTACGCGCCGCCGCGGGCCGGTGCTCATCCACGCCTCTCGCATCCCGGACGACCGCCCGCACGGGTGGGCCCTTGTCACCGATCCGGCGGTGCGGCAACTGACCGATCTGGCCGGTGGCATCATCGGTGTCGCCGAACTCACCGACTGCCTCGAATACCCGACCGCCGAGCGGTTCGCCGCTGATGGCCCACGCCACCACAACCACCCGGATTGGTTCGTCCCCCCGCGGCTGTTCGGGTTCGTTTTCGCGCATGCCCGCCCCCTTCCCTTTCGCCGGTTGCCTGGCTCGACTTTTTTCTTCCCCGTCTCCGGCAGTACAATCAGCCCTCCGGAAGCGTGACCCCGACTCGCCGAGGTCCGTCAGGACCCCCCCGAATGCAGCAAGATCGCGGAGTCTTTTCACCGACTCCGACTCGCCACGCACCGACTTCGGAAAGGATTCCCGCACCATGACTGCCCCTCTCGGACTGCTCGTCAGCGTCACCTCGGCCGAAGAAGCGATGGCGGCGGTCGCCGCCGGTGTCGATCTGATCGACGTGAAAGACCCCTCCCGCGGGCCGCTCGGCACCGCCCACCACGAGACGGCAGCGGCGGTGCTGGCGGCGGTGAACGGGGCCGTGCCGGTGAGCGCCGCTCTCGGCGAGTGGTCGCCGGCCGCGATCACGGAGGCCCACTGGCACCTCAAACTCCCGCTCACCTACATCAAGTGGGGGCTGGCCGGCTACGGCCACCCGGCCGGCTTCGGGGAAGACCTGCTCGAAACCCGCCGCCGCGTGCCTGCGAGCATCGAAGTGGTGGCGGTCGCCTATGCCGATTGGGAAACAGCGAAAAGCCCGCCGCCCGCGGAGGTGGTGAAGTTCGCCAAACGCTACCGCTACCGGGCGTTTCTGTTCGACACGTTCGCCAAGAACGGCGACACGCTGCTCGACCATCTGACGGTCGCAGAGTTGACTGAGCTAGTCGGCAGCCTGAAGCGGGGCGGGATCAAGGTGGCGGTCGGCGGGTCGGTGCAGTTCGAGCAGTTGAAGCAACTGAAGACGGTGGGGGCCGACTGGGTGGCGGTGCGGGGGGCGGTCTGTGTGGGCGGTAAGCGGGGCGAAACACTCGACCCGGTGCGACTGGCGAAGTGGCGGGCGGCGCTGGCGTGAGTGAGCCGACCCCGCCAGGGGTCGGTAGCCCAGTGGCCGAATGGAGCAAAGGCTGATTGCTACAGCACTTAGGGTGATAATTGCCGAGGGGGGTATGTGTGTGGCAGGTGGCAGTGTGGCAGAGAGGGGGGGGGCGCGGCTCCTTCACTCACTTCCGCACTTCCGGGTTCACCACCCGCTCGCCCGGCCACCTTCCCTGCATCAGGTCGGCGATCGCTTCCGCGGCGAACCGCACCATGTCTTCGCGGCTGCGGAAATCGACCCCGGCCGTGTGGGCGGTGAGCAGCACGTTCGGCAGCGTTTGGAACGGGTGGTCCTTCAGCGGTTCGTGCTCGAACACGTCCAGCCCGGCGGCCGCAATTCGCTTTGCCGTCAGTGCTTCCACCAGGTCGGCCTCGTGAACCACCTCCCCGCGGCTCGTGTTCACCAGAATGGCCGAAGGTTTCATTTTCGCGAGCGTCTCGGCGCGGATCAGGTTTCGCGTCAGCGGTGTGAGCGGGACGTGCAGCGTGAGGTAATCGGCCTGAGCGAGCACCTCATCGAGCGAAAGCAGCGGGATGTCGTGCCGCCGGGCGAATTCGCCATCCACGAACGGGTCGCAGGCGATCACGTTCATGCGGAAGGCGAGCGCCCGCACCGCGGTGGCCTGCCCCGTGCGGCCGAGGCCGATGATGCCGAGTGTCTTGTCTCGCACGGGCTGTTGTGCCCGACGGGGCCAGTTGTTCGCCGCCGTCTCGCGGTGCTGCATGAGCAGGTTCTTGGCGAGGGCGAGCACGAGCAGCATGGCATGCTCGCCGACCGCCTCGTGATTGCTCCCTGGGGCGTAGCACACCACCACGCCATGATCGGTGGCGGCTTGCACGTCCACCGCGTCGTACCCGACACCGGCGCGGGCGATCACCTTCAGCCCGGCCTTCGCCGCCACCTCGATCACCCGCCGGGTGTAGGGCTCACTCCCGGCGAGTGTGGCCACACAGCCGGGGAGGAGGGCGAAGAGTTCGTCTTCCTTCATCTGCCGGGCGAACGGCGGGTAGACCAACTCCAGGCCGGCGGCGGAGAGAGTTGGCTCGTAGCAGTGGGGGATGTCCCGCATCGGGGCGGGGCCGAACAGCACGCGAGGTTTCATGGTGGTTCGTTGTATCTGCGAAGCGGGGGGAGGCCCGACCCCGAACCCTGCCGCCGTGAATGTGTCCCTGACTCGTGTTCGACATCCACCGGCGGGGGTGGCTGAAAATCTGCCGCCTTTTCCGAACGGAATCGGGCTTCGGAAGGGGTCGGCATGGCATTCGCACGGGGAGTTGCTTGACATCGGGCCGAGGCGTCCGATGATACAACCGGTGCGGATTGCTCCGCACCCACACCAGCCCGCGGTACCCGCCACCCGGAGGCCGACCACGAAGCCAACAGCAACAGGTGCTGTTCCTACTTCGAGCCACGGACCCCCGGAGGGCACACCCTGAGGGAGGTCTCTTGACCAGCACCGCCACCTTGCATCCGTTCCCCGCGTCGGTCGGCGCTCCGGTGTCGGCCGAATCTTCCACCGTCCAAATTCCGTCTGCTCTCCAGCGGGCGTGCATCGCGGCGAAAACCGCCATCGACAATAAGGGCACCGATGTCAAGGTGCTCGACCTCCGCAGCCTCACCCCACTCTTCGACTACTTCGTCATCTCTACCGCCGCCAGCCGCCGGCAGGTCCACACCATTGTGGAAGAAACCGACGCCGCTTTGCGGGCCGTCGGCGACACGCGGTTCAGCGTCACCGGGTACGAAAGCAGTAAGTGGGTGGTTCAGGATTACGGCGACGTGGTGGTGCACGTGTTCGACACCGACACCCGCGGGTACTACAACCTGGAAGAGTTGTGGGCCGACGCTGAGGTGGTTGACTGGGAAGACGAGATCGAGTGAACCCGTAGAACAACTGGGCGGTCCTGAAAGCCGCGGGACGGCCGTCCCGCGGCTTTCGTTGTTTCGGGACACGGTTAGCCGCGAGCCAACGGCAAGCACGCTCGCCGTTGGCTCGCGGCCAAGCAGAATACGAACCATGAACCTCTTGAACGAACTCCGCTCGCTGTTCGAACCGGCCTTACTCGCCGTCGGCGCCGATCCGGCCAAAGTGCCCGACTACCTCGGCATGGTGAAGCCCTCCGCCGACGCCAAGCACGGCGACTACCAGGCCAACTTCGCCATGCCGCTGGCGAAGGTGCTCGGCAAGAAACCGCCCGAGGTGGCGAAGGAAATCATCGATGCCACGCCGACCGACGGCGTGATCGAGCCGCCCACCGTCGCCGGGCCGGGGTTCATCAACCTGAAACTGACCGACGCCTGGATCGCCGAGCAAGTCCAGACGATCGCCGCGAGCGACCGCCTGGGCGTGGCGATGGCCGCGACGCCGAAGACGTTCGTCATCGACTACAGCGGGCCGAACGTGGCCAAGCCGCTGCACGTCGGGCACCTCCGCAGCACGATCATCGGCGACGCCCTCGTCCGCCTGCTCCGCTTCCTCGGCCACACCGTCGTCGGCGACAACCACCTCGGCGACTGGGGCACCCAGTTCGGCATGCTCATCTACGGCTACCGCACGTTTCTGAACAAAGAAGCCTACAAGTCCGATCCCGTCCGCGAACTCGCCCGCCTGTACGTGCTGGTGCGGAACGTGGGAGGCACTATCGACATCCTTTCAAACGCGTTCACCAACTTCCGCGATCAGGCCGCGTTCGAGGCTGACCCGGTGGCTGAACTGACACGCCTTTATGTGAACGGACTGAAGCGGGCCAAGGGTAGTGACGACGACGACGACGAGGCGAAAGGGCCGTTCGTCAACCCGGTGGCCGACGCCTACCGGCGCGAGACGGCCAAGCTGCACGCCGGGGACGCGGACAACCTGAAGCTGTGGCAGGAGTTCATGCCGGCGTGCATGGAAGAAATCCACAAGGTGTACCGCCAACTCGACATCCTCCCGATGGACCACGAACTCGGCGAGAGCTTCTACCAGCCGATGCTGGCCGGGGTGGTGGAAGAGTTGCAGGCGAAAGGCGTCAGCGAAACCGGTGACGGCGGGTCGGTCATCATCCGGTTCGGCGAGAACAACGTCGCGCTCATCCGCAAGCGGGACGGGGCGTTCACCTACACCACGACCGACCTCGCCACCATCAAGCACCGCATCGCGACGTGGAAGCCGGACGCGGTGCTGTACGTGGTAGACTTCCGCCAGGGGCATCACTTCAAGAACCTGTTCACCGCGGCCGAACGCTGGGGGTTCAGTGGGGTGGAGTTCAACCACGTCAGCTTCGGCTCGGTCCTTGGGAAAGACGGCAAGCCGCTGAAGACCCGCGACGGTGGTGTGCCGGAGTTGAGCACCCTGCTCGATCGGGCCGTGGAACTGGGCGGGCACCTGTTTGAGTTGATCCACTGGCAGCGGGCCGCGATGGGGCACGATGTGCCGAAGTGGGACGAAATCTCGGACGCCGAGAAGCAGGAGATCGCCCGTGTGGTGGGCATCGGTGCGGTGAAGTACGCCGACCTGAGCCAGAGCCGCACGAGCGACTACCGGTTCGATTTTGACAAGATGCTCGCCACCAACGGCAACACGGCGACGTACATGCAGTACGCCTACGCCCGCTGTCGCAGTATTTTCCGCAAGGGGAACGCCGACGAGAAGGCGTTCCGCACCCGCCCGCCGAAAGTGCTGCTCACCCACCCGGCCGAGCGGGCGCTGGCGGTGCAGTTGCTCAAGTTCGAGGAGGTGCTCTCCAACGCCGCGGCCGAGTACCTGCCGCACTACATCACGCAGTACCTGTGGGACGTGGCCAAGGCGTTCAGCGGGTTCTTCGAGGGCTGCCCGGTGTTGACCGCTGGGAGCGAGGAGCTGAAGGCCAGCCGTCTGTTGCTGACCGACCTGACCGCCCGCACGATTCAGACCGCTCTTGGGTTGCTCGGCATCCGCACCGTGGAGCGGATGTAGAATGGCGAGCGGCCCGCGTCAGCGGGCTGGTTCCCGACACCGACGCGAGACGCACCAGCCCGCTGACGCGGGCCGCTCGCCGGGAGAATCATGTTCGTCGATCGCGTGGAACTGTTCGTGAGCGGGGGGAACGGCGGGCGGGGGATGGCCTCGTTCCGGCGGGAGAAGTACGTCCCCCGCGGCGGGCCGGACGGCGGCGACGGGGGCGACGGCGGGAGCGTCATCCTGCGGGCCGACCCCAACGCCGACAACCTCGCCCCGCTGCTGAACAAGCGGCACTGGAAGGCGAAGAACGGCGAACCCGGTGGCACGAGTGGGTGCGCCGGGGCGGATGCCGCCGATCTCGTGATTCTGGTTCCCCCCGGCACGCTGATCCGCGACCGCGAGCGGGGCAACGTGCTCAAAGATCTGGTCGAGCCAGGCGACGAGTTGATCATCCGCGGCGGTCGCGGCGGGCGGGGGAACAAGCACTTCGCCAGCGCCACCAACCGCACCCCACGGGAGTTCGAGCCGGGCGAAGAGGGCGAGGAACGCTGGATCACCCTGGAACTGAAGGTGATCGCCGACGCCGGGCTGGTGGGGTTCCCGAACGCCGGCAAGTCAACACTGCTCAGCCGCCTCAGCCGGGCTACGCCCGAGATCGCCGACTACCCCTTCACCACCAAGCACCCGAACCTCGGCATCGTGAGCATGGGGCACGACGCCGGGTTCGTGCTCGCTGACCTGCCGGGGCTGATCGAAGGGGCGAGTCAGGGCGTCGGGCTGGGGCACGAGTTCCTGCGGCACGTGGACCGCACGCGAGTGCTCATTCACCTGGTGGAACCGTTCCCGACCGACGGCACCGACGCGGTGAAGAACTACCACACCATCCGCCACGAACTGAAGACGTACAGCGAAGCGCTCGCGGAGAAGCCCGAGATCGTGTGCGTGAGCAAGGCCGAATTGACCGACGCGAACACAGTGCGGGACGCGCTCGCCGAGGCGATCGGCAAGAACGTGCTGCTCATCAGCAGCGTGACCGGTGAGGGGCTGGCGAAGTTGGTGGGCCAGGCGAACGAGTTGATTGTCGAGCAGCGGCGGCAGGAACGCGAGGCGAAGGAGCGGAGCAAGCCGGTCGAGTTCGCTACCGAGAAGGCGATCCGGGAGACGGACGACACGGGGGAGTCGCCGTGACCCCCGACATCGTCGTGGACGTCGGCAACAGCCGCATGAAGTGGGGGCGGTGTGCGCCCGACGTGGTCGAGATGGTGTCGCTCCCTGAACGCCTGGGACGACCAGTTCGAGAAGTGGGGCGAAGGTCGGGCGACTCGCTGGGCGGTTGGCGGGGTGAACCCGAAACGGATCGACGAGTTCTTGCACTGGCAGCGCCGCCGGAGCGGCAGTTGCGTTCACTTCACCAGCTACTCCCAACTGCCGCTCACCCTGAATGTGGACACTCCCGAGACGGTCGGCGTCGATCGCCTGTTCGGGTGCGTGGCGGCCAACGCCCGCCGCCGGCCGGGGTGTGCGGCAGTGACG
The DNA here is from genome assembly GCA_025459365.1 of Fimbriiglobus sp. Taxonomy (GTDB): domain Bacteria; phylum Planctomycetota; class Planctomycetia; order Gemmatales; family Gemmataceae; genus JALHQU01. The sequence continues at coordinate 7,073 of JALOQR010000245.1, forward strand.
ATCGACGTCGGCACGGCGGTGACGGTGAACGTGCTCGACCCGCAGGGTGTGTTCCGCGGCGGGTGCATCTTCCCCGGCTTCGGCACGATGACGCAGGCCCTCTTCCTGAACACCGCCAAGCTGCCGCAGGTGGTGGCGACGGCAGACCCGACGCCGTTCCCCGGTACGAACACGGCTGATGCCATCCGTGCGGGCATCCGGTGTGCCGTGGTCGGGGGCGTTCTGAAAGCGTGCGACGAGGTGGCGAAACTGTTTGGCCCGCCTGAGGGCATCGACGCCTTCGTCACCGGGGGCGGCTCCACGCCCGACCTGTTTCATGCACCCGGCTGGACCTTTCAGCACGCCCCGACGCTCAACCTGGAAGGCATTCGCCTGACGGCGCTCTCTCGCCCCGCCTAATTCCCTTGCACTGCCGACGCCCCATCCGCACAATCAACCCACCCGCCGGCGTTCTCTTCCCACGCCAGGATGTGTCATGCGGTTCGTGCTTCCCATTGTGTTGCTGGTCGCCCCGCTCGCCCTCGCCGACGACCCGTGGTCGCTGAAGCCGGTAACGCGGCCCGAGATACCGAAGCTCGACGCTGCCGGCACGAAGTGGGCGAAAACGCCGATCGACCAGTTCATTTGGGCGAAGTTGGCCGAGAAGAAGCTCACGCTGAACGGCCCTGCCGACCCCCGCACACTCCTCCGCCGCGTGTACTTCGACCTCACCGGCCTGCCGCCTACGCCCGAGCAGATCGACGCCTTCGCCAAAGACCCGACCGACGCTGCCTATGCGAAGGTGGTGGACGAACTGCTCGCTAGCCCGCACTACGGCGAGCGCTGGGCGCGGCACTGGCTCGACGTGGTGCGGTACGGCGAGAGCGACGGCTTCGAGCGGAACTTCCCCCGACCCACCGCCTGGCACTACCGCGACTGGGTGATCCGGGCGATCAACGCTGACATGCCGTATGACCAGTTCGCCAAACTGCAACTCGCCGGCGACGTGCTCGACCCGAACGGCGACGGAGTGAAGGCCACCGGCTTCCTCGTGGCCGGCATTCACAATACGGTCCTCGGGGCGAACGCCGTGGCCCGCGCGACCGCCCGGCAAGACGAACTCGAAGACATCATCGCCGCCGTCGGGCAAACGTTCCTCGGCCTGACGGTGCAGTGCGCCCGCTGCCACGATCACAAGTTCGATCCGGTCGATCAGACCGACTACTACCGGCTGGTGGCCGCTCTCGGGGGAGTGACGCACGGCGAGCGGACGCGGGTGCCGGCCTTGCGGGCGAAACTGACGGCCGACCGCGACGCCACGACAGCCAAGCTCACGGCCCTGGAAAAACAGGCCCGCGATCGGGTGAAGCCTGGTGAGCGGAAGCCGCTCCCCGCTTCCCCGGTCGCCCGCTGGTCGTTCGATGGCGACGTCAGCGATTCGATCGGCTCGCTGAACGGCGAACTTCAGGGCGGCGCGAAGGTGGAACGTGGCCGGCTCGTGCTCGACGGCAAAAGGGCGTTCGCGCAGACCGCCCCGCTGGCCGCCGACCTATCGGAGAAAACGCTGGAGGCGTGGGTGGTGCTGCCCGATCTCGACACCCGCGGAGGCGGAGTGATCACGGTGGAGGTGAACGGTGGGGCACGGTTCGACGCCGTGGTGTTCGGCGAACGGCAGCCGAAGCGGTGGATGGCCGGTAGCGAGGGGTTCGTTCGCACGCGGGACCTTCCCCAGGCGAACGAAAGCGTGACCGACCGGCCGGTTCACGTGGCGGTGGTGTACGCCGCCAGCGGGAGCATCACCGTCTACCGCGACGGCGAGCGGGTGGGCGACCCCTACAGCCCGGCCGGGAGTGGGGTGCAGACGTACAAGGCGAAGGGCGCTCGTGTGCTGTTTGGTCTGCGGCACACCGGCGGAGCAAACGGCTTCCTTCGTGGCGAGATCGAGGAGGCCCGGCTCTATGATCGGGCACTATCGGCGGCGGAGGTGAAGGCGTCGGCTGTCGCCGGGCCGGACGCCGCCAGCGTCAGCACCGAGGCGATGCTGGCGGCGATGACTCCCACAGAGAAGGCCGACCGCGACCGGCTGCTCGCGGAGCGCAAGGTGATCGACGCAAAGCGAGCCGCCGCGATGCCGGAGAAGGTGTTCGCGGTGGTGCCGTCGCCCCCGCCGGTCACCCACGTCCTGCACCGCGGGAGCGTGGAGAAGCCGAAGAAGGAGGTGACGCCCGGCGGGGTGGAGTGTGTGCCAGGCAGTGCCGACTTCGGCCTGACGGCGAAGGCCACCGATGCCGACCGACGGGCAAAACTGGCCGAGTGGATCGCCCGCCCGTGCAACCCGTTGTTCACCCGCGTGATCGTCAATCGCCTCTGGCACTACCACTTCGGTGTGGGAATCGTCGATACGCCGAGCGACTTCGGGGCGAATGGCGGGTCGCCGAGCCACCCAGAGTTGCTCGACTGGCTGGCGGCGGAGCTGGTGGAACAGAAGTTCCGGTTGAAACCCTTGCACCGTCTGATCGTGCTGTCGGCGGCGTACCGTCAGTCGTCGGCGAAGAACGCGACGGCCGCGAAACTCGACGCCGACAACCGCCTGCTATGGCGGGTGTCGCCCCGACGGTTGGAGGCCGAGGCGGTGCGCGACGCCGTGCTTTCGGTCTCCGGTCAGCTCGACCGCACCGTCGGCGGGCCGCCCTTCCACGACGTGAAAACCTACGAGAATAGCGGTACCACCTTCTACCAGCCGCTCGACGACCCCGGCTCGGCTGCCAACCGCCGCACGGTGTACCGCTTCAACCCCCGCGGGGAGGCGAGCGCCGTGCTCGAAACGTTCGACTGCCCCGACCCGTCTGCCCAGACGCCCCGCCGCCAGACCACCACCACGCCTCTGCAAGCGCTGGCCCTGTGGAACGACGCCTTCGTGCTGCGGAGTGCGGAAAAGTTCGCGGAGCGGGTGACAGTGGACTGTCAGCAGGGGAGTGTGCAAGAGAAGGTGAAGCGGGCGTATCGCCTCGCCCTCGGCCGAGAGCCGGCCGCCGAAGAAGCGAAACTGGCCGCGGTGCTCGTCGAGAAACACGGGCTGAAAGCCCTCGGCCGGGTGCTGTTCAATTGCTCCGAGTTCGTGGTGATCGAATGACCCCCTTCCACGCCGACCGCCGCGGGTTCTTCTCCTGGTCCGCCCGCGGGCTAGGGGCGACCGCCCTCGTTCACCTGCTCGGTCGCGGTACCGCCGCACCCGCCACGCACCACTCCGCGAAGGCGAAGCGGGTGGTTCACATCTCGCTCGTCGGCGGGCTGAGCCACGTCGATTCGTTCGACCCGAAGCCCGTACTCGACGCCAAACACGGCAAGAGCCTGGAAACGAAGGAGATGCCCGACATCTTCTTTGGTCAGGTGGGGCGGCTGCGAAAGGCCGACTGGACGTTCCAGAAACGCGGCCAGAGCGGGCTGGAGGTGAGCGACCTGTTCCCGCACATCGCCGGGCGGGCCGACGACCTGACCGTCGTGCGGTCCATGTTCGTCGATTCGGCGAACCACACGCCGGCCCTGTACCTGCAGACGTGCGGCTTCCAGTTCAGCGGCTTCCCGAGCGCCGGGGCGTGGGCGAGCTATGGCCTCGGCAGCGAGGCCGACGACCTGCCGGCGTATGTGGTGCTACCCGACCCGCGGGGGTTGCCCAACGGCGGGGCGTCGGTGTGGAGCAGTGGGTTCCTGCCGGCCGAGCACCAGGGGGTGCTGTTCGGCACCGGGGAGCGGCCGGTCCGCGACCTGTTTCCGACGAAGCCCGTGAGCCGGGAGGCGGAGGCCGACAGCCGCGACCTCTTGAAGCGGATGAACGAGAAACACCGCGATCGGAACGGCGACGACCCGCTGCTCGCCGCCCGCGTGCGGAGCTACGAACTGGCCGCGAAGATGCAACTTTCGGTGCCGGCGGTGGCCGACCTGTCGAAGGAGACGGCCGAGACGAAGGCGATGTACGGGCTGGACGACAAGACCACCGCCCCGTTCGGCACCAACTGCCTGCTCGCCCGGCGGCTGTTGGAGAAAGGGGTGCGGTTCGTGCAATTGTTCAGCGGAGGGCCGGTGGCCGGCAACCCGCGGCCGAACTGGGACGCGCACGAGAGCGTGAAGCAGAACCACGCCGCCGAGGCCGCCCGCATCGACAAACCGGTGGCCGGATTGCTCGCCGACCTGAAACGCCTGGGAATGCTGGCCGACACTTTTCATGCAATCGACCGTCAGATGACCAAAACAAGAACATCACAATAACATCAAAAGTTACGCCTGGAACGTTCAATAAAAACGTCAAACTAAGATGTAAAACTAACTTCATCGCGGGCAGAGTCATCTCGACGGTGGTAGAGTGTAAAGGTGATTCTTTCAGTCCGTGGTGGTGTGACGGCGCCACGTGTTGGCCATGTTGCTGCTGCTGCTGCTGGGAATGATGCTGCTGGTGACGCTGTACCGGATGTTGCTCGGTCGTTGTCGTCGTTGTCGACGTCGTCAGCACCGCGACATCTTTCGACAAGCTGCCATTTGCGACAGCGATCAACGCCGAAAAATTAGCCTTGGATACGTCTTCATGTACACCAGATGACGTCGGCGATGACGTCAACGTCCAGGCCACCCAATTTGACATGAAGAATATGGTAATTAGCTGCCGGTCCGCCGAATATTCGGCAGTAACTTCTCTGAGAGATAACAGTATATTCATGTCGTTGAAGTTCGCTGATGTCAGTCTCAGCTAAGTC
>JALOQR010000246.1 GCA_025459365.1 Fimbriiglobus sp.
CTGGAGTTCCGCCAGACCTTTCAACGTCGGCCTCCCCCGAACACCGGGGACGCGGTATCCCCTTCCACCTTCGTCAATGTCCGGGATGCCAGTTCGCTTCACGTTGATACGGCGGAGGAAGTCGTCGAACGTGGGGGCGACCACCATCGGCCGGCCATCGTGATCGATGCACACTACCGCCGGTGACGGCTCACGGTACCAGAACGCGACCAACCCGCCGTCAAAGAGGTGAAGGAACGGCACCACCTCGCGGTCGGCGGTACGATTCAGATGGAACGCACGCAGACTGTTCCACTCGATCCTGAGCGGGGGATCCGCCTCTACGAGGGCTTCAAAACGGGACGGCCACTCGCCTCCTTCCGGGATACGTCGTCGGATGTCGGTGGCCGCGTCCCGTGTCTTGCGCTTCATCATCTACGGCCCACCACACGAACTGTTCTGGCACCCAGCTGGGGGGGTGTCCACACCCTCGGGTAGGAAAGTGTCACTGTGAATCGCCGAGTGCGAGGGGGGGGACTTGAACCCCCACGGCCTTGCGGCCGCCAGAACCTAAATCTGGTGCGTCTGCCAATTCCGCCACCCTCGCGGGGGTGGTCAATCTAGCGGCGACGGTCGCCTTCGCCAACCATTTGCGGCCGATACTTCGCCACAAACGGCAGCATGTTCCCGGTGTACTTCGTCCGCACCGTGCCGCAATTCTTCAACTCCTCCACCGCTTCGGCGTTTGTCCAGCCGTTGAATGCCAGACGGTATGCTGCCACGTGCGCTCCCGTACGATGGATGCCAGCGAAGCAATGCACCAGCACCGGCCGCGGGGTCGTCGCCATGAGTTGCTCAAATGCCCTTAGGTTCTCCTCCATTGGTACCTTCCCGGTAATCGGATCGACCTCCCACTTTCGGGTCGGTAGCCGGACGAGGGCGATGCCGTGGGCCTGGCAAAAGGCTTCCTGGGCGTCGTCCAGGGCGACATCTTTCGGGTCGGTTTCGTCTTCATCTCGCAGTTTAACCACCGTTCGGATGCCTTTCTCTCGGCACATTCGCTCGAAGCCAGCCGCCGACATCTGCCCGCTCCGGTACAACTGCCCTTCCTCAACCACCCGGAAGTTGCGGTAAGTCTCGTGCCGGAGGCGAGCGTAGGCGAACGGCCAGCCGGCGATCGCGAGAAGGACGACAGCAGATAGGAGGACGGCGAGGGGCTTCATGGGGAGAAATCTTTGGACAAGGAGGGTCCGCCTTTTGGTGGTTTTCCGTCACGCGGCTTTGCTGCCACTACACAGCCAATCCTGGCGGCACCGGGGCGACGTCGGTCGGGGTCTTTCGTCGCAGCCATCCGAATAGATGAATGCCGTTCACGCCGGGGGGGGTCAGGTGCATGGCTGTCGGGCGAAGGATCATGAGGATGAGTAGCGGGGCATACCACAGCACGTACAGCCCGCCGCGGTCGGCGTACCAGAACTGGATGCCGAGCAGTGCCGCACCGCTCACGGCCAGGAGTTGTCCCAGGTTGCGTGCCTTCGGCCAGAAGTAGGTGCCCAGTACGAAGCCCAGGTAGGCGATAAACAGCGGCAGGCGATACACCCACTTGCCGCCTGTCCACACGCTTTCCGCCATTGGCACCTTCCACGGCTGCCACTCGGCCAGGTTGAGCGCTTGCCATACGCCCGATGTGTATTCCCCGGCGAGGGCGAGGGCGAGTACCGAGACCAGCAACCCCCCACCCACCGCGGCAGCAAACCAGACGGCGAACCGCCCGCTGCCGCGACCATGGTAAAACTGCCACCACGCCGGGAAGAGTACGAGCGGGAAGAAACTGGTACCTGCCGCCAAACCGAGCAGGAGTCCAGCGGTACTCGGCCGGCGGAATGCCAGCACCGCCCCGAGTACGAATGCCGTCGGCCACACATGGTGGCTCTGGTCGAACTCGTAGGCAGTCGGTGGCAAAAGCAGGTACAGAGCCGCTGCCGTGGCGGCGGTGGTAGCATCCTGAAAGTGTTTGAGGCAGATCAGCACGAGCAGCACCACCACTGCCGCCTGGCAGATCAAGGCCAGGCCGCGGCTCGCCCACGCTCGCACCACCTCGGGCGGGGTGTCGGCGTCGGCCTGGGCTTGCCCCACCACCGCCGCGGCCGTCTTCTCCACCCCGCTCACTGCTGCCGTTGGTCGCCCGACCTTCTCCGACTCCACCGGCTTCACGGCGGTCACTGCTGACAACCCCAGCAGCAATGCTCCGCTCAACCAGAACAACCCTGGCGGGGTGAGATTTGGGGCCACTCGTGGGCGGCGGACGATCAGCCCATCGAGCAGACACCGCACGAACCACACTCCGGAAGCCGTGAGAAGCCAGGCGTACCCGGCCAGCCGCTCGGCGGCGTTCCCATTGCGGGCGGCGTCTTCGATGAGGAGGAAGCCGGGTGCGAACAGCCCGAGCAGGAGCAGATCCAGGTTTCGCAGGGTGAACAGGCGTGTGAACTGTAGGAAACAGGCGACCGCGAGTGCCCCCGCGGCATACAGCCAGACGGTGCTTCCCGGTTGGTCGAATTGCAGGAACACCGAAGACAAGGGGGAATCTCACTGGGCGTGGGTATGCTCGCATTCCTGGTCGGGTTCGTCAACGCCACCAGCCGCACCCCGGCCGACGCAGTGATGCTGGCCGAAGGTCCGTAGCTCCCCAGGGGTAGTTTTCCCGACTCTGGCTCTCGACCGTCTGCCCGCCATCAACCGCCCGTACACTACCCCAACACCCCAGGACGGACACGAATGCGCATCCTGCTCGCCAACGACGACGGCATTTACGCCCCTGGCATCCGGGCGCTTCGCAAAGAACTCCAGAAACTCGGTGACGTCACTGTAGTCGCCCCGGCCACTGAGCAGTCGGCCGCTGGTCACTCGGTCACCCTTCTGACGCCTCTGCTCGTTACCGAAGTGTACGAGGATGACGGGAAGACGTTCATCGGCTGGGCGGTGGAGGGGCGGCCGGCCGACTGTGTCAAGCTGGCCCTGCTCGAACTCCTCCCCGAACCTCCGGACTTGGTCGTCTCGGGGCTGAACGCCGGGAGCAACGCTGGCATCAACGTCCTGTACTCCGGGACGGTCGCCGCCGCCGTCGAGGCGTCGTTCTACCACTTCACCGCTATCGCTTGCTCACTGGAGTACACCAAGAACGCTCAACTCGACTGGCCGACCGCCGCTGCCCATGCCCGCCGGGTGGTCGAGCAAATCCTCACCCACAAGCCGCCTCGCGGGAGCCTGTTCAACGTCAACATTCCCCCACTCGAACGTGGGCCGATCCGCGGCGTGCAGGTGATACCCCAGAACGTGAGCGTTTACGAGGAGAAGTTTGATCGGCGGGTGAACCCTCGGGGGCGAACGTACTTCTGGAGCAGCCCTGAGTTTCTCTGCAGGGAACCTCACCCAGACACCGACGTCTCGGCTCTGGCCGAAGGGTTCATCACCGTCACGCCTCTTCAGTTCGACCTCACCAACCACGAGCGGCTACGGGAGATGCAATCCTGGCAGTGGCCAGTGACCAGCGGCCAGTAACCGGAGTACATCAAACCGTCCTCCCTTCTCTTCTGGACACAGGCCGCCGACCATCGGCCACTGCCATGCGCACCGTCACTCTTCGCCGCACCACGACCGAAACCGACATCGCCTTGACGCTCACCCTCGACGGCACCGGCCGGGCCGAGGTGAGCACCGGCGTTGGTTTCTTCGACCACATGCTCACCCACCTTGCTCGCCACGGCTTGTTCGACCTGACCGTGACCTGCAAAGGTGACCTACACATCGACGCCCACCACACGGTCGAGGATGTGGGTATCTGCTTCGGCAAGGCACTGGCGGAGGCACTGGGGAACAAAGCGGGCATCCGGCGCTACGGCGATGCAACGGTGCCGATGGACGAAACACTGGTCACCGCGGCGGTCGACCTGAGTGGCCGGCCGTTCTTGGTGTGGCGGGCGGATGTGCCCACCGAACTGTTGGGCAGCTTCAGTAGCCAGTTGGCCGAGGAGTTCTGGCGGGCGGTGAGCAACGCGGGCTTGCTGACGCTGCACGTCGTGCTACACCACGGGAAGAACACGCACCATGTGGTCGAAACGATCTTCAAGGCGACCGCGCGGGCACTCCGGGCGGCGGTAGAGGCCGACCCGCGAGCGACTGGCGTACCCAGCACGAAGGGCGTGCTCTGAGCGGGCACCCACCGCCCCATGGCGTCAGAAGGGTACGTCGTGGCGGTCGGGTAGGTCTTCCGGCCCAGCGAACGGTGGATTTGAAGCAGGTACCCGCCGTGGTGGTGGTGAGAACCGACCGACAATGACCTCATCCTCCACCGGCCCCTCGGGTGTGAATACCTGCACGCCGGGGCAGATGTGGTTGCGGATGAACGCTGCGGTGATGATGGACGAAGTATCCACGGCGAGGACGTCGAGTTGGCGGAGGGTGTCGATCATTTCCCACCAGCGGGGCGGTTCAAGGTCGTTGCACCGGGTGAGGGTCAACTCCCGCACCGGTTGTCGTGGGACAACTCCCGACCCGTGCCGCAGCCATTCGGCAGCCGTGCAAATCACCCGGAACGGGAAGCCGCGGCGAAATGTCACCCGCTCCGAACCGCTCACGCCTACTGCCCGCACGCTCGACCCGAAGTCGAGAGTGGCGATGCGTGGGCAGGCCTCCACCGCCCACAGTGGGCCGAACAGTGGATTGTTGAGCAACTGCTTTTCGCGGTACTCCAATTCTGGCCGGTCGGCCCGGGCTCGCTCGATCTGCAGGCGGATGAACTCGGCCCGGTCGGGGTCGCCGCTTTCGTCGAGCCAGTCGGCAGCGACCAGCCGTGGCAGGTCGTCGTCTGGTGATGCCGTCACCGCTTTCAATAGGAGTTCCCAATTGGGTAGGTGATAAGCGTTCGACATACCTCCCTCCGGGCGAATGGCGGTTGGCGAGTCCGCCGGTTCAGGTCCTGATCACGGCCCACTCGCGTTGCGCTGTTCTGCAGACTAAATCCGCTCTACCGCGAACGCCAGCGAGTAGTTGCCGTAGTCGAGGCTGCGAATGCCGTACCGCTCGCTCCCCTCGAACACTCGCTCGCTACCGCCCGACAGAGTGACCCGCACGAGCGCCCGCTCGCCGACACGCACCGCCCCGGCGTGGACGGCCGCCACCGCGAGCCGCGAGTCGCCGGTGTACAGGTCGGTCCCCCAGATGTTCCCATCGGCGCTGCCGACGACCTCGAAGATCAGAGCCTTGTTGAAGTCGGCCGAGCTATACTCCGTCAGGTTGCCTGGATCGGGCTTCACTCCGAACAGGTCGCTCCGCAACCCCCGCAGGCGGTTCCGCACGGCCAGCGCTTCGTCCAATTTGCCGTCCTTCATGAATTCGGCCTGCATCGCCTTGAGTTGGTGGAACAGGTCGCGCAGCAGGGGGGAGAGTTCTTTCGCTGCTGCCGCTTGTACTGCCTCCACCTCGACCTCGGCGGCACGCTTGATCTCCTCAGCCCGTCGGTCGGCCTCCTCGCGGAGAGCAGCGATGGCTCGATCGGTGCGGGAGCGAACATCCGCAATGGCTCGGTCGGCGGCGTCGAGCACCTGCTTCGCCTCGGCCGGTAGATCGTCACACAGAAGGAGGTCGTCGTCGAGTTGCATGGGAGTGTTGGTTCCGGGTGTGGTGGAGGCCGTCGCCGCAATCCCCGCGATGGGATTCACGAACAGGCGGGCAAGACCTTGCAGCAGGTTCATGGCAAACATCGGGTTGATCGGGGCAATCGGCAGAACACGACCCCAGGGCGGGCCGGCGTCGGAAGAAGCGATCATCGCAGAAGGGGAATTCAGCGGCATTATACCATTCGGTGAACGGCGGCACACATTTGGCGGTAATAATGATGACGCCAACCCCCGCCGGCTGGTTCGCCATGAGCACCGCGGTTTCCCCCACCCCGACTACACCTGAACTGCCGCCCGCGGCCGACGGCAAGGCAGTGGTGCTCTACGACGGTGCCTGCCCCTTGTGCCGGCGATCAATCCGCATTCTGAAAGGCATCGACTGGCTCAAGAAACTCACCTTTCATGACGCCCGCGATGTGACGCACCTTCCGAAGGCCGAGGCGCCACTCGTACCAAAGCAGTTGATCGAGGAAATGCACGTCCTGACGCCCGACCGCAAGCACGCTCACGCCGGGTTCCGGGCCTTCCGCTGGATGGCGTGGCGGATCCCTCTCACGGTGCTGTTTGCCCCGTTGCTGTACATCCCTGGTGTGCCGTGGCTCGGGAACAAAGTATACCTCTGGGTGGCGAAGAACCGCTTTAAGCTCGTGCCCTGCAAAGACGGCATCTGCCAACTGCCGGCACGGAACTAAGGCGGACCGGCCGGGAGCTTGGGTGACGCTGGTGCTACCACGGCGTACAGTCACCTGCGGCTTGCCCGCTCTCCCGAGACTCCGCCCGTGCTACACGGCATCATCCCGCCGGTCGTCACTCCGTTTCTCGCCGACGAGTCGCTCGACCTCCCACGGCTGAAGTCACACATCGACGATCAACTCGAAGCCGGTGTGCATGGAATTTTCGTCCTCGGCACGACCGGCGAGTTCTACGCCATGAGTGAAGCGGAGAAGCAGGCGGTGATTGCGGCGGCCGTCGAGCACGTCGGCACGCGGGCGAAGGTCTACGTCGGCACCGGGGCGGAGACGACCGGCGAGGTGGTGCGGCTGAGCCGGATGGCCGCCCAGGAGGGGGCGGCCGGCGTGTCGGTCATCACGCCGTACTTCCTCAAGCCGACGCAGACCGAGTT
>JALOQR010000247.1 GCA_025459365.1 Fimbriiglobus sp.
CGGGTGGCAGTCGAATCCGTGACCGACACGGGCGAGACGGTGCCCGTGTACAACCTCCGCGTGGCCGACCACCACACCTACTTCGTCGGCCGCGACGAGTGGGGGTGGAGCGCGTGGGCGCACAACACCTATTACGAGGAGTGGGTGAAGCGGAATCTGGAGGTATGGAAGAACGATTCGATGGTCAAACCGGGTGTCGAGAAGGCCAAAAAGTCTCAACTGAAGGCGATGTTCCGGAGTTGGTGTGACTCCTATGACTTCCTCAACGCTCGGGGTAGCAAAGAGCCGAAGAATGAGCTCAAAGTGAACTGGACCGATCTCAAACTGTCCCCGACCCCATTTCAGGCAGCGTATCAGGCATTCGTCAAACTGTGGAAGAAATGGGGTCAGGCCGCCCTCCTGCGGGATCAGTCCATCCCCATGCCGGCGGACCAGAAAGCGCGATACAAAGCGGCACTTCAGTTTGTCGCCACGTACCAGAGAGATGTCCGGGGCACCAAAGGGGCCCTCCGGAGCAATCCTCGTGTGGCGGCAATTCCGAGAGCAACTGGGCCATCGCCGTTCGTGGTCCTGGAATAGGATGAGCCTTGAAGGTGACGTAGGGGCCACAGTATGACCTGGCCGTCGGACGAGGAACTGCTCGCCGCCTGGGCGCGGTTGGCCGGCGACCCGACCGCTGTTGGGGCGTTCGTCGCACTCGCCCTGGCCCCGCTGGCACAGCAACTGGCCGCGTGGCGATGGACCGCCGATACCCACATCGTTGAGTCAGTCGCGGTCGACGTGGTGCTGTGGTTGGTCAAGTACCCAGCGAAGTACGAACCGGACAAGTCTCCCCTTCGCGCTTTCCTGTTGTTCGTTGCCCGTCGCAAATTGCTCACCGCTCTGGACCGTGAGGGCCGCCACCATCAAGGAAGAATTCCGTGGGACGATGTCGAACATGCGATTGCCGACGGGAATGAGGAGCAAGACGACGCACTGTCGTTCGACCACCTCGACCTACGGACGGTGATCGCCGGCTTCGACGACACCGACCGCCAGCTGTTCGAATTGATGCGGGCCGGCGAGCGGGACACCGATGTGTTCGCCGCCGCCATGGGAGCCGCCGACCTGCCGCCGCACGAGCAGAACCGGATGGTGAAACGTGCCAAGGACCGCATCAAGGCGAGGCTCAAACGAGCCGTGGGGGGGAGCGATGGATGAACTTTGGATTCGGGCAGCCCGGCGGGCGGCTCCATCTTCACACGTGAGGTGCCCCCGAACCGCCGCCGGAAGACATCCGCGAACACCTGCTCGACGAGTCGGGTGTGAGTGACATGGCACACACATAATCCCGAGAAACTTGCAGACAAGAGCCACAGGACATAGAAGATCATTTCTCGACCATTGCCACGAATCGTGGGCGGCTGTGAGCAGTTCCGTTTCCCCACCGTCGGCCCTTCCCCACACGCCCGACGGGTGGCTAGCCGCCGCCCGCATCGGCGACTCCGCCTGCTGGGGACGGTTGCTCGAACTGGTCCGCCCGTACCTTACTCTGTTGGCTGCATCACAATTGGGCAACCGGCTGGCGGTCAAGGCCGACCCGAACGATGTGGTGCAGGAGGCGATGCTGCAAGCCCTCCGAAAGTTTCACACGTTCGCCGGCAGCACGCTCGGTGAGTTCGTCGCCTGGATGGAGGCGGTCCTCGCCTCCCGCGTCGAGAAACTAGTCCGCCGGTACTTCGGCACCGCTAGACGTGACCTGCGCCTGGAACGCGAACTAGCAGCTGGGTTCGCCGAATCGTCGCGCATGCTGTGCGAGTTATCGATTGACCCACGAGCCAACCCGAGCGGGGTGGTGGCCGACCGCGAGCAGGCCGTTCGGGTGGCCGCCGCCGTGCAGACCCTTCCCGACGATCAGCGACAGGTCATCGTGCTCCGGCATATGGACGGGCTCACCTTCCCACAGATTGGCGAGCGGATGGGCCGCTCCGCCGACGCCGCGACCCAGTTGTGGGTACGGGCTGTCCGTGGATTGAGAGACGCTCTGGGGGAACATCCGTGAGCGAGCCGGAACTCGACGCCGCCTTGACCGAGTTCGAGGCCGCCCTCGCCGGCCCGCAACCGCCCGACGTCGACACTTTTTTGCGCGGCCACCCGGCCATTGCCGACCGCCTCCGCCCACTGCTCACAACCGTCCTGGCAGTTCACGCCCTCGCCCCGCGGCCTGTGGTCGCGCCCGAGTGTGTCGGTCCGTACCGCCTGCTCCGGGAGATCGGCCGCGGGGGAATGGGGGTAGTGTACGAGGCGGAGGATCCCAGCGTCGGGCGGCGAGTGGCCCTGAAGGTGGTGCGGCGGCTCGACCCGGCCGGCAAAGACTCACTCCTCCGCGAGGCCCGCATCGCTGCCGCCCTGCAACACCCACACATCGTCCCAGTGTTGGCGGCGGGCCAGGCCGATGGGGTGGCATACATCGCCATGCAGCTCATCGACGGTCGCCCGCTGTCTGCTCTGATCGCCGAACGCCGCGCCGGCTCTGCCGACCTCACGTCGGAGAGTGCGGCGGATTCCGGTTGTCCCATGCTCACCACTCTCCCATCCTCACGACCAATACTCCCGCCGACGCCGGTCGTGGTCGATCCGGCCTTCGTGCGCGAAGTGGCCGCACTCGGTGTACAGGCGGCCGAAACGCTGGCGTTCGTCCACGGCAGTGGCGTGCTACACCGCGACATAAAACCAGGCAATCTGTTGCTCGACGTTCACGGGCACCTGTGGCTGTCCGACTTCGGCCTGGCCCGCGACCCGAGGCTGTCCGACCGCTCATTCGGAGGACGGGTGGGCACACTGCGGTACGCCAGCCCCGAGCAGAACGCCAACGATCCACTCGATTCACGCACCGACATCTACTCCCTCGGCGTCACCCTGTACGAACTGCTCACCCTTCGGCCGGCGTTCGCCGGGGACGCCGCCGACCTCGCCCACCACATCGCCACCCAAGAACCACAACCGCTCCGCATGCTCGCCCCGAGCGTGCCGCCCGACTTGGCGAAGGTCGTTCACAAGGCGATGGCGAAGCTACCGGGCGACCGCTATCTGTCGGCGGCGGAGGTGGCAGACGATCTGAAGCGATTCCTGGCCGGTGAACCGGTGTTGGCGAAGCCTCCGACACGGGTGGAACAGGTGAGGCGGTGGGCGAAGAAGCGGCGGACACCGCTGGTGTGGGCCGGGGTGGCTCTGCTGCTCGGCGTGATCGTGGCGGCCGGGGTGGCGTGGCGGGGGTACGAGAGAGAAGTGGCCGCGCGGCGCGAGTTGGAGCAACGGGAAGCCACCCTCCGGGAGTTGGTGGGCGAGTTCAACAAATCCGAGTTGGTGTTCCGCCACCTGCCGCAGGGCAGAGCCGAACATCGCCGGCTGGTGGAGGCGCTCACCGACATTGTGTGCCGTTGGGCCGACGAACCGGGGGCGTCGGTCGAAACGCGGCTGGAAGCCATCCGCGCGCGGCAGCGGTTGGGTGAACTGGACGAGAACGACCGCAGATTCACGGAGGCCCGGGCCACCTACCACACCGTTCTCGCCCGCGTACAGGCGCTGCGGACCGACGCCGGCGACGCCGCCAACCTGCGGTTCTTCGAGGCCACCGCCCGCCGCTGCCTCGCCCGGCAGCACGTCGAACTGGGCGACCTCTCGGCGGCGAAGGCGGAGGGGGCCGCGGCCGTCGCCCTGTACGAGCAATTGTGCGCCGGCGACGACGAGCGAGCCAGCTACCGCAACCCGCTCAGCTACCTGTACGGCGTGCTAGCGTCCATCGCCCAGACCGAGGGCCGCACGGCCGACCGCATCCGCCTGATCGAGAAAGGGTTGGGGTATGACCAGTGGTTGCGGGACAAGTACCCGCGGGGGCACCCGCAGAGCTATATCCGACTCGCGCACATGTGGGTGGCACTCGCCGATGCCCACCTCACCGCCGCGGACGCCCGCGCCGCCGAACATGCCTTCCGCGAGGCGGTGAAGAACGACGACGTCCTCCGCACCCCCGAGTTCGCCGGGCAGAAGACCAACCGCGAGGTGACGATATCCGCTCCCTTGCGGCTCGCCGGCTTCCTCCTCTCGGTCGGGGAACTCGACAAGGCCGGCGCACTGCTCACCGCCAACCTGCCAGAAATCGAGGCGCTGGCGGGCGAGTACCCGGACAACCACTTCTTCCCCCTGGCGCTGCCACAGGCCCGTTCCCTCCTGGGCCAGTGGCACTACCTCTGCGGGCGGCCCGAGGCGGCGAAGGAGGAGTTCCGAAGGGCGATCGCGGACGCTCGTGCCAGCCGAATCGTCACCACCGCGAACCGCCTGTTCTACCACGTCAACCAACCGTTCCCGGAGTTGATCGACCCGGCCCGCGCTCGGGAGGAACTCGCCGTCGCGGTGCGGGAGACCCCCGCCCTCGAAACCTACTATTCGCTCATCGTGGCGGTGCGGCTCGACGACCGGCCAACCGCCGAGTCCTGCCTCGACGCCTTCCGCCGAAACCCGCCGCGGGCCGACGTCGCGGCGGAGGTGGTGTACCTGAAGGCACAACATCTGGCTCGCACCGGCGACTTGGCCGGTGCGAGGGCGGCACTTCCCCCACCAGGGCCGGCCCACGACGGTTGGCGCACAATCTGTCGCAAACTCGTCGCCGACACCAAGTGAACCGGTCACAACTTCAGTCCTGATAACAGGTTAAGTTTTTCCCACTTTTCGCGTCAGTGTCCAGTTGGGAAGGGGTCTGGTGCTGTATCGGGCATTTTGCCTGGTACCGCTGATGTCACCCCTTCACGGAGGCTGCGCTCATGCGCCGCGCGTGTCGCCCCGCTTTCACGCTGATCGAACTGCTGGTGGTCATCGCCATCATCGCGATTCTCATCGGCCTGCTGCTGCCTGCCGTGCAGAAGGTCCGTGAGGCGGCGTCACGTTTGAAGTGCCAGAACAACCTGAAGCAACTCGGCATCGCCTGCCACGCCCACGCCGACGCACATGACGGTAGGTTGCCCACCGGCAGCACCCTCGGCACCAATCCGAACGGGTGGTCGAACAGTTATGGGTTCAGCTTCAACGTTGCCCTCCTGCCTTACATCGAGCAGGACAACCTGTTCCGTCGCCTCGATCACACCGGGTGGCGGCGGGGGATCATCGTCAACTACGGCGGCTCAAACCTGCCCAACCCGACGAACGCCGCGGCCATGCGCGGGCTGTTCTTGCCGATCTTCCACTGCCCTTCGTCTAGCATGCCGCAACTCTGGAACGAGCCGATCGACAATTACGACTTCCAGATGTCACACTACAGCGGTATCCGCGGGGCGGTGGACCACCCGACCACGCGGGCCGCGGTCGTCAACCCCGGCCTGCCGGCCAACGCCTCCCAGGGGCGGATGTCCCAGGGCGGGTTGCTCATCTGGAACACGCCCATTAGCCTCGTCACCGTCACCGATGGCTTGTCCAACACACTGCTCATCGGCGAACAGTCACTCGACTGGCAGAACGTGAACACCTCCGGATTGCTCAGCGGGCACTCGTATCCGTTGAACAACGATGACCGGTCGTTCGGAGTGGTGACGGTGCGATACCGGATCAACGAGTTGAACCGCAACCTGGAGGGGAACGCGTCCAGCGGCCCGAACACCGCCTTGGTGTCGCGACACAGCGGCGGGGTGAACACGGTGTTCGGCGATGGCAGCGTGCATTTCTTGAAAGACTCGCTCGACCTCCAAACGCTCTACAACCTGGCCAATCGCGACGACGGCCGGGTCGTCGGTGACTTCTAACCCGCCCACCCCCACAACTCCGGAGATCTCGCCCATGCGTTCCGTTCGCCCTGCGTTCACGCTGATCGAACTGCTGGTGGTCATCGCCATCATCGCGATTCTCATTGGCCTGCTGCTGCCTGCCGTGCAGAAGGTCCGTGAGGCGGCCAGTCGCCTGAAATGCCAGAACAACCTGAAGCAACTCGGCATCGCCTGCCACAACTACCACGACGCGAACGACAAACTCCCACCGGGGATGGAGGTTCGTGTCCCACAGATGTGCCGGCCAGGGTTCGATTGCCGGGGCACCCACGTATTCCTGTTTCTTCTCCCGTACCTCGAACAGGACAACCTCTGGCGGCAGTACGAGCCGTTCCGATTCTCACCCGGCGGCTGGGACGTGACGCCCTCCTGGCCGGGGAAGCACACCGTGTTGCCGGTGTATCAGTGCCCCAGTGCTGCGGGTATTCCGAACGCGGACATGGTGCCAGATCGCCGCGACTATTACGCAGTCGCCGGTGGCCGTTCGGCCGTAGCGGGAGGGTGGCGTGGGGCAGTCTTTATCGACGGCCTGTTCGCCATCAACCAGAACCGGACTTTGCCCTGGATTTTGGACGGTTCGTCCAACACGATCATGTTCGGGGAATCCGTGAGCCCTGCCTTCTGGGACCCGATGTGGGCTCCGGTGAACTGGAATGCAGGTCCGGCGTGCCTCACGGGTTGCCCTTTCACAGGCCAGTCGAACGGATACACCTTCCGTCACACGAATCGGCCGCTCAACTCTGCTGTTCCGACAGTCCCGTGGGAACACAACAACGGTGCGTACTCCAGCCGACATCCCGGCGGGGCCCAGTTCGTGTTCGCTGACGGGCATGTGCAGTTCTTGCGGGATTCGATCAGCACCACCACCTACCAGGGCTTGTCCACCTTCGCCGGCGGCGAAGTCCTCGCTTCCGACTGGTGAGCCACCATGACCGACGCCCTCGCCCAGGACACGCACTTCACTCCCGTCGAGACGGCAGGGAATGTCTGATCGAGCGGAAGGGCTCCCAGGTGGTTGTCGTCGAGTTCGGGGCCGTCGCCTGCTGGAGTCCGTCCGCGGGTGAGATCACCACTAGCGCCGCCCAGGTGGAACACGCTCTCGGGCTGCCTTCCCCATCGACGGGCGGGGATGAGCAACTGTCCGTGCGGGTGAACGAACCGGACGACGCGGTCACGTTCCGCGACCTCCGGCTGAAGCGGCTCACGCGCGAGCACCTGCGGCTGGTGTCCGAGGTGCTGGCCAAGTCGGCTGCACTTCGGGCCGCCGAGAAACTGGTGGACGACACCATCACGCAGAACGCCGCGACCGTGCGTCAACTGAGCGAGCGGGGGCGGATCGGCTCGTCGAGTAAGCAAGTGTTGCAGGCGGTCGGGTTCACTCTGGCCATGCGGGAGCGGTTGCTGGCCCGGCTGAACGTGTTCGGCACCCCACCCGAGACGTGGGACAGCGAACGGCTGTACAAGCTGTACGAACGACTCGCCGACCACTTCGACCTCCGCCCGCGTGCGGCTGGCCTGGAAACGAAACTGGAGTACCTGTCCGACCTGAGCACCACCCTCCTCGGGTTCCTCGAACACCGCGAAGGCAAGCGGCTGGAGTGGATCGTCATCAT
>JALOQR010000248.1 GCA_025459365.1 Fimbriiglobus sp.
TCGTACAGGATCGGGAAGTGCAGGTACGTCCAGAGGTCGAGGGCTACGGTCAGCGCGAGCAGCCACCGCGACCGGCCGGCGAGCGGCACCAGCAGCACCGCGAGCCACTGCCACCACTGCGGCGAGTAGAACACCGACACAGTGAGGAACGCCAGCAGGGCCAGCAGGCACCGCCGTAGCACGCTCGCCACGTCTGGCGGGCGGAACAGGCTCCAGCCGATGGCGGTGAGGAGCGGGAAGGCGGAGCGGAGCGCCCCCCACGGCTGCGTCTGGAACGCCAACTCTGGCGGCAGGAACTTGCCGTAGAAGCACCACTGCGGCTCATGATCGCGGGCGAGCTGGAAGCGGAGCGGCACCGTCGCCCCGGTCACGCCGTCGGTCAGGCACATCACCCCGTAGCTGGCCAGCACCGGCACGGCGGCGCAGACACACCACACGGCCGCGTCTTTCCAACTCCGGGCGGTGAACCGCAGCAGAATGGGGGCGAGCACCAGTGGGTACATCTTGAAGGCGACCGCCAGACCGAGGAGCAGGCCGGCGAATGCGACCCGTCGGCGGTCGGCGGCGGCGACCGACGCCAGGACGAGAGCGGCGGGGAGGATGTCGAACCGGCACGGGGTGAAGTAGAGGAAGCCGGGCAGCACCAGGAGCCGATCGACCAACAGCATCAGCCCAAGTTGCACCAGTGTCATGAGCACGGCGTGGAACCGGGCGACGTGCCGGAAGCGGGCGAGCAACGCCCGTTCGCCGTCGGTGGTGGGAGTGTGGATGCCGACGTAGAACTGGTGTTCGTCGAGCATCGCCGGGTGGACGTCAGCGTTCGCCCCCGCGGCCCCGAGCAACTCCAGCCGGAATAGCCACACGACGAGTGGCGGGTACTCCAGGAAGTATCGCTCGCGGAACTCACCCGGCTGCTCGAACAACGCCTCGTAGCTCTCCCGATCGGCCGGTACTGGCTCGAACGGGGCGAGCTTCTCCACAAACTCTTCTGGCCGGTTGGTCGGATAGCGCCACCCGGTGGTGGCGCCGAACTGGCCCCACCCAACCAGCCCGGCCTTCCGCCCGCGTGCGGCGTTCTCGCCGCGGATGCCGTAGGCGATGGTGTCGCCGTCGTCGGTGATGAGCCGGGTCGCCCATCCGGTGAGCGGGTAGCCGGGGGCGGGGTACTCGGCGCTGGGCATGACCATCCGATCGGCCGGCTGAAGCCAGAGGATGACGGCCAGGTACGCCGGGGGGATCAGGTAGTACCAGTAGCGGAGCACGGGTCGGCCGGGGTTGCGAACGGGACGCGGAATCTTCCTCACTCGCCGCCCGGCCGTCTACGGCAATCCGCCGGCCCACCATTCACGCGGATCGCGGTTGACACCCGGCCGGTCGCGGGGGCATACTCACTGAAGTAGCGTGGTGCCGAAAAATCGTAAAAACTGTCGCACGTGTGGAGTGTGGTGCCTTCGGTCGGCTAGTAGTTCAATGTCGCCCCAACTCCCCTGAGGTGCAACACGATGCGTACCTCCTGTCCTGTCCTGTCCTGTCCTGTCCGTTAAGTGCCTTTTGCCTGGTTTGCTGATTGCAAGTGTCTGGTTCGGCGTCGGTGAAGCGAGAGCCCAGACAGTGGACACCGCGGTGTGCGTGCCGTTCGTCATGTCACCTCCTGGCGGCGTGCCGAAGAAGTACTTCGTGAGTTGCAATGGCCAAGTCACAGGTGCGGCGCTCGTCCAGTACTCGAAAATCGTCTACATCGTCGAATACTTCAGCACAAACGGGACGACGGATACCTCCCTCGGATCGATCACTTGGAACGCTGGTGCGGGTGCCGGGACGATAACGTACAACGCTCCCGGATCCATTGAACTCACCAACCCTCCTCCCAAAGGGGATAAAGTGTTCGCCAGGGTAACGGTGGAGTTTACCCCCGGTGGCGGGGGTGCGAAAGTGACCAAGACGAGAGACTCGGCCAAGGTCGAGTTCCCCTGATCGAATCAGCCCACCTTCCCTCGCCCGCGTCTTTCCACACACGGACGTACGACATGACCACACGCACACGGCCGAACCCGCAAACGCGAGCGGGGTTCTCTCTGCTCGAAGTGATCGTGGTGGTAGCGATTGTTGCGATCCTGATCGCTCTCTTGCTCCCAGCGATCGTCGCCGCCCGGCAAAGCGCCGCGCTGGTGAAGAGTACGAACAACCTCCGCCAAATCGACTTGGCGATGCTGCACTACCACGACGTGCAGAAGCCCGGCTACCTCGCCCCGCCGACCTCCAGCGGGGACGGGGTCACCGGGTCGAGCATCTTCGAGTTGATCCTACCGTACATTGAGGCCGAGCCATCGGCGGGAATCGACCCGCTCTCCAACGACTGGCCGCCGGAGGTCAAGACTTACCGCAGCCCGTCCGACCCGTCGTGGGATGCCAAGCCGTTCTACTCGGGTATCAAGCCGCGGTGTAGCTATGTCTTTAACATCGGCACCGTGGCGAACGGGTTGAGCATCCCATTCGCCATCCCCGACGGCACCAGTTCGACCATCGCCTTCTGCGAGAGCTATCACCACTCGCAGAAAAGGGATCAACATCTTAGCTACACCTGGGTACTGCACGCCAGCAACCCCAACATGTCGGGCGGCACCCGTCGGGCGTCGTTCGCCGACGCCGGGTGGGGGGACGTGGTGCCGGTGTCGGACGGCCAGGGGAACACGGTGCCGTCAGTGCCGGGGGTGACGTTCCAGTACATGCCGGCGGTGAAGGACGCCGTCAGCTTCGTCCCGAAGACGCCGCACCGGGCCGGGCTGCCCGTCGCCCTGTTCGACGGCAGCGTCCGCACCCTCAAGCCGTCGATCTCCGAGCGGGTGTACTGGGCGCTGGTGACGCACAACGGCGGCGAGGTCATCGGCAGCTACTGACCACGAAGCCGCATCAATTCTGGGCCGAACCGGGCTTGTGCACTCCCCCCGGTTCGCCCCGCACCTCCCGCCAGGCGAACGCCCCGGCCACGGCGAACCACAACACCGCCCGCACCAGCACGTGAACCACTCGCACCCCGCTCGACCACTCACCCAGGGTGCCGGTCGCGATGGCGTCGAATAGCACCGGGAAGTGTAGGTACGTCCACAGGTCGAGCGCCACCACCGCCGCCAGCAGCCACCGCGACCGGCCGGCGAGAGGCACCAGCAGCACCGCCAGCCACTGCCACCACTGCGGGGAGAAAAAGACCGACAGCGTGAGGAAGGTGACGAGCGCCACCGCGCACCGCCTTAGCAGGCTCGCCATATCCGGCGGGCGACTGGCGGCCAGTAGCACCGCCACCAGCAGCGGCACGGCTGTGCGGAGTGCCCCCAGCAGGGGCGTCTTGCTTGCCAGCATCGGCGGCAGGAACTTGCCGTAGAAGCACCACTCCGGTTCGGGGTCGCGGGCCAGTTGGAACCGAAGCGGCACCGTCGCCCCGAGGACGCCGTCGGTGGCGAACATGACCGCGTAACTGGCTACCACCGGCACTGCGGCGCAGGCACACCACACGGCCGCGTCCTTCCACGTGCGGGCGGTGAACCGCAGCAGAATCGGCGCGAGGACGAGCGGGTACATCTTCAGCGCCACCGCCAGGCCGAGGAGCAGGCCGGCGAGGGCGACCCGCCGGCGGTCGGCGGCGGCGACCGACGCCAGGACGAGAGCGGCGGGGAGGATGTCGAACCGGCACGGGGTGAAGTAGAGGAAGCCGGGCAGCACCAGGAGCAGCGGGCGTACTGCAACTGTTCGGCGGGCGTTTCGGGCGGGTGACAGCCAACGAAGAACTGCATTTCGTCGAGGATCGCCGGGCGGACTTCCGGGGCCGGGCCGGGTGCCCCGATCAGCCCGAGGCGGAACAACCACAAAGCGAGCGGCGGGTATTCGAGGAAGTAGCGGTCGCGGAGCGGCACCGGCTGGCCGAGGTCGGCCATCTCGGCCTGATAACGGAGGAGGTGCTCGAAATCGCGCTCGTTCCCCACCGACACCGGCTCGTAGGGGGCGATCCGTTTCACGAACCGCGGGTCGGGTGGCGGCTCGATCGGGTCGCCCCGTTCGTATTCCTCCGGCCGCGGGTAGGCATCGTCCCAGACCCGGAAGCCGGTGTCGGCATGGAACCAGCACGGCCCAACGACGCCGGCCTTCCGCCCACGAGCGGCGTTCTCGGCTCGCACGGCGTAGGCGATGGAGTCGCAGTCGTCGGTGAGCCAGCGGACGGCGGGGCCGGCAAGCGGGTATCCGGCCGGCGGTCGCTCGCCCATAATCATGACGATGCGATCCGCCGGCTGCACCCACAGGATGACAGCGAGGTACACCGGCGGGACGAGGTAGTACCAGTAGCGAAGCATGGGTTCAGCATAGAACCGCCCCGGCCACGGTTCTTACTTCTTCGCCTCGACGGTGATCTTCAATGGCTTCGTCGCCACCTGCACCTTGCCGAAGCCCTCGTCGGCCGCCTCGGCTCCCTTCGGTGCTGGGGACACGGCCGTGGTGAGCGTGGCCACCAACTCGTACTCGCCGGGTTGCGTCCAGTAGCTAAACTCGCTCGCCCCGCGGAACCCGCCGGCCAGCGACTTGATCGGGAATTCGACCGTCTTGCCGGCTGCCACTGCCACCGCCTTCGGTAGCCGGAACTCGGTGGTGAACATCAACTCTGGCTTGGCCTCCGCCGCTCCCTTCCCCGTCAGCTTCAGGGTGATGGTCACTGGGTCGCCGCTCACCCACACCTTCAGGTCTTCTTTGCCGGTGTTCTTGAGTACCAGCTTCAGATCGACCTTCGGGGGTGGCGTCACCGCGTCGCCCTTCAGGGCCTTGAGGAACTCCTCGGCCGTCTTTCCGCCGAGATCGAGGGTGTACTTGGCCGTTCCTTCGAGGGTGGCTTCGAGCGGGGTGGTGTCGGGCACGGCCTTTCCCGGTTCGGGGGTTTTGGGTTTGTCGGCGGCGAGGGCGAGTCCGGTGGTGAACAGGAGGGCAATCAGCGTTCGCATGGATGGCTCCGCGGGATGAGGTCCATGTTCCCGACGATCTTCCTCCACTTCCGGTTGCCGGAATTCACATCCGAAGTTGATACCGTGCCGGAATCTTCGGCACCTGCGTCAGGGTCTGGCCGCTCTCCCCAATTTTCCTTCCCCGCCCCGGCTGCCGGGCTATCATTTCGGTAGCCTCGCACCCGATAGACTCGTTACCTCCGGCTCCTCTCCCGCCACCCCAGTGAGCCACATGGACGAACTGCGGCACGAGTGCGGCATCGCCGCCCTGTACCACCTGGCGAACGGTCAAAAGTCGAAGGTGTGGACCGGCGACCCAGATGAAATCACCCGGCTGATGCCGCGGATGCTGATGGACTTGCAGAACCGCGGGCAACTGGCCGCGGGCATGGCCTCCTACAAACCCGGCCGCGACCAACTGCTCGACACTCACAAAGATGTGGGTACGGTGTCGGAGGCGTTCTGCCTCAGCCGGCCGCACAAGTTCGCCAGCATCATGGAGGAGTACTCGGGGCGGGCCGTCATCGGGCATACCCGGTACGCCACCAGCGGGCCGACCGGCAAGAGCTACGCCCAGCCCTTCGAACAGACTCACGGGTGCAAGTGGAAGTGGTTCGCGTTCGCGTTCAACGGCAACCTGGCCAACGTCGAGCAACTCAAGGCCGAACTCACCGCCGACACCGATTATCACCTCACCCGCGACAACGATACCGAGGTCATCTTTCAACTGCTCAGCCGCGAGATGCAGCAGACGACCCGGCCCGACCTGTTTGAGTTGTTCAAGAATGTGGCGAGCAAGCTCGACGGCGCGTTCAATCTTGTCTTCCTGAATGCCCTCGGCGAGATGGTAGTACTGCGGGACCCGCTCGGCCTGCGGCCGCTGTGCTATGCCGCCGATGGCCCGGTGTTCGCCGCTGCCAGCGAGAGCGTACCGCTGCTCAATCTCGGGTTCGACGAAGACGAAATTCGTTCGCTCGAACCGGGCGAAATGCTCCTCGTGGCCGACGGCAAGATGACGAAGCGGCGATACGCCGACCCACGAACGCCCAAGCACTGCTTCTTTGAGTGGGTGTACTTCGCCAACGTGGCCAGCACGCTCGACGACAAAAGCGTTTATCTGTCGCGGTCGAAGCTAGGCGAGGAACTGGCCAAGCAGGAACTCCGAAGCGGTGTGCCGATCGACGAAAACAGCATCGTGGTGCCGGTGCCGGATACCAGCAAAGCCGCGGCCGACGCGATGGCCTACCGCCTCGGGGTGAGGAGCGTGGAGGGGTTGATCCGCAATCGTTACGTCGGGCGGACCTTCATCGAGGCTGGCAACCGGGCCGACAAGGTGCGGCTGAAGTTCACCCCCCTCCGCCAAGTCCTCCGTGGTAAGCGCGTCTTTCTGGTGGAAGACAGTATCGTCCGTGGTACCACCCTCAAGACTCTTCTCAGCTTCCTGCGTGACGTCGGTGAGGTGAGCGAGATCCACGTGCGGGTGGCCTGCCCGCCAATCGTCGCCCCGTGCTTCTACGGCATCGACATGGCAAAGGTGAGCGACCTGTACGCCCCGGCGTTCATGAAGGGAATGACCCCAACCGCCGATGAACTGGAGGCGATGGCCAAGGCCCTGGGCGCCGACACCCTCCGCTACCTGCCGCTCGACGCCCTGGCCCGGTGCATCGAACTTCCCGAATCGCAACTTTGCCGGGCGTGTGTCACCGGCGACTACCCAACCGAAAACGGCCGCAAGAGGTACGAACTGGAGATGGCCGGCCAACCGACGCCGGTGCGAGATGCGTGCGCCGCCGTCCAGACGTAAGATGGAGGGTGGCTCGCTCGCCCGGAGCGGACCTCGGAGACGCCGACGATGCCGATTCCCATTCTGGTCGAGCCGACCGCGGCGGGGTTCTGCGCGACGACCGGCGGGCCGTTTAACCTCACTGCCCAAGCCGCCACGGTCGGAGAGGCGGTGGACGCCGTTCGCCGACAACTCGCCGAACGGGTGAACTGTGGCGGCGTATGTCTCGAACTGCCCCTGCCCTCCTCCGCCCCCGCGCACCAGTTGCCTCTCGCTGAAAATCCGCTGTTGCACGACTGGCTCCGTGCGGTGGAGGAGTACCGGGACGAGGCGGATGCCGCCGACACCGCCCGAGGGGTGTGACGGTGGCCGTGTTCATCCTCGACACCGACACTCTCAGTCTTTACCAGCGGAACCATCCAGCCGTCCTTGCCGCCGTTTCGGCACGCGTCGCGGATGTGCTGGCGTTGGTCACGGTGACGATCGAGGAGCAGATCGGTGGGTGGTCGAAGGTGGCACGGGCGGCGCGGACGCCCCAGCAGATCGAACATGCCGCCCAACTGCTCTCCGCCATCGCCCCTACGTGGGGGCGGTTCACCCTCTTCCCAATGACCGTCGCCGCCCTTGGCCGGTTCGACCAGTTGAGTCGGGCCAAGTTGAACGTGAAGGGGAACGACCTGCGGATCGCCGCCCTCGCCCTCGACCATGCCGCGACCGTAGTCACCCGGAACCGTCGGGACTTTGGGCGTGTCAGCGGCCTTCTGATCGAAGACTGGTCGGTGTGACACGTCCCAAGGATCTATCTTCAGGGTTCGCCGTCGGGCCTCACGGCGGTCCACACCCGCTCGACTCGTGGCACCTACCGCCCTCTTGCGGCATCGACCACCCAGCACCCGCGGGCGTGCGGGCCGGGTCCGCGGCAGTGGGCCAGCACTTCTGCGCTGTCGCACCCGGCTTCTTCCAGCGCGTCGGCCAGGATCGGCAGGCGGTCGAAGGCGTTGTCGAAGTGGATGCCGGTGGCGAGCGCCGTCACCGTCTCTGTCCGCCAACTCGGGTTCCAGGCCACCGGGGCGAACGGGTTGCCGAGTGCGTCTCGCAGGGCGTCGGCCTGGCGGAGAAACCAAATCTGGGTGGCAGGGTCGGCCCGGTGGCTCCGGTTCAGGTTGACCCTCCGTCGTCCGATGGCTTCGGCCAGCATGACACTGAACAGTTGCCGCCATGCGAGCTTTGCCCCGCTGAATGCGAATCGCAGGTGTTCTTCGGCATCGAAGACGGGAGAGTTCGGTGTGTCGGGCGGCTCGAACATCGGCAGTTCGATGGGAAGCGGTCTCGCACCAAGACCGAACACCCATCGGGAGTACGCAAGGAACTGGTGACGGAAGTCCTGGCTGAACGTCGCGGGTAACCACCCGCGTTCGGCGAAGCCGGCCAGCACCACCGGCAGGCGGGCGGTGCCGAAGTTGGCGTCGTCGAGCGCCGCCAGCATCGCCTCGGGGTCGGTGCTCGTCGCCCACTCGGTTGCGGTCATGGGGTCACTCCGGCCTCGCTCACCTTTGGCTCGTAGTTAATCGATTCACAATCCTACGTGATGGGGGTCTGGCAGCAGATCATTGCAGGCTCGAACCGCCTTGCGGGGTTCTCGTTCCTATCATTTCCGCATTCTGTCCTTCACGCTGAACACAACACACATGGACCACTTCCACTACCGCGGCGGGGTGCTGCACTGCGAAGACGTACCGGTGCCGGCCGTCGCCGCAGCTTACGGCACGCCCGTTTTCGTGTATAGCTCTGCCACCCTGTTGCACCACTTGGGCGAGATCCAGAAGGCATTCGCCCCGGCCAACCCCATTATCTGCTACTCCATCAAGGCGAACGGCAACATCCACCTCGCCCGCCTGATGGGCCAGCATGGGGCCGGGTTCGACGTGACGAGCGGGGGCGAGTTCTACCGCGCCCTGCAAGCCGGGCCGAAAGGCGCGAAGGTCGTGTTCGCCGGCGTCGGCAAGACCGACACGGAAATCATGTTCGCCCTCGAAAACGACGTGTTCCTGTTCGATGTCGAGAGCGAAGAGGAACTGCACACCATCGGGAAAATCGCCGCTGGCATGGGCCGCAAAGCCCCGGTCGCGCTGCGGGTGAACCCCGACCTGCCGCCGAAAACGCACGTCAAGACCGATACCTCGGTCAAAGGTGTGAAGTTCGGCCTTGATATCGACACCATCCTCGAAGTGACCGCGAAGGTAGTGAACCACCCCGGCCTGAACGTGTGCGGGCTGCACATGCACCTGGGGTCGCCGATCCTGAGCGCCGAGCCGTACAAGCAGGGCGGGGCGAAGGGCGTGCGGCTGGTCCACGAGATGCGAAAGCAGGGGCACAACATCACGCTGCTGAACATGGGCGGCGGGTTCGGCATCAACTACCGGCTCGATGAGGCCAAGCCGGCGAGCGTGTTCGCTGAGGCGATCCTGCCGGCGGTGAA
Source organism: Fimbriiglobus sp. (assembly GCA_025459365.1). Classification (GTDB taxonomy): domain Bacteria; phylum Planctomycetota; class Planctomycetia; order Gemmatales; family Gemmataceae; genus JALHQU01. The sequence goes on from JALOQR010000248.1 coordinate 9,245, forward strand.
GGAAAGCGGCTGCCAGCTCATCCTCGAACCGGGCCGGTTCATCGTCGGCAACGCCGGCATCCTGGTGAGCACCGTGCTGTTCCGCAAGGAGACGGGCGGGAAGAAGCACGTGATCCAGGACGCGGCGATGAACGACCTCATCCGCCCGACGCTTTACAGTTCGTATCACCGGGTGTGGCCCGTCCAACTTCCCGACGGTTTGCCCGACCGCCCCGCGGTGGACATGAGCGTGAATACGGATGTGGGAAACCCGTTCGTGGATATGCCCGGTACAATCCGGCAAGAAGTGGTCGGCCCGGTGTGCGAGTCGGGCGACTTTCTGGCCAAGGATCGCCCGCTCCCGCCGCTTACCCGCGGCGATCTGCTCGCGGTGTTCAGCGCCGGCGCCTACGGCATGAGCATGGCCAGCAACTACAACGCCCGCTGCCGGGCGGCGGAGGTTCTCGTCACAGGCGGCACACACCGCTTGATCCGTCGCCGCGAGACGTTCGCCGATCTGGTCGCGTGTGAAGTCGATTGCTCCGGCTGAACCGTGGGCGCAAAATGCAGGCTAGCTCCGGCCGGTGGCACAGGCAGCTTTGCCTGTGCGGACATCCAGCACAGGTAGGAAAGCCTGTACCACTGCCACAGCCCGCACCACCAGACAGGGGTGACCCGGTGAGACTCGTTGCCGCATTCGCCGTGACCCTGGCCATCGCCCTGGCATGGGCCGCCCCCGGCGTCGCCCAGGAACCAACCCCGCAGACCGCCCAGGACAAGTTCAAGGCGGCCCGCGACTTCATCACGGATGGGAAGCTCGACCTCGCCGCACAGACCCTGCGCGCGTTCCTCGACACCCCAGCCACCGACAAGGACTTCCTGGCGCTCGAAGCCCGCTTCGGCCCCGGTGTGTTCCAGCGGCTTCAGCGCGTGGTGCAGTGGTCCGACAACCCCATCGCCGACAAGGCTGCCAAGAAGCTGGTGGACGACATCATCGCCCGGGCGAACGACGCCAGCCGCAAGGTGGCCCA
>JALOQR010000029.1 GCA_025459365.1 Fimbriiglobus sp.
GGCGGCCACCACCCCGGCCAGCCCGTCGATCCCCTTCCGCCCGTCCACCGGGACGACGGCCAGGTAGATGTGGTGAGTGGTGCCCAGGGTCAGCACGGCTGCCCCCGCAGGGCGGCCACCAGGCGGGCGGCGTGAGCCGGGTCGGCCGACACCGGCAGGCGAACGATCAGGCCGTTCGGCAGGGCCACCTCGGCGGTGGCCTCGGCCACCACCCGCACCGGCACGAACCCCGGCACCGGCCGGGCGGCGGCGGTTGCGGGGGCGGCGACCGGGCGGAGTCCGAGGGTCTTCCGCCAGGTGTAGAACCGCTTGACGGGCAGCCCCCGCCGGCGGCAGAACTCGCGGACGGACAGGCCGGACGACTCGAACGCGGCGACGGCCTGCCGCCAGAACCGCTCCCGCTCGGCGGGGGCGGTCGGCACTGGGGAGGGAACCGGCACGACAGGGGTGGACATGGTGAGCCTCCTCGAACGAGAAAGCCACCAACGTATCCCACCTCACAAGGCGTCGATCCGCCGGCTTGCAATTACCCACAAATTACCCGCTCAGTTCGTATCCGATGAGCAGATCGGCGAGGCGGGTGAGGCCGCGCCAGACGACCATGTTGCCCGGCGGCGGGTCGCCCGTGCGGGCCAAGTACCCGCCCAGCTTGGCCACCGCCAGCAGGTAGTAGGCGACCGTCCGCTCGGACACCGGCGGCGGCCCGCCGCCGATGCGATCCAGGACGGCGACCTCGGCCGGGGTGAACGCCACCTCGGGCGGGGCGGCGGGGGCCAGCCGGCTAGTCATGGTCAACCAGAACACCCGCCAGCCGACCACACACAGGACGGCCAGCAGGTTGACCAGTCGGTCGGCCGTGCGGAGCTTGGCCTGCTCGGCGTGACACCCCGACTTGAGCACCTTGTGGAACGTCTCGATCTTCCACCGCATGGCGTACCAGTCCAGCTTCTCCACCGCCGCAGCCAGGTCGCCCACCGGCAAGTCGGTGAGCAGTTTCCACCGGATCGGCTCTCGACCCGCCGGTCGGCCGCGCTCGACGGCGGAGATGGCGGTCAGCGAGAGCGGGCCGTACCGCTTCCGCTTGGCCGGCGACGGGTGAACAATGAGCCGGCGGAACCGCACGGCGACGACGGCCATCGACACGTTCCCGTGCTCGTCCCGCACCTCCACCGTGTGCGTCTCGCGGACCGGCTCCCGCCGCATCAACTTGGCGACGGTGGTCGCCCCCTGGCCGGCCAGGCGGTCCACGGCCGTGCGGACCAGGAAGTGCGTCTCCGACTGCCCGGCCGCGGAGAACAGTTCGAAGATGTCGGCCTCGCGGTCGCCCACGTGGACGCACCGGGCCGAGTCGCCGAGTTGCCGCGTCGAGCGGGTCAGGTGGTCCAGCCAGCGGGCGCTCTCCTTCTCCTCGATCGGCACGGTCGTCGGGTTGACCGTCCGCTTAGCCGCGTTCGTCCCCTTGAACCGCTTGCGGGTCCAGAACGTGACGGCCGCCAGGCCGAGCGGCAGGCCGCTCGTGGTCACCGCCAGGCTGGAGTGCATGAGCACCCCGCAGGTGGTGTGCGTGCGGTGACGCCCCTTGACGTAGGACAGGACGCCGACGCCGTCGGCGGTGGCGCGGGTGAAGCTGAACTCGGTGGTGTCGTGCAGCACCAGCACCGTGCCGGTGGTCGCCGCGAAGCGGTCGGCGGTGGCGGCGAAGTGGCCACCCAGGATGGTCTGGTCGTCCACCCGCGGGTTGTCGAAGAAGCGGTACGCGGCCTTGGTCGCCGCCCAGTCCTGGCAGGCCGCCGGCAGGGTGTGCCCGATCCGCGTGCCCAGGTCGCCAAGCAGTTGCCCGAGGCGAGTCTTCAGCCGCGCGTCCGGAAACTCACCCGCCGCCAGTTCACGTTCCACCCACGAGTCCATCCCCGTACCCCCCGACGGGCGAGCGGGTTGCGACGAACCATCTCAGGACACTACCCCGACAAGCCACAACCGACGACGCCAACTTGTGGGTAATTGCAAGATCCGCCGGACGCTTACTCAATAAAGCGGTGAACGGTGGTGCAAATTCCGGTGCCGAGCCGGTCATCCCGGCCAAAAGCAACCGGGTGAACCCGGAGCCACTGGACGCGGCGGCGTACCGCGAGCGGAACCGGGTAGAGAGGCTGTTTGCCAAGATGAAGGAATTCCGCCGGGTGGCCACCCGGTACGACAAACGGAAGCAGATGTTCCTCGGCTAGGTGCATCTGGTCCTTGGGTTCATCCGCCTCCGGGCCAAAACCACGAGTAATGTCTACAGGGCTTAGTGTTGCCACGAACGGGTGTCGAGTCGGGTGAGTTCGGCCAGGAGGGCGTCGGGCGACGCGAACCGCTGGCTCGGGTCTTTCGCCAGTCCCCGCTGAATCAGATCGCTCAGCTCAACCGGCACGTCAGGGCAGACGTCCCGCGGAGTGGGAACCGGTTGCGTGAGCACGGCGGTTAGGATCTGGGGTAGGCTCCGACTGCTGGTCTCGAACGGGGGCCGGCCGGTGGCCGCGTGGTACATGCTGGCGGCGAGGCTGTACAGGTCGGTCTGGCAGGAGAGCGGGGCGTCCCCCCCCCGCAGGAGTTCCGGCGATTGGTAGGCGAAGTCGAGCATCAGGCTGTCGCCGGAGCGGGTCACCTGCTGGTACGTGGCCAGTTCCTCCGGGCGGCAGAAGAGGAAGTCGGACAGTGCGGCCCGGCCGTCGGCTGCGAACAAGATGCACGACGGGCTGATGTTCCGATGGACCAGGCCGCGGGCGTGGATCTGTCTGACGGCGGTTGCCACGTCGATGGCCATCCCGACTACGCGGCGGGCCGGCAGCGGTTGGTCCCGACAGGCCTCCCGTAGGCTGCCGCCGCCCATGTACCGCATGACCAGGTACCACTGCCGCCCTCGCTTTGGGCAGTTGACGAAGCCACCCCGGTACAGCGACACGATGTTCGCGTGGCGGAACTTGCCAGCGTCCGGGATGCTGCGGATGAACCGGCGGATGCCGTCCTCATTCGCCGAAAACCCCTGCGGGAACACCCGCAATGCCACCGTAGAGAACCCCTTCTCCGGCTGCATCCAGAAGGCCCGGAGGAACTTGCCATTCTGGCCGGAGTGGAGTCGTTCGGCCACCAGGAACTGTTTGGCGAAGTAGTACCCTCGGAGGACGGCGGCGGACAACTCGGTCGAGCCGACACGCAGCTTGGAGTGCGTCCGTACCGGCAGTCCGCTTTCCGCTGACGCGCCGTCGATGTTGGTGCCGCCGGAGGTACGTAGGTCGTATGCCCGCCACCCAGTCGCCCGGTTGGGGATGAGGATGGTGTGCCGGCGGTCCACCGTCGTGTCGCCGACGGTCAGGTCGCACGAGGAACTGCTGCCTACCACCACCGGCCGGCCGGGGGAGAACATCACCGACCGGCCGGCCGAGTCGGTGAGCACCAGCACCCGCCGGTCTCGCGCCGGCGGCTGGGGAGCCGACGGCGTGCGGACTTTGGTCGGCTTGGTGGGGGGGACCGGCACGTGTTCCCGCGTCACCTTGGCCCCAAAGGCCGGCAACTTTTTGTCGGACATCAGGCCGAGGCGGACGATGTCCGCCATGATCGCGTGCACCCGAAGCCCGGCCCGCGCCTGGGGCGGCTTCTGGATGAGCGGCTCGATCACATCCCGCAGGCCGACGGGTACATCGTACAGCACCTCGTCCAGTTTCGGGGGCGGCAGTTCCAGGTTGCCGTGCCAGCCGTCCCAGTTCACCTGGTCGGACTTGGTCTGCGTGTCGCTCAAGCCGAACATGCGGAGGAACTCGCTCTCCGAGCGGAGCATCTGGATGGCCATGTAGCCGAGGGAGTACAGGTCGGCCCGGACGGCCGGCGGGAGGGACGGCCCGCGGCCACGGTCCGGGACGGTGTCCTCCAGGTCGGTGTCGATCAACTCCGGCGCGCGGTACCGCACCTGGTACTCCGGCCGTACCGGCGGCCACTTCAGGTCGAAGCGGTAGCCGACGAAGTCACCGAGGGCCACGTCCCCATCCGGGGTGACGAACACCCCGTCGGTGGTCAGGTGGCCGTGGGCGAAGTTGGCCGCCCGCAGGCGGTCGAGGGCCTGCAAGCACTGGTACAGCACGCGGGCCACGAGGGTCGGGTCGAGCCGGCCGTGCTGCCCGAGCAGTTGAGCGAGCGTGCACTGGGCGTCGGACAGGGTGAGGCGGGACGCAGCCGCGTCCCATTCGAGGGCAGTGAGGAAGTGCGGGCCGCCGACGGCGGTGAGGAAGTCGTACTCGCTCTTCAGCTTGGCCCGCAGCCGCTCGTCGCCGGCCGGGGCCGACTTACTCAGGAACCGCTTCTCGGAGACGGCGTGCTGCACCCGCTGCAAGGTGGTGTCAGGGCCGGCGCGGAGCACGGACAGCAGGCGGAGCGGGTCAGGGGCGGGCATGGCGGGTCAGCGGGGGGGGGTGAGGGCCACCACTCGGCCGGCGGCGAAAGCGTGGGCGACACGGATGCGGTCGTCCGGCCCGCCCCCCCCAGACGGGGGCGAGGTCGGGAGGTCCCCGAGGGCGCGGGCAAGTTCGTCACGAGCGAGTTGGTACTCAGTATACGCCCGCTCACGCCGGCCACTCACCTCGTTCAGCCGGGCGTTCCGGAGGAGGGTTCCCGCCAGCGTCGCCGACCGCCCGTACTTTGGGTCCCTCTCCGTTGCACGGAGGCCATCTGACACGTCCTCGAACTGGCGGGCCACCGACGTCGGCGTCTCCGCCGGGGTGTCGGGGGCGTCGGCCGGTTGCAGGAACAGGAAGACGGCGAGGGGGGCTGCCGCCAAGGTAACGAACAAGTACAAGCGGTTCCGCTTCCGCCGGACGTCCTCCGGGGTCTGCGTCCGCCGCACGATGGCGGCCGCCAGTTCGTCCTCCCCCTCATCCTCCGTCACAATGGCCAGTTGCAGGAGAGTGCGGGCGGTCACCTGCACGGTCTGCTCGTGGTACCAGATCCGCTTGTCGTTGGGCGGGAACTCCTCCGGCGGGCTGTTCTTCGCCTTCGAATACCCGACCTCGTCGGTCTCGTTCTTCACCCAGTAAGTGTTCCGCTCGAACGTCACCCGTAGCTGGCCATTGAACTGCTCGTCGCGGAGCACCAGCGTGCATCCCACCCCGCGGCCGATCCGCACCTCCTGGGCGTACACCCGCACCTCCATGCCGGCGTCCGGGCCTTCCAGAATGCGGATGAGAGCGGGCACGGGAGTTCCTCACTTGGAGCCTACGGCCGGGAGTACGAATACGGCCACAACGATCAGCAGGCAGGCGACCATAATGACCATGCCGGGCCAGGTGATCTGGACCTTCGCCCGCTCGGATTCCTGCTCCATGTACTGCACCCGGCGGGTGCGGAGCACCTCGGCCATCCGCCGCAGCACGTCACGTAGTTCGAACCCCCGCTCGGAGGCGGCGTTGACCGTGTTCACTAGTTCGGTCACGTCGGACTGCCCGACCCGGTCGGCCATCGCCCGCAGGGCGTCCGCCTGCGGCCGGCCGTTGTCGATGAGCACCCACACCCGCATTAGTTCGTCCCCGATCGGGTGGCCGGCGTTCTCCACTCGGGCGGTGGCCAGGCACTCCCGGATGGTCGCCCCGGATTCCACCATCAGGGCCATCAGGTCGATGGTGTACGGCAGGCGGTTACGGATGGTGATGCGGTACCGCTCCGCCTTGGCCAGCACCCCGCGGACGACTACGTACGGGGTGACGGCGGTCGCCAGTAGGCCGAGGAACAGGGCGATCGGGGCGTCGAAGGCGATCAGGCCGAGAGCGAACCCGGCGAAGAACGCCATCACCCCCTCCACCTGCTTGACCGCAAGGAAGCCGGCCCCCATCCACGGGAGGGGGGAGGTGAGTGGCAGGGCGGCGTCGAGCCGCGTCACCAGTTGAGGGAATCGGCCGACGTTGAGCACCGCCAGTTCGTCCACGAGCGGCTCGAACCAGCGGTAGGCGAGCGACCCGGCCCGCAGCGCCGCCCTGTGGTCCCGCCCCGAGTCGTCCGTCCCGGTGGCGTCCTCCCGCTCGGACGTCACCAGCCAGCCGAACGCCCACGCGGCCCAGCCGACGGCCAGGGCCAGGGCAGCCGAACCAGCGAGGGCAAGGGCGGTCTCGGGAGTCATCGCCCAGAGGGAAATGGCCACGGCTACACCCCCCGCCCGAGGATTTTCCGCGCCCACGCCAGCGCCAGGTACGAGAGCCCGCCCACCCCACACAGGACGAGTTGCCCGAGGAGGGTGGTGAACACCGCCCGGGTGCCCTCCGGATCGAGGAAGAAGAACAGGCCGAGAAACACGAACGGGAAGGCGACCAGCACGCTCACCAGCAGCCGCCCGGCAGCCGTGTCTGCTTCCCGCTTCCGCTCCACTCGCTGGTTCTCTTCCAGGCTGTTGCCGATGTTCTCCAGCACCTCAGCAATCGGCCCGCCCTTGCGGACGCTAGTGGACAGGGCGACGGTGAACAGGGCGACGAAATCCATCCGGAGGCGGTCCTTCAACTCGCCTAGCACCTCGGGCAGTTGGGCCATCCCGCGGTGGTAGCGGTTGACCGACTCGCGGAGCAGCAGGCCGAGCGGCGGGGGCGTCTGGTCGGCCACCACCGTCAGCCCGCGGACCAGCGTCACCCCGCCCCGCACCTGGCTGGCCAGGTTGCGGGTGGCGGACACCAACTGGTCCCGGATACGGGTCCGCTGGGCGAGCAGTTCCCGCTCCAGCAGGAAAGGCACAAGCAGGTAGACGAACACTCCGAGCATGATCCCGACAGGAAGAGCGGCGAACAGCAGCCACCCGACCAGCCAGACCGCCACCGCCCCGAACACCCTCACCCGCATCCACCGGGTGAGGGCGGTGTCGTCCATGCCGGCGCGGGTCATACGATCCCGCAGGTCGGCGGTATACCCTTGGTTCACCCGGTCGGCCAGCCGCACCAGTTGTATGGAACCGAGGGCAACGGCCAGCCCGCAGGCCAGCGACCCGAGCAGTGTGTACGCGGCCTGGGTCATCATCGGGCGGGAGCGGGGTTTGGGGGCGGGTCGGCCAGAAACGGGAGCGGGCTGTCCACCAACCCGGCGGCGATCATGTCGGGCAGGAAGGTCGGCAGGCGACCGGTCGGGCGGAGGGGGCCGTCGGCCGGCGTGCGGGCGAACAGCGGTTTCACCTGCACCCGTCCGTCGGCCGACAGCCCCTCGACCTCGGCCACCTCGCTCACCACCTTCCGCCGCTTGCGGGCAACGCTTCCGTCCGGCCGACGGTGGGTGACCGTCACCGCCGTCAACTGCACGATCAAGTCAACGGCCGACGCTGTCATGCGGTGAACGGATTCGACCGGCAACTCCTTGTTCGCCATCTGGCACATGGTCTCCAGGCGCTGGATGACGTCGTCCGGGGAGTTGGCGTGCAGGGTGGTGAGCGAGCCGTCGTGCCCGGTGTTCATGGCCTGGAGCATGTCCAGCGCCTCCGCCCCGCGGCACTCGCCCACCACGATCCGGTCCGGCCGCATACGCAGGCTGTTCTTCACCAGTTCGCGGATGCTCACCTCCCCCTCCCGCTGGGTGTTCGCCGGGCGGGCCTGGAGGGTAACCACGTGCGCTTTGTGCAGTTGCAACTCCGCGGTGTCCTCGACGGTGATGATCCGCTCCTTGTCCGGGATGAACTGAGATAGGGCGTTCAGTAGGGTGGTCTTCCCGCTCCCGGTGCCGCCCGACACGAGCACGTTCCGCCGGTTCACCACCGCCGCCTTCAGGAAGGCGGCCACCGCCGGGGTGAGGGAGCCGTTGGCGATCAGGGCGTCTATGCTCAGCCGCGCCTTCGGGAAGCGGCGGATGGTCAGGCACGACCCGCGGAGGGCCAGGCAGCGGTCGACGGCGTTCGCCCGGCTACCGTTGGGCATCCGCACGTTCACCACCGGTTGGCTGGTGTTCAGCTCGCGGTCGCCGTCGTTCACGATCTTCTCGATCACCGTCTGCGGGTCGGTCAGGAACCGCCGCCCGGACAGCTCGATCTGTCCGCCTGTCTCGACGAACACGTGGTCCCGGTCGACCACCATGATCTCGGTCACCGTCGGGTCGTCGAGCAGGTCCTCGAGCGGGCCAAACCCGTACCAATAGTCCTTGATCTCCTCCTTCAGCCGCCGCAGAGCGAGGTACCGACGGGTGGTCGACCCGGGGGCGTGCGGGCCGGCCAGCAGTTCCTTCCAAAACGCCCAGAAGCGGGCCGCCACCCCCTTCATCCTTGCCGACAGGTCGGCGGCGTCCTCCGCCCCTTCGGCAGCCAGGTGCCGGGCCAGGTCATCCTTCGCCCGTCCCACCAGCCCCTTCAGTTCGTCCTCCTGGGCGTGCAGCCCGGACCGCATCCGCACCCACTGTGCGTCCGACGGGTCGCTCCCGCGGGCCCGCCGCTCACTCTCCCCGGAGTCGGCGATCAGCTGGCGGATCAGTTCGGAGCGGACAGCCACCCCGGCCATGTGGTCGCCCAGGGCTGTCTGCGTCAGGTCGGTATTCGGGAAGTCCCGCCGCCCGCTGGCGACCCCCTCAATCCGCTTCTCCAGTTGGAGGATGTACTCGTCGCGGTACTTCTCCTTCGGGTCGGAGTTCGGTGTGACCAACTCGTTCAGTAGGGCTGTGTGCACCTCCCGGACCAGGGTCGTCATCTGCCGGTCCTGGCGGTCCTCGTCCGCCCGCTGGGCGTCGAACTCGTCCGCCTCAAATGCGACAGTGATTTCGAACCGATCGACCCGCACCTTCAGGCGGGGAGTGGCGACCAGCACGCGTGTGTCCGCCTGCCACAGTACGCACTCGGCAACCGGTGGCCGCCCCTTCTCCCGGTCGTCCAGCCGCTCGTGCACTGGGCCGACGGTCATCTCCAGCGGCGGATTCGACCTGGACAGGTTGTAAAACCACCACCCATCTTGGTCCATCGCCAGCCCGGCCGCCACCTCCCCAACCCCGGACGACTTCAGCCGCACGTGGCACTCGCGGCTGTTGCCGATGAGCACCGCATTCATCCCGCGGGTGACCGGCACCGACGCGCTGTGCCGGCTCAGCTTCCCGTCGATCACCTCGAACCGCATGAGCGGGGCCTCCGGGGGTCAGTTGTCGTTGGGGCGTGCGAACTCGATGCCTACTACCCGCTCCTGCCCCTCCCCGCGGTGCGCCCGCTCCAGTGGGGCGATGTCCCGCCCGGCAGCGTACGCGACCACCACCTGCCGCTCGTCGTCGCGGAAGCCGCCCCCCGCGGACGCGGAGCGGTCGTCCAACCCGACCACCCGGAACGGGCCGACCGGGCGGTAGGTCGGTCCTGCGTCGCGGGCCGGCCTGGGTTCGACCTCCGCCACCCCGTGGACGAGTACCTCCACCTCGTCCCCCACCCGCAACCCGGGCACCACGCGGTTCTGCTTGACGGTCAGGGTGAGGGTCCGCTCCCCGGCCCGCAGGTTCGCCCGCACGTCGAAGGTGCCCGTCGACCGCACGTCCGCCACCAGCAGCACCTCACCCGCCGCGAGCGGGCGGTTGACCGACCGGCCGATCAGTACCCCGCGATCCTCGTACTTGACGGCCGAGCGGAACACGCCTGGGTCCGCCCGAACGCTCAGCCGGCCCAGCATCTCGGCGGTGAGGACCGTCCCGCCCTTCAGGTCATCCTTCACCACCGTCAGGTCGACGGTGCCAGTGGCCGCCCGCACCGCGAGCAGGTTGAACACCCCGGCCGTGATCCCCAGGCCGAGGGGGATGAGGATCGTCAGCACCGTCTTGTTCATCGGGCCGCCTCCGGGCGGGGAAGGAAGACGAGTAGGTAGTCGCCTCCCGGGGCAGTCGGCGGGGCGGACAGACGGACCACCACGCGGGTGTCGCCCCCGCGGACCCACACGACCGCCGCGGCGGTCCCGTCGGGGGTGGCCTTCCAGCCGGCGGCCCGCCACTCGGCCGCAGTATCTCGGCCGCCGGGCAACGGGCCGAGCACTTCGGCCGCCACCCGCTCGCCAGCCCACCGACGGGCGAGCACGGAGGTGTCGGCCGGGGTCGGCAGGAGTGGTTCAGCGGCCGGAGCGGCGACGCCTGTCAGCGGGACGAGTTCAACCATCTCCCATCTCCCGCCCTCGCCCGGCCACGCGATCTGGCCGAGCCTCAGGCGGTCGCCGTCGGGCGTTCCCTCCACCACCCCACGGAAGGTCGTGCGGTTAACGGTCATTTTGTACGAGGTCACCCGGCCGTCGCGCACCGGTGCCGGGTCGATCTGCTTCACCCAAGCGACGACGGCCGCCTCAAGAGGGTGCTCGGTTCGCGGCGGTGTGGGGTCGCCGGCGGCGGACAACCGGGCGTCCTTCTCGGCGGTGGTGGCCGCACTACGGGTGGCACGCCACGGGCTGTCGCCGAGCGACCACCCGCCGGACTCGAGAAGCCAATCGGCGTCGGCGGTGGGCAGAGAGGGGGGCGTAGGGGGCGGGCCGATGGGGGCGGCGTCGAACGTCCCGCGATAGGCTACGATCAGTTGCCACGCGGCGACCACTATCAGCCCGGTGACAGCCAGCTTGAGCGCAGCGGAGAAGACCCGAACCCACACCGGCCGCGGGGGCGGGGGAGGGGGCACGACAGCGCTTGCCGGCGGCGGTGTAGGCGGGGGCACGATGGGGCTCACGGGTTGGGTCTGAAGTTCATGAACCGCACCAGGATGTTCCCCTGCCAGTTGCCCTTCCGCCCCTGCGAGGCCGCGTACAGGTTGTGGCACGCCCAGGTGCCGACGTTCAGCATGTCCTCGACCGAGTACAGCCAGTTGAGGAAATTGAAGAGCCGCCGCACCCAACGGGGGCGGAGAAAGCCGGGTACCGCGCGCCACGGCAGGAGGATTGCTTCGGTCGCCCAGATGATCGGCTTGAGGAGGCCGTTGAGCACGCTGAGGAGTGGGGCGGTGCCGTACTCGAGGATCATCCCGGCGACGACGACTACGGCGTTCAGCACGGGACCGATGACACGGAACACGGACAACACCGGGTTGCGGGTCGGGTCCATTATGAACCCGATCAGTTGCATCCCGCCACCGAGGAACGCGGCGAGTTGTCGTAGTTCGGGGATCTGGCCGATAAGCAGACTGAACTCGTGGTCATGGAACTCGAACGCCGACCGGCCGCCGTCGAACGGCACCCCCCGCCAGTCCCACGGGTGGGCGTACACCGCCGCCCGCGACTCGGCGGTGAACTCGCCCTTGAACAGCGGCCCGCCCGGCACCGGGCGGGTGGCGGTCCGGGCGGAGAGCGACTGCGCGGGGTCGGGGTTGAGCGCGAGCGGACTGCCGGCCGGCACCGTCGCCCGGCCAGCCCAGGCGTCATGGCGGGCGGTGGTGGCGGTCAACGACTTGGCCAGGTCGGCCCGTGCGATCAGGAAGAGGGCAGCCGTAAGCGCGAGCAGGAGGGGGAAGACGATGACGAACTCGAGCGGGGCCATTCCGCGGCGGTGGTGGCGGGTCATCGCGAGCCTCCCTATGGTGGCGAGTGCGGGTTCGGACTCGGTCGGGACTCGGTGGTCGGTCAGTGTGTGCCCGTCATCCCGAGATGGAACGGCGCGGTGCGGCGCATCACCTCCCCCAGTTCGCCCCGCTGGAACCAGATGCTATCGGCAACACGGGTGGCAGGCACCAACTTCACCTGCCAGTTGACACGCACCCGCGGTTCCGCCACGTTCGGGATCGGGCTGTAGCGGTCGGTGTCCACTGGTCGCTGGCCGGGATGATCGAACACCGGGCTGACCCAGTTCAGGGTGTCGTAGGCCACTCGCGGCTGCAAGCCGCCCCCGGTCGTCCGCGGGTTCGGGTTGGCGTTGTAAACGAACGCCTGGGCGTAGGCGGCGATGCCGTGCGGGTTCGCCTGGCGGAACACCCCGTAGGACGCGGTCTCGGCTCGTCCACGGTGGCCGAACCCGACCACGGCGAACTGGCGGTCCGCCTGCCGGCTGCCGTCCGCCGTCTGCCACTCCTCGCTCCCCTTCTCCTCGCGGTCCGGGTCGTAGCCGTTCAGGTGGTACAGCAGCACGCCGCCCTCGCGGCGGAAACGGTCGGTCAGGGTGAGTGAGTATTCGTCGGTGCGGTCCCAATAGTGCGGCTTGAACCGGGCGAGCAGCAGGGCGTCCTCGCCGAACCGCAGCCACGGCACCCGCCAGTACTGCACCCATGGGGTGGTCGCCCGCAGCAGCTGCGACCGCACCGGCACGGTTGGCCGCTCCCCCTCTGGGGTGAGCGGCAGAGCCAGCAGCGGCCAGCTCGGGTTCTTCAGGAACCCCGGGAACAGTTTCCCCTCGACCAGCCCGCGGTTGCCCACCTCCTCGGCTGCCACCTCGGCCACCCGCGGGGTGTTCCAGTAGACGGCGACGGTGTAGTACCGAAGGCCGGGGATGATGGCCCGCTCGACCACCTGCCGGACCGGCTTGAGCGCCTTCGCCCCCTGCTCGAGGGCGTTCAGCACCAGTGCTTCCTGATACGCCTTGTACTCGAAGACGATCGCCGGCGCGATGAACAGGACGGTCAGCACCCCCTTGATGATCGGTCCGAATACGGGGATGTACTGGGCGACGGCGCTCAGAAACCCGCCGATGGCGTGGATGGTGTACGACCAGACTGCGATGTGCTTGAGACGGATACGGGAGTCCCAGAGGGCCCCTCCCACGTCGCGGGCGTCGTCGTCCGGCTTGTCCCGCACCTTCTCGTACCCATCCTTGTTCGGCTCGGGGAAGCCGCCAAGCCGCGAGGCGACGACAGCCAGTTGGTATGACGCCGGCAGCAGCACCCGCTCGGCGTTCGGCGTGGTCGGGGCTTGCCCCCGCCCGACCAGCGGGTCGCCGCCGAACCCGTGGTGCAGGATGACGAACGCGGACAACTCGCCGATTAGATGGTTTACCGCCGTGACGGTGTTCATCCCGCGGGCCAGTTGGTTCCCGCCCGAGTACGCCACCGCGTCGGCCCCGTTCTGAACCTCCACCTTCTGGTTGGCGGTGCGGCCGACGTTCGCCAGCAGGCCAAACAGCACAAGCAGGCCGAGAACGGCCAGCAGGGAGAGCAGGGAGACCATGCCGGTCTCACCGGCGACGACGCACTCGGGCAGACGGGGGCGGGGCATGGCGTCTCGGCGGGTTAGCGGGAGCGGTATTCGATGCCCAGCCTGCGGTCGTCCGACACTGGCGTCTCGTTCGGCAGCACCGCCCGCGATTCGATGGTGTATTCGTACGGCCAAACCCCGTCCGGGTCGAGGAACCGGGACACCACGGGGATGTACAACGGGGCGCGGTAGCGCACCACCGCCGTCACATCCGCCCCCGGAGTGGCAGTGTCCCCGCTCACCGAATAGCGGGTGCGGGCGGCGGCGTTGAGGTACTTCCGCACCAGGTAGTCTGACGGGGCGTTGCCGCGGGGGTACGGGCGGGGGACGGGTGGGGGGGCGTCGGCCGCCCCGCGGGTGTACCACTCATAGGCCAGGGCGAACTCGGCCGCCTGCCAGTAGGCGTGCGAGGGTGGCGGGCCGTTCAGGCTGACGAGGTCCCGAGTGCGGGCGCTGACGAACGGCGCCATGGCGGTAAAAGCGGCCTGGTCTATTCGTTCGGTACGGAGGTCGGCCGGCTCGGCAGTCCGCCACACCACGGCCGACCGGGCGGTGGCGTGGGCCGAGTACATGGTGCCTACCTTCGCCACCAATAGCATGGTGCACTCAAATACTACGAGCAGGAAGCACAGGTAGAGCGGGGCGACCATCACGAACCCGAGCGAGTAGGACGTGCCGTGCTCGTCGGCCGCTAGCCGCCGCAGGTCCGGCCGGCGGAACCGGCGGGCAGCCCACACTCCGCCGGCCAACAACACGACGACGCCGACCGCCCAGCAGGCCCACACCGGGTCCATGCAGATGTACTCGCCTGCACCGCCCATGGCGTACTCCGGTTACATGTACGGCCACCCGACCGAGTTACCGAGCGCGAAGTAGAAATGCTCCACCCCCCGCTCGAATAGCCAGTAGATGCTGACCGCCAGGGGGAAGCTAACCCCGAGGGCCAGCACCACCTCCAGGGCGGCCATCCCAGCTCGCCGCCAGCGGGTCCGCGTCACTGTCGCCTCCTTTCAGTCGGTGAGCATTGCCGCCAGGATCACACCGGCGGCGATGAATGGGGCCATCGGCACCTTCGCCCGCACCGTCTCGCCGACAGTGGTTTCCGGCGGGCGGACACGCCCAGGGAAGAGCCGGCTGCCCAGGCCGGCCAGCATCCCGCCCGGCCCCACCTTCCACACGAGGTACACGAGCGCGAAGGCGCCGGCGACCAGGAACGTGTACAGCAGCACCTGGAAGACGGCCGGGAACCCGACGAGCAGGCCGATGGCGGCCACCAGTTTCACGTCGCCGGCCCCGCCGCCGAACAGGGCGTAGAAAGCCAGCATGGGGACGAACCCCGCTGCGAACCCGGCCAGTGCCGCCGTAAAGGGGGGGATCCCGATCACCATGGCGAGCGTCGTCGGGATCCCGTCGGCGTCGGCCACCCCGGGGATCGCCCAGTGGCCAGCGACGGCCGACAGGAGCAGGAGTGTGACAGCCCAGCCGGCGGCCGTGTAGGTCGCCCAGTTCGGGATGCGGCGGACCCGCAAGTCGGTGACGACCACCACCGCCAGCAGGAGGACGAGCAGCCCAACGGCGGCGGCGGCCAGGCGAAGCGGGGCGCCCACCGCCCGAGCCAGCACGACCCACAGCGGCAGAAGGGGCACGGGGGCGAGCAGCGCCGAGAGCCAGTACCGCCGCCCGTACGGCAGCGGACCGTCGTCGGGCTTCTGGGCCACCGGGGAACCCGTCTCGGATTCCCCGGTAGGCGGCGACACGGCAGACATGGCGAGAGCTCGGAGGTCAGTTCTTCCAGTTCAGAATGGGGTCGGTCAGCTCGGTGAACCAGGTCTTGATCGACCCCCAGAACAGCTTGACCAAGGCCAGGACCAGGGCGGCGATGGCGATGATCATCACCACCTGGAGCGCCTCGAGGCCACGATCGTCGCGGTGAAACCGGAGCAGGAACTTCTTCACGGTCGAACCTCCAGATGGGGTCGGAACGGGGTCACGAGACGGGTCAGCCCTGCCAGCGTAAGACCTGGTCCACCGACTCGCGGAACCAGGCCTTAATCTTCGGCCAGAACGCCTGTGCGAACGCGACGATCAGGGCGGCGACGGCGATGATCATCACCACCTGCAGCGTCTCCATCCCCCGCTCGTCGGAGTGGAACCGGGCCATGCGCCTCATCGGTCGGCCCTCCGGGGTCAGTTCTTCCAGTCGACGATGTTGGCCACCAGCGGGGTGACCCAGTTCTTGACGTCCGACCAGAACAGCTTGACCAGGGCGAGGACCAGGGCGGCGATGGCGATGATCATCACCACTTGGAGTGCCTCGAGGCCGCGGTCGTCGCGGTGGAACTGAAGCAAGCGGCTCACGGTGTGAACCTCCGCTGGTGGGTGCCCGGCACGGCCGGGGCTACTTCGGCTTGGCCGCCTTGTCCGCGGCCACTTGGTCCTCGAGCCACTGCCGGATCGTGGAGTTCCGGCCCGCCGATACGTCCGGCCGGTTCGACTCCTTGGCGGCCTTCGCCCAGTCCTTCGCCTTAATTGCGGCGGTGAAGCTGGGGAACTTGGTAACCAGCCCGTTGGTGCCCAAGTTGAAGGCCATGTCCAGTAGGGCGCCGCGGACCCGAACCGGGTAGTTGTCGTAGTCGGGGAACTTCCCCTTCAACTCCGACAGGAAGCCGGCGACGCGGGTGTCGTACAGTTTGCTCCGGGCGTCTTCGGGCATATCCAGCTTGGTATACTGGCGGTACTTGCTCGCCACCATGCCCTTGGTCTGCTTGGACACCTCGGCGAAGTCGGCGGCGATTTCCTCGGCGGTCGCCGGTTTGCCAGTGGCGCGGTTGATGAAGGTCAACTTCTGGGCCTCGGCAGCGGACGACACCAGTTGGCCGACCGCCACCGTCACGTATCCCTTCGTGTCTAGGTACATGTGGGGGATATCCCCCTCGTGACCGCGGATCACCCGCTTGACGTTCTCCCAGGTCAGTTCGGCCGCCGGGGCGGCGGCGGCCACCACCTTGTTCACCGGCCCCTTCACCTCCGCCGTCCCGCCCAATTTCCGTAACCCCTCGGCCGTCGTCTCCGCCGTCGCCCTGTTCGGGGCGTCGGCGTACTTGACCGCCGCCTTCCCCTTGGGGGTGTGCCACACCTCGTACACCTGCACCGTCTGCACTTGGGGGAGCACGCCGAGCAGCAACCCGACGAGCGACGACCACAGCCCCGATAGGAATGAGAACGACATTTCCGTCTCCCCCGCGAGGATTGATGGCGGTCCGCAAACCAGGCGTCAGTTCCCGTTCTCCGACCAGTGCGGGCCGTCGCCCACGAGTTTCTTCAGCCCATACCCCGCCCCGACCGCGTGCAACTCGGTGTTCGCGGCCCCGGTGCGGGGGGTGGACTTGATCTCCACCACCTTGCCGTCCGCACCGGTGATCTTGAGCACGCCGGTCCAACTGATCGTCATATCGATGGCCGTCCGCTTGCTATGGTTCGAGTTCAGCGCGGGCGGGTAGACGATGCCGAACTTGTCCACCATCTCCTGCGCGCCCTTCCTCGACGCCGCAGCGTCGCCGTGGTCCCACTTGATGTTCACGCCGGCCTTCGCCGGCACATCCTTCGCCGCGATCTGCCCTTTGGCGATCTTGTAGGCGTAGTGCATCAGGTAGGCCCGCTCCTCACTCCGGTAGGTGACGGATACCCGCACCGTCGCCCCGGCGTCCCGCATCGCCTTGATGAAGGCGTCCGCACTCTTCCCGAAGGCAGGGGTCAACTCGCTCGTCAGGTTGCTGGTCGGGTACTTCGCCTGGTTCTTGTCAAACCACCGACCGCTGCTCAGGTTGTCGTCCGGAGGAGGGGCGGGGCCAACCTTGGGCGGCACCACGCGGTTCACCGGCCCTTTCACCTCGGCCGCGTCGCCGAGGGTGCGGATCGCCTTCGCCACCTGCTCCGCCTTCGCCTTACTCTCGGCGTCGGAGAACTTCACCGCCGCCTTCCCCTTCGGAGTGTGCCACACCTCGTACACCTGCACCGTGCCGGACTGCCCGAACAGCCCGCCAAGGAGGGCGACGAGGGAGCCGAGCCACTGGGAGGGGCCGAACCAGGTCATCTCCGCACCTGACCCTTGAGGGGGGTGAGGTGAGGCCAGAGTCGAGCCGGCCGGGGTGACGACCGGTGTCGAGTTCTACGCCTAACCCTGAATGGGTGGAAATGCTAACAGACGGTCAATCGCAGTTCAATCCCCAGATCTTTTTTGTGCGTGAAATTTCACCCTCCGGCGATACGTCCAGCACGTGCCGGGAGAACCGCGACCGCTTGCCGGTGTGCACGAGGTGGCCGCGGACACCCCCGTCCGGGTCGCGGCCGGCGCGTTCGAAGCGGAACATCGACCGCAGGCGGTAGCCCCGTTTGTCGTCCGACCCGCACACCTCGGCGATGTCGCACACCCGCCGCCGCCCGTCCGGGTAGCGGGCGACCTGGGCCACCACATGGATGGCCTGACTCACCTGGGTGCGGGCGACGTGGACCGGCATGTTCACGTCGTTCATCAGGGCCAGCGTCTCCAGGCGAACGAGGGCGAGCCGGGGTGAACTGGCGTGCACAGTGCTGAGCGCGCCGTCATGCCCGGACAGCATGGACTGCACCAGGTCGAGCGCCTCCCCCCGCCGCACCTCCCCCATCAGGATGCGGTCTGGCCGCATGCGAAGGGAGTCGACGAACAGGTCGCGGATGGTCACCCCGCCGTTCCCGTCGGGGTCCGGCGGGCGGGACTCTAGGTAGACGACGTGCGGCTTGGCCGCCCGCGCCTCGCTCGCCAGCGGGTCGGCCTCGGACAACAACAGCAACTCGGAAGAGTCCTCGATCACCACCACCCGCTCACGGTCCGGGATGCTCACCGATAGGGCATTGAGTAGGGACGTCTTCCCGGACCCGGTGCCGCCCGCCACTACCACGTTCAGCAGGGACCGCACGGCCAGCCGCAGGTATTCGGCGGCTTCGGCGGTGATCGACCCGTTGCCGATTAGCCAGTCGAGGGTGGTGTTGTTCCGGCGGAACTTGCGAATGGTGACGCACACCCCGTTTCGCGCGCACGGCGGGGTGATGACGTGAACGCGAAACTTCTCCCCCTGTTGCGGCTGGGCCGGCCCGCCGGCGGGCGGCGGGCCGACCCGGAACACCGGTAGGCGGGCGTCCATGCTATGCGCCGTGCCCCCGATCGAACGCCCGACGTACTCGGCCAGGTTGCGCACGGCGGCCATCAACTCGTCGGCGTCGCGGAAGGAGCGGTGCCCGGCTCGCTCGATCCGTCCGGCCCGCTCTAGGTAGATGTCCGCCGGCCCGTTGATCATCACCTCCGACACGTCGTCGTGCGCGTCGTCGTACAACAGGTCGGCGACCGGCTTGAAGAAGTGGCGGAGGGTGCAGGCGTACACTTCGTCACGGGTCATGGCACGCCCGGGGTGGTCGGCGTCGAGTCAGCAGCCGGGAGGGTCGGCTTCGCCTTGTTCGGGTCCCGCGACTCGCCGAGCGGGGAGAGGAAGATGCCCACTCCAATGAGGGCGATCACCGCGACGATCGCCCCCCACTGCTGCCAGGCCGGCAGGCGGTTGAACGACGCCCAGAATCCTTGCTTCGGTTGGTCCGCGGATGGTTGAGTGCTCATGGGATCTTGGTTTGGCGGTGGGGGGGGAACAGGGGGGAGTGCACGGGTGGGCGGTATGGCCGCCTCGACCACAGCCGCAGGGGCGACCGCGGCGGTCGGCGACCCGCCAAGCGGCGCGAACGCCGGTTTCTTGGGCGGTGGGGGCGGGGCGGCCGGTCCGCCGAGCGGCGCGAACGTTGGAACGGCGGGGGCATCCGCACCGGCCGCCGGCGTCGACCCGATTTCACCGAACGCCCACTTGGCCCGCTCAGGGCCGGTAGGTGCCGGCGGCGGGGGCGGCGACACCGTCGCCCCCGCCGCCGGCCCATTCGGCACCGTTGTCTTCGACGTCAGGCCGGTCAGCATGTTCAACAGGAAAGGGGCCTGACACCGTGGGCACGTCAGGGTGAAGTTCATGGTGCGGGTGTCGACCGACGCCAGGTCCGTGCTGGCAGCCACCAGGTGCTGACAGGAGGGGCAGTGGTACGAGGCCTTCACGAGGGTCATGGGTTACGCGTCCGACGGGTGTGGGCGGGCACTCGGGCGCCCCCTCTCCGGGGTCGGGTTGAGCAGGAACTTCTGCACCGCCAGTTCCTCGAGCAGGTCGCCGCACAGCCGGTCCGACGGACGTAGGCGCTCGGCGGCGGTGAGGAACCTCTCGGCGCGAGCCAGGTCCTTCCTCCGGTCGTCGAGCGGCCGGCGGGTCGAGCCGGCCTGCTCACACAGCAAGGCCGCCGCTTCGATCAGCGCGTCCGGTTCATGCGGGTGGTACCGCAACACCTCCAGAGTGGCGATACGGTGCAGGTCGGTGTACCCGCACCCCTTCATGAAGTCGGCCACGGCGGTCAACAGGCCGAGGTCGCCTGGGTGCTCGGCCAGCCTCTTCTTGTACCACTCGGTAGCCTCCATCGGCCGCGGGGGCGTGGTGATCGCCGGCGGGGTGATCTTGCCCGGCCGCTTCGCCTTGTGCAGGACGGCCATCTCGGTCATGATCCACGCCATTAGACGCCGGCAGGTGTGGTACAGGGGGTCGGCCACCGGGGTGCTGTCGCCGGCCACCGTCGTCGTGCCGGCGGCGGGGGGCACGGGGGTTTGGGGTTCGGCCGAGGCGGACACGGGCGACGCGGCCTCCTCTGCCCATGCAGCGGGCGGGGCGGGCGGCGACGAGGCGTGCGGGATCTCGGGTTCCAGGTCGAGCCGGTTGAGCGGGGCGTACCGGATGCAGACGTCCGCCCCGCCCACCTCGACCACTTCGCCGCTGGCGACGATCGTCCGGTGCATGGGCAGACCGGTCAACCGACGTACCCCGCCACCGGTCAGGTCGTGCAGGTACCAGTGCCGGTCGTGGTACACCAGCAGTGAGTGCCACTCGGGGGCCGGTGGGGCAAGGCGGACGTCGGCCCGCTCGGAGGACCCCACGAGGATGACGCACTTCAAGACGGAGTGCGAGACGGGGGCGTGGCCCGGCACTCGCACCTCGAGCGTACAGGTGGCCGCCGCCAGCACACCCTCCTCGTCGGGCGGTGGGGTAGCCTTCACCACCTCCAGGGAGTTCCCTTTCAGCCCGAGCACGTCACCCACGCGGAGGCGTGTCGGGTGGGTCACGCCCCCGCCGTTAACGCAGACGTTGGCGCGGTGGTCGATCGGGTAGACGTACCAACCGGACGTGTAGCCAGAGATGAGGGCCACCTTGCCGACCAACCGGCAGGTGGTGACGACGTGCGGGTGGGGGGTGTTGGGTACCTTGAGTTCGAGCGGCATGACCAAGACCCGATGGACGTTTACCACACCCGGAACAGTTTAGTGACCATTGCAAGGACGATGAAAATACAGAGCCATTCTATCCACGAACGGTGAGGCCTCGCAAGCATTTTCACGCGTCCGACGACCCCTGCCCGCAGTGCGATGGTGAGCCGCTCGATGTCCATCTTGGAGGTCCGCTCGAACCGCGTGACCGATACGCGGGGGTCCTTCTGCCCGGACAAATGCCGCACCCACGCCTTACCCAGGTCGATGGCGGTGCGGATCACCTGCACGGTGGACATGACGGCCGGCCGCGGGGCCAGTTGTAGGTCGATGAAGGCCGGCGGAGGGGGCGGGGGAGGGACCGCTAGACGCGGGGACGTGGACGCAACTTTCTTCGTAACGGGGGCGGGGGCGGCGGCCGCGTGACGGGAACGGGCCTCCGGGGCGGGGGCTATCGGCACGGGAGGGGACGGTGGCAGTGGCGGTGGGGCCGTGAGGGCGTCCGAGATTACGCGCTGCAGTTCCCGCCGAAGTTCCCCGGCCGTGCCCCGTTCGGCCGGTTCCTTCGCCAACATCCGGCGGACGACCGCCTCCAGCCGGGGTGGGACGGGGGACACGCCTACCAACTCGGGCGGTGGGTTGTTGGTGTGCTGGTACCAAAACTGCTGGGGGCCAGGCCCGGTGAACGGCAGTTTGCCGCTCACCGCAAGGTACAGAGTGATGCCAAGCCCGTACAGGTCGGACTCGCGGCGTGCCTCACTCCCACCGCCCCACTGCTCGGGCGCCATGTACTCGAACGTGCCGAGGATCTCGAACCGGCGGGTGAGTTCCGGACCGGCGACGGCCACGCCTCCGTCCGCCCCCCAGTCGAGCGCCTTGCCCAGCCCTAGGTCGAGCAGTTTGGCCGAGTACGCCGTCGCCTCCCCCTTCAACATGACGTTCGACGCCTTGATGTCACGGTGGATCACCCCGGCGGAGTGAGCCACTTCCAACGCCGAGAGCAGTTCAACCCCCCACCGCGCGACCGTCCGCCAGGGGATCGGATCGAACTTGCGGTCACTCAGCATACGGTACAGGTTCACCCCGTCTACGTACTCCAGCGCAAGGTATGGTTTCCCGTCATGCGTGCCCGAGCTATAGAACCGTGCGAGGTGGGGGTGATCGAGGCGGGCGAGGAGTCGCCCCTCCCGCTCCAACCGCTGGGCGGTCTGCGGGTTATCCTTCGATGCCACCTTAATCGCCGCGTACCGGCCCGCCGTCACGTCCCACCCCTTGTACACCATCCCCATGCCCCCCTGCCCCAATTCGCCGAGGATGAGGTAATCGTCCCACACCAGCTTCCGGGCCAGTGCCGCTTCGTCCCCCTGGTGCCGGACGATCGTAAGGAATTGGTACTCGCTGATGGCCATGGTCGGGTCCACCTTTGGAGCCCAGACGGCAGGCGTGCGGTTCAACATCTCGAGCGCTTTCATCGGCTCGCCGTTCGACCGCTTGAGTGCGGCCTGCCATTGCTCTTCGGTCACCCGCAACTGCTGCACCACGAACCGGCCGTAGTCGATCATGGCTCTCTCGGTCTGGGATGCTTCCACGGAAGGAGGGGGCATCGGACGCGGCGCCCGATCGCACACCCGAAGGGTGTGCGGAAGGGGGTCTCGCACCGCCCTGCTGTCCGAAGGCGGGGTGGGGGAACCCGATCGATGGAAGGGAGGTCATGTCCGTCGTGGCAACTCGATCAGAGTGGAGCTGTTATACCCTCGGCGGCCGGTGCGACTACCTGACGCACTCCACACATCTGCACGGCCGGGCCTTGCTTGCCGACCCGGACCGCCGGAATAGGGTATCGAGGCTTCCACCGGCACGGGTGACCGAGATGTCATCCGCGAAGTGCGAGGGACTGTTGCGGACCGTCGCTGTCCTGCTGTTCGCGGTGGCGGCCGTGGCCGTCGTCCTCGGGTTCGCCGCGTCCGGCTTGCTGGGCGAAGAGGTCTCGAAGACCGCCATCCGTACCGGGCTGGGAGTCGCAATCGTCGGGGTCGTCTTCTGGGGGAAAAGTGTTTCCGACCCGTACGACTGGATCGGGCTGCCCGTGGCCATCCTGATGCTGCCGGTCGTGATCGTGATTTTCCGACCGATCTGGGCCTTCCGCTGGGTGTGGAACAGTTTCTTCGTTTCACCCGGTCGGAACTCTTGAAGCAACCTCAGCGCGAATGGGCTGTTCCTGCGGCAAGAAGTAGGTGAACT
This sequence comes from Fimbriiglobus sp., assembly GCA_025459365.1. Lineage (GTDB taxonomy): Bacteria > Planctomycetota > Planctomycetia > Gemmatales > Gemmataceae > JALHQU01. The sequence continues at coordinate 22,711 of JALOQR010000029.1, forward strand.
GGTGTGTGCATCTCGGGCGGTGTGTGTAATTGGTGGG